>JACPBB010000005.1 GCA_016180525.1 Parcubacteria group bacterium | reverse complement strand
TTTCGGAGAGAACCAGCTATTACCAAGTTCGATTAGCTTTTCACTCCTTACCACAAGTCATCCAATGGAATTGCACGACCAACTGGTTCGGGCCTCCCCCCGACTTTCGTCGGGGTTCACCCTGCTCATGGTAAGCTCACCTGGTTTCGGGTCTAATACATACGACAATGTACGCGCTGTTCACGCTTGGTTTCCCTATGGCTCCGCCCCTTCGGGCTTAGCCTGCCGCATATATTAACTCGTTGGCTCATTCTTCAATAGGCACGCCGTCACCGAGCCCTATCTTAAGCTCCAGTAATAAATATTTGAAATCATTAAGATGTTATTAAAATTAAATGATTATGAATATCCGAAAATTCTGAAGCCCATGATAGGGCTCGGCTCCGACTCCTTGTAGGCATATGGTTTCAGGTCTATTTCACTCCCCTCATCGGGGTTCTTTTCACCTTTCCCTCACGGTACTTGTTCACTATCGATCTCTAAGAGTATTTAGCTTTGCCGGTTAGTTCCGGCGGATTCCCCCAAGCTATTCGTGTCTTGAGGTACTCGGGTAAAACAATCGGAAAGACATTTGATTT
This sequence comes from Parcubacteria group bacterium, assembly GCA_016180525.1. Classification (GTDB taxonomy): domain Bacteria; phylum Patescibacteriota; class Minisyncoccia; order Phycocordibacterales; family UBA2135; genus JACPBB01. The sequence continues at coordinate 15,620 of JACPBB010000005.1, read as the reverse complement.
TCGCATACGGGGCCATTACCCTCTTGGGCATCGCTTTCCAGCGATTTCTGCTAATCAAATTATTTTGTAACTTTCTGGGACAAACCCCACTGTTTCCCCACAACACCGAGTACCATTGCTGGTGCTCGGTTTGAGCTGTTCCCGTTTCGCTCGCCGCTACTAAGGGAATACCGAGAACTTTTTAATTTACGAATGCGAAAGCGCGTCCGTAAACTAAAAAGTTCCTTATTGGTTTCTCTTCCTTCAGGTACTAAGATGTTTCAATTCCCTGAGTATGCAATCCATCCTTGCGGACAGATTAATCACGGTGTACGTGATTAGGTTTCCCCATTCGGAAATCTTCGGATCGAAGGTTGCTAGGCACCTCCCCGAAGCATATCGCCGCCAAGCTGCGTCCTTCATCGCCTCTTAGAGTCAAGGCATCCACCATACGCCCTTTTGTTGACATTCTATTAGAAAATCTAAAAACCACCCCCAACGCTACTTTTTAAAAGTCCTCGCGCTTCGCCCATAAGGGAAGTGCCTATTCAGCACTCGCACTCGGACAAGTAGCGACGGGGCTTCGTTCAAGCAACCACTTGCTTGAACTTCGCTTTCTAGATTTTCTTTTTTATTTTTGCCTGTCTCCGACGGCACGAAAAGACCCCATTAATATTGGGATATTTAAACTTCCGTCAGGACAGAATTTTATTGTCAACGATCTTTTTCTTTCACGAATTCAGAATTTCATGCTTGCTCTTTGCTTGTTTAAAATTTATTTGAGCAAACAAAAAGCCGCGTAGGGCGGCTTAAACGACTACAGAAAAACTGGGTCGTTTACCGCCTTTTGTGTATCTGGTTTATCGTTCTTAACATGTACCGTCCATTATATTCATGGCAAAAAAAATGTCAACATCGACAAGGAGAGTTATCACATAAAATTCCCCTTTTTCAAGGGGAATTTTATGTATTTATTCGTAGAAAGATTGAATTAGCCGTGGTGAGAAATGTCTCCACGAAGCTTTTCAATGAATCGTGCCGCTGCGTCCTGTCCGCCAAAACCAAATGAAAGGCCGATGGCAAGAGAAAGGGCGATAACAACTCCGGTGAAAAGCGTCTGTGCGAAGAAATCAGCAATACCGAGCTGTGAAAGTGCAATTAAGATTGCGAAAACCCAAATTGACCACCGCACAAGTCCGCCCAAAAAATGAGCAACTTTCACTTCTGCCGCCTTTGCCGCGCCGACGACAAGCTTCTGTACCGCGTCTGCGACAACAGCTGCAACCAAAATAATTAAGATTGCAACAATGACTTGCGGAATGAATGTAAGCACAACATCCTGCAAAAAAAGATTTACCTGTTGAAGCCCGAGCACCTCAAGCGTCGCGACCAAAAAGACAACAATAACAAACCATTTTACTAATTCGCCAAGGAAACGTCCTGAATCAAGACGAAATCCCGCGCGGCTCAACAAATCTTCAACTCCAGCACTTTTAAGAGCACTATCAACTTTAATTGAGCGGATAATTTGTGCAATAACACGTCCTAAAAGAACGCCCACAAACCAGCCGACAACAAAGATAACAAGCGCAACGATTACTGCGGGGACAAAGTCCACAATTCCAAGCCAAATGTCCTGAAATGATCTTGTGAGAACCACTCCCCAAGTTTCTAATAACATACGTAAATTGCAGCCTAAATAGAATACTCAAAGCACGAAAGTGTTCAAATATGCTAGTTAGGTTTATTATCTGATAAATTATACTGATAAACTAAGTCTTCTAAAAACCCCATCCGACCATGATGAGGAGAATTTTTGTAGAATAACGGGTCTTAATCCCGATATTCGAGCTTTTTCAAGTCTTTATTAATAATACCACTGTTTATGGCATGCTTTTATACTTACTGTGGATAACTGTCAAGGTTAAATTTAAAAAAACCCTTATTTATAAAGGTTTTTTATAGGTTATTGAATTTTTTGATATTTTACACATTAAACACCCAGCTTATCCACTAAAATTTCGTGTGGGTAATCCAGAATATCCCGCACAAATTTATCATACATGCTACGCCTATAGAGGAAGTCCTTTGTTTTCATGACTGCGTATTGCAAATCTCTCCCCACTTCAGACTCCAGAGTTTTAAGCGCCGTGTTAATCGGTCTTTGTTTTAGGCGGTCTCCCACAAGTAAAACATCAACCCTCCCGCGAGTGTTGGTGCGCTCTAGTTCGTTAACAAAAACACCGGATATAATGAGTAATTTTAAACTGCCTATATTTTTAAATCGTTCGGCTACGCTTTCTTTATGAAACGACTCACTGCTTAACAAAATATGGCGCAATGGCTCAATGTGTGGAAATGCTTCGTTTAAGGTCCAACCTCGTACCTTTCGTTTTAAAACTTTAATACCGCGTTTCGTCTTTTTTGTAGATTCTTTTACAAAATTTTTTCGTTTTATAAGCCCAAGGTTATGAATATATGATACTTCTCGGCGAGCCGTCGTTTGTGAAACTTGCGCTCGAGATTTTACATCTTTAGTTTCAAACGACTGAGTCGGGTTAAAAAGAAAAAGACGCATTATTTTCACATACGCAGCACTGCCAAACAATTTTGAGAGAGTATCCATGATAGATTTTCTTGAGCGAAGCGATTATCCCAAAACTGTTCGTGAACTTTGTGAACGATGACAGTTTTGAGGATCCCGTATCTTTGATGCTAGCATTTATTTTAAATTTTAGAGTTATCCGACGACCAGACGAGATCCTCAAAAATCTAACTCGCTGCACTCGAAGATTTTTGGAAGAAAATCATCACCCCCTCTTTTTGAGTTCTGCCTCAATTTTAGAAGAATCTAAAAAGAGGGGGTTAATAAATCATAGTCGCTCCGCTCCTTGATTTATTAAATGTACCACATTCAGAGAGAACGATTAACTCTTGACAAGCCACTATAATGATGATATAATTCAACAAGAAGGCTGCATCTGTAGGAAAATGAGGGCGCCATGCTTAGAAAAATAGACGAGTGCTTGCTTGATGAGATCTTTCAAAAACTTGCTGACTGGTTTCAGGAAAAAACCGGCAAAAACTGTTTTTTCTTGGCGCGTTTAGGTTTGTGGGGAGTACTTATTATGGAAACGGTGCAATCAATGTTTACATATTTTACCAACCACGCCTTGCCAGATTTTATAACAGTACTTTTTGTTATATGCTCGGTACATCTCATCACAAGAGAACAAAAGAGAGAGGAGGACTGGGACGAAACTCCAAAAAACACTGCAAACCCTGACCGTGTGGATGATTGTTTTATTCGCCTGTTCGCCGCCTTGTTCCTCGTTGGATTAAACGCATTACCCGTAATAGTTTCAGTGGTGGGATATTCTGATTTGGAATTACCAAAAGATTTTTTTAACTTAATATCTGGAATCACCCTCACGAGCGCTCTCTATTTTTCAGCATGTACGCCTAAGCCTCCGTCACGGTTTCATGTGCCAGAGCTAGTTCCTGTTCGTTCAAGTTGATTATTTTCGCAAAGCGCGCTCTGAGAGCGCGCTTTTCTGTTTTACGTTTTCCACACATTCGCAACAGCTTGTCTACAGGTTTTACACAACAAACCCCCACCGCTTAGAAGCGACGGGGGGGTTAAAAGATTAAGAAATAAGAGCTAAAATAGTCCCTAATTCGTCTTGTAGCTTTTCAAATGGAATTTTTTTGAACAACATGATGGTCCCGCCTTTCCCTTTATCTTCTTCTCTGTCATATTCATAGCCATGCAATTTCACCAAATCCGTTTGCAATTTCGCTGAGTGCACAAGAAGCGCTTCCATACTCGCTCCTCCGGTCTTTGTATGATTAACAAGCGAGGCAACCAAACAAACCCAGATTTCAGCAGTGCCTTCTTTTACTTGTTCATCGCTGTGGCTCACCACAAGACCGTCTACCGGTAAATCCCAATTCTTAAGGCTTGAAGGAATAAGCCACGTTACCTCGCTGTTGCTTGCCTGTACATTAGTTCGTAGGCTGTGCATTAAAAAAGTAACCTTCATTTGAGGAATATAGACGTCTCGGTTCATTTACTTCCACCATTCCAGTATTTCTAAAAAAATAATAACGTATAGTTATATTAAAAGCAATATAAAAACATAAAAACCCCATTACGGGGCTTTTATGTTTTTGGTTTTTAGTTATTTCAACTCTACCTTGCCTCCCGCAGCTTCTATCTTCTTTTTCAATTCCTCCGCCTCTGCTTTTTTCATTCCTTCTTTGAGCATCGCGGGCGCTCCGTCTACCAAATCCTTTGCTTCTTTAAGCCCAAGTCCGAGAACTTCTTTTACCACCTTTATTACCTGTATTTTTTGGTCTCCGCCTGAAGCAAGTTCAACATTAAATGTTGATTTTTCAGCAGCAGCCGCTCCAGCATCCCCTGCCGCGGGCGCCGCAGCCACAGCCGCAACTGCCTGTGCCGAAACGCCAAACTTCTTCTCTAAAACTTTCACCAGTTCTGAGAGATCCAAAACGCTCATTTTTTCTATTTCCTCAACAAGTTTTTTAAATTTTTCAGGAACTTCTACTGTTCCTGCATCTTTTTCTTCAACCATGTTTCTAGGCTTTAGGAAATTAGGCTTTAGGCTTTAGGAAAAATTTTTATTTCCTAACGCCTAGGTCCTATAGTGCCTAACGCCTTAATTAAATTATTAATTTTTTGACTTCGCAATCTGATTAAGTACGCTTACAAACGATCGGTTCACCTCGTGAAGTGTTCGCACGGTCTCTGTCACAGGAGCATATATAACCATTACAAGTTGCGCGAGAAGCGTCTGTCGTGATGGAACTGCCGAAAGAGTCGTAACCTCCGCCTTATTTAAATAGCGGCTCTCTAAAATACCCCCTAGCAATGAAACCATCCCGTTTAATTTCCTTTCATAAAACGCAATCCCTTTTGCCGGCTCCACCATATCAGCGCCATGGGCAATGGCAACCTTTCCGTCAAGCTCTGGTTCATTGCCTGAAATGCCGATGCTTTTAAGCACTCTTCGGAGCAAAGTTTTTTTAACAACCGTATATTCTACCCCTCTCTCCCGCAAACCTCGGCGTAGCGCGCTTTCGTCGAAAACAGAAAGCCCGTGAAATTTCACAAACGCAACAGATGCCGCGTTCTTTATGCTTTCAGTAACGCTTTTGATAATGTCTTCTTTTTTTTGTCGTGTCAGTGCCATACCACAATTGCAAATTGTAAATTGCAAATCTCAAATTTGAAATCTGCAATTTGAAATCTGAAATTAAATAAAGTCCTCGTAAAAGGACCGGAGCAAATCTAGCCGCTAGCCACTTTGGGCTAGCCACTAAAAAACATTTCGACCTGGGTGGGGGTTCTTGTTTAATCCCGCCTTCAGCGGAACCCTACCGTCTCCGGTGCATACGATATAGTATAAGAATATAAAATAGTATGTCAAATACTAAAAACACCCTAAAGAAAACGAGCCCGCATCGCGCTTTGGCAATGATGACTCGTTAGTTTCGCCTCGCTTGAGAGGCAATTTTTTGAATGATTCCACACGCTTCCGCCGTGATGTCAGCGGTTACATTTGGATCGTTGTAAATGACGACCGTAAAGTAGAGTTTGCGTAGAACTGGCTCGGAAAGCCGTCCCATTTCTCCGACGAAATCATACTCCACGAGATGCGGGAAAAACCCAAACGCAACATACGATTCGTGTCGTATTGGGCTCTCTTCTCCACGCTCATCTACCACTATTCCCTCTACGCGAAGTTTGTATAGACGGCTCTCAGGAACGCCTTCACACCCACTTTCTGCACGGAAACGCTCCACCCGAAACTCTCCCCGGCTTCTGCTTCGGTTTGGTACAAGAGTTGCGCCAACGCTCTTCGCTGTGTGTGACAAAAACTGATCCGCCATCAAGTCCTTCCACGGATGCAATTCCGCGTAATGAAATGACAGGGGATTCTGTGGATCCGGTTTTACAACCTCTGCGTCTTTGCCGTAAAAAGACTGATTTTCCGCATAGATTGAAATATGCGCAACACTGTTTTTGTCTTCTATCGCGCACAGATCAGCAACTGGTCGCATGACAACGCCCACCTTGGGGTGCATGCGACTCCGCTTGCAGAACACGTTCCACCGTTCCCCCAGAAAATCAATATTGAGACCGTACTCCATGGAAAGAAGCGAGCCATTCCGCTCAATCCACGTATCTTTCAGGTGATTCAAATGTTCGTCTGCGTGTGCCGCGCCCCCCAAAAGGAGGGCGACAAGAAACGCACAAATTCGCGTCTTCATGCCTTCCTCCTTTCGAGACTGTGTGTGAAATTTTGCTAGATTTCAAAGGCTACTTTAAAAATAGCATATTTTTTAGCAAAAGTCAATATTTTTTGTATGCAACCTCTTTCTGATAAAATAAACTACAGAGAAAAGGTTTTTGACAGGTGCCACGTTGAAACACGGCTCTTTCTTTTTCATTCCTCTCATAGCATCTTTTTTATTGATTTCCGCATGCGTCGAGCTATATTCTTTTGCTCCTGAGAAAATCTCGGTGCAATCACTTCCCTCACCTGCTCGTATTCATAAAAATTTTAGCTACAAAAAAACTGATACCGAGGTACGTATCATTTCAAGCAAGCCGTTTAGAGAAGGCGGAGAAGAATTACGTTTGAGCCTTGCGGTAAAAAATAAGGAAGTCGCCACCGCGCGTTATTCCACACCAGAAACGCTGGAACATAGCCGTACGTGTAAAAAACTTGTTATCATACTTCCCATTTATAATTCCGAACACACCTATCCCCAGCACGCTCTTTCTCTGCGGCTCCTCTTCCGGGAAAAAGAGGACACTAATATTCTCGTTATAAAAGACGCCGCGTATCCGGTAAACTCAAAAAAACTCGCGCAAGCAGAAACAAAAGAGGAGCTGGCCCGAGAAATACGCCTCGCTGTCAGTGCGATGCACGAGCGCGTCATCACCGTGCGACGTTTTATAGATTGGGCAGAAACACGGAAAGAAATTTGTAAAGATAAAATTGGAATCGTTGGATTCAGTATCGGGGCATCGTTTGCGGTAAACACAATGAGCGTGGATAATCGCATTTCATCTGGCGCGTTTGTTATGGGCGGTGGGGAACTTCACAATATCTTTGCCTTCAGTAAAGAAAATGAAATGTCGCGAACAAGGGAACAAATTCTTGCCCGATTTAAGTGGAATAAAGAAATATTCGCTCAATTTATTAAGCCGCTTTTGAATGAAATGAGTCCTGAAACATATGCCGGCAATATCAACCCACAAAAAGTGCTTTACATTAATTCACTATATGATGACTACATACCAAAAGCCGGAATTGAACAATTGTGGGAAGCCCTGGGCAGACCAGAAAGAATACAGATTCCATACGGACATAAATTTTCTTTTCTTTCAATGACGCCACTCGGATTAGATTACACAAATGTCGCCATTGATTCATTTTTTGAAAAAAAGCTTTAGAGAAAGCAAAAGACAGATAAACTTATCTGTCTTTTTATTTTTGAATTTAACACCCCGTGAGATCTCCGCCGCCGGTTTCATTGCACGGGCCAGAATTCGAATTCGTATTTGTAGTAGTAACTGTATTGGTTATAGCAGTTTTAGCCGCTTTAAATGAAATGCCGTGTACCGCCGCGGCGCCAACCTGCCCTCCAAGACCAACGAGCGCAAGAGTAAAATCTTTCCAAAATGCTCTGTCAACACCTTGCTGAAGAACTGTTGAGTTCCCTTGCAAATCCACGTGCCAGATAACACCGAGCGTTGCGTCGCTTGACGTTTTCACCTCCGTGTAATAGACCGAGTTCGGCTTAATCTCTTCCGCTATTTGAGTATGATAAATTTTAGGCGGGTCATTGCCTCCTCCAACGCACCCCGCGAGAAGCAGGGCAACGCAGAGGACAGCGATACGCCGTATTTTCATTAAAAACTCCCTTCGACAACATGACTTTTTCTGCCATTATTATAGCAAAAATGAAAAAGAGTACAAGAAAAAAGCGCTCCGATGGGTTTCCGGAACGCGTGGCACTTTGTTTTAATTTAAAATTTCAATAACATGAATGGTAAGGCCTTTCTTTTCGGTAATATCGCTCCACCATCGCGCGCACCGTGAATCACTTCTTCCAATGTGGGGGTGGTGTTCTTCGCAAACGGTGTAACTCATAACATCATTTGAAGAGTTGTTCGGGTCAAGCGCAATAAGCGAAACGGCATACTGTGCTTGTTTTGAGCATGAAAGTCCTATGCGGGTATCCGAACACGCGCATGTGTCAATGCGGACATCCATATTTTGTTTCACCCTAAAGCATAAAGAAAGGAACTGGGGGCCAATTAAAAAAGCGGCAGAGAGGAAAGTAAGCAGGAGGGTTTCTCCTGTAAATGTTTCTGTGGTAAAAAAATTAAGAATCGCCCCAGCGCCAAATACAAAACCCGCGGATATTCTCAGCATAGTAAGCATCAAAAAATCCCTAACAAAAGCTCTTCATTTAGTCTATATATTTTAAATAAAAACACAAACAAAAAGGCCGTTGCGGCCTTTTTTAGAACTATTTTATGGCGGGTGGAATGACGACGGCGTACCCACTTAAAACCAAAGCTTTTTTTTGATTGAAGCATTCTGTTTTTAGCATCACTCTATTTTTTTCTGTATCAATATTCGAAACGATCACAACCGCAGTAATCTCATCCCCTATATACACCGGCTTTAAAAATTTCATTTCTTGCCAGTTGTAAATTGTTCCCGGACCGGGAAGTTTTGTACCAAGTACGGCAGAAATGAGGCCCGCGGTTAAAAGTCCGTGCGCGATGCGCTGGCCGAACCTTGTCGTTTTGGCATATGCTTCGTCGAGGTGTACCGGCTGACTGTCCCCGGTTGCTTTGGCAAATAGCTGAACATCTTCTTCCGTAATAATTTTTGTAAACTCTGCCCTCTGCCCCACCTTTAATTCTCCGATTGTTTTACCTTTTTCCAAGAGCACACCTCATTCTGCTTTCTTCCCTAAGTCTATAGTATTTTAAAAAAATAAAAAGTATAGCCGAACCCATCGGGTTCGGCTATATGAATCTCGATACTCTTTAATCCCCGTACTGTACACTCCGCTGCCCACTACGCTCGTCCTCCCACCAGGCGAGAGACTCCCACCAAGTGGGCAAGAACATCCCTAGGAAAAAGAAAAGTACGAAACCGGCTGTCGTAAGAATCGGCGTGAAAGTCTGAAAGCTAATGAGGAACAGCGCGGCCACGAAGACCACCTTCCAGAACATCTCAAGCGCTGGTGCTCCCCAGCCCACAACCCCGTCGTAGCGAATTCGGGATGTGGCGCCGAAGGCAAAGGCAAGCACCATGATGGCGATGCCGGCAAGCGTCCCTTCCCCGGTAAGCAGGTCGACAGATGCCGGCGAGAAGTGAGCGAGAAATCCGACCGCAAGCGTCCCGAGCATCACGAGGGCAAACAAAAACGCCTTGTTCTGCATGACAGTATCCTTCCCATCCTGTGTAAACTGAAATTATTATATAAAACAAATATAATTTGTCAATATTTATGGCGCTACGCCGTATTTCCAGTTTATAACTCCATAATTTAAATGATACTTATCTCAAAATGGCTAACCTCGTCGAGATCATAAATTTTACCGACAAACCCAATAAGGCTTTTTAAGCATCTTGGGATTTATTGTTTTGACACTCCTCGGAATATCGCTTACAAATCCCCTTTCTTTTCTAGAAAAATTATTTTCATAATTGGTACAGTATATTCATTGTTCTTTTCTTGTCCGCCTCAACCCCTTTTTTGATTTTAAAAATAATTTCAAAAAATAAGAGAATATAAAAAAACTGAGAATAAGAAAACCGGCAACATACAATACAAATTTATCATACAGGAATACTTTTGTATAAAACAGGTTCCAATTGTGTTGGTGCTCCCAGAGTTGAATGGACTGCTGACATTCCTGACTTTCATAACTATGCTGTTCGCATACCGATCTTACAGCATCAAGACGATATGTAAAATCACGTTGTATTTGATTCATAATTTTGTTTTATTGTTTTAAGGATTTTTGAATTTTACCTTTCGCTTCAGAAATTAATGTCTCAATTTCTTTTATAATTAGAGGTTGTTTATCCACTATAATTTTATTGTCATATAAGTCTTTGACGAAAGCCACACTTATGCCTACAGCTTGCGTGGCGATAAAATCTTCAATATCTCCATCGTGAAAAAGGTTTTTCCCATATTTATCTTGCTTTATAAATGCCTGGAATCCCGCTATATTAAGATGAGTTATTGGAGATAACTGTCTGTAAATAACGCTATACATTCTTTCAAAATACCCTGGCTCTGCATTTTTAACCTCTCCTTTTTCACACAATCTAGCTTTTTCTTGCAAATGTTTAGTGCCCGAAAGATTAGGATTAGCTCTCAAAATTGCTTTTCGGCATTCATTTTGATATTCAATAGCTTTTTTTAAGTATCCTTTATTGAATAGATCATCGGCATTATGAGATTCTAAGTTGGGGTATTTCTTTATTAGGTATAATATTTCATTTAATATCACAATGTTTTCATCAAACATTCTTTTATTGGAAAAAGCCAATCTTTGTTCAGAATTTTCAACTTGATGATAAATAATATCTATATGCGCTTCAAAAAGAGTTCTCAAAAGTACTTGTGCGGCGTTAGATTTTTTATTCTCGCATAATATTAAAATTGCTTCAGTAAAACTAAATATCGGACGATGCGCAAAGTATATATAATTTTGTAAATGGGAATATGTGCTTCTGTCAGAAGTTTTAAGTAACTCTGTTACTCCACCTTTTAATTTTATGAATGCACCTTTTATTCTTTGAAAATAATTTATGTTTTCCATGCTCAAGAAATTTATATAAAATAACTATCCATAAAATATTCACCGTTAATCTGTAGATTCTTCAAACTTCCTGGCAAGGTTTTTCAGGTTATCTAACAATTCATCAAAAGTCATGAATTCAATGTTTTTAAATGATCTTCGTAACAACCTAAAATCCCTCTTTTTTGCTTCATTCTTCTCAAGCTCTTTTGATTTACCTATGATAAGAAAAGCTTTTGGTTTCAATACCGAAAAAGGTATTTTTGTTTGCTTAGAAAGGTATTTTTCAAAACCTTCTACATTTTTTTCTAAGAAAAGAATATATTTCTCAATTTGAGAAATAGCCCTCGAGGCATCGCTGGAAAAATAGTAGTTATCATGACCTTTATCGAGTCTTCTTGCGAGAATATCTGTATAGGGGGTTTTAATTTCAAAAACATCCAGAAAACCGTATATATCTATCCATACGAAATCAGGTTTTTTAGCACCTTCTTCGTTTTTTCCAAAATTTACATCTGCCTCTCTAATTGACTCAACGTAATTTGAGATAAAAAAGAAAACCTCTTCATGCAAAAATTTTTGCCATCTTTTTTCAGAATACTTCTTGCTCTTTATGTATCGCTCAAATTTTTTGATAACCTGATCAAGGGTTTTCTTCCTGCCTTGTATAACCAACGACTGGAGATCCTCCAGAGTTTTGTCATCATAGGTACTCAAAGAAAGGTACCGTTTGATAAAGTGGTTTACTGCCTCACGTCCCACACTATCAAGAGTATTTAAGTTAATCTCACTTAGTTTCGATCCAGCAGTTTGTGACGATACCTTAAACTCTTTTGGAAAAAAATCCGCAAGTCTGACCAGGATAACAAATTCTTTGTTCTTTTGGATTTCAGACCCAAGATCTTTCAATATTTCCTGAAAATTCTCAAACGAGACAGATAAAGCGATGCTTTTCTTTTGAATCTTAAATGATCCAGCGCCATGCCCATTTTTAAATACGGCCAACTTTATTGGTTTTTTGTATTTGTTCTTTAAAAAATCTAAGAAATAGCTTCCGCCTATTTTATTTGACTGACGAAGGTTAAATCCGCCGCCAGTATGATACAGAAATAATCCTATTGGCTGTGTTTTAAATCCAGGGAAGTTGATTGTTTTAATATTGAATCGTTTTGCTACCGATTCTTTGAAATAATATTTAAACCCATTTTTTTCTTTTTTCCATCCAACAGGAACTTTCTTTTTTCTCTTATTTACCGCTTTCTTTTCCATGGTAGAAATTAGAATGAGAACGGAACGTAGGTTGATGTTCCTCCTTGTGCTCCTATCGGCCAATCTTCGTTAGTGTCCCATAGGCATCGATCTTCAACTTTATCTCCATCGTGTTGTTTCTTATCTACCACAACCTTGTCGCCTCTAGTAACAGCGAAGTGGGTATCGTTTAATTCCTCAAATGTATGCCATTCTTTGTCGCCCTGCCAATAGATATTTTCTTTATCAGATGTAGGAACAACACCAACACGGAACAAATAATCTTGATCAACAACATTTGCTAAACCAAATGATATTGATATTGAGTTGTGTACTGTGGGCCAGTTGTAATGGAAATATATAGTCATTCAGACTCGAAATAATTAATTATAATCTAAAATTTCAACCTTTTCTTGCGTTGTGGTAGCTTCATCTAAAATATTATTTTGTGATTCCGCTTCTAAGTTTTCAAAATACTTAATAAGCGCTCTTTTTTCACGAACTTCAGGGTTCAGATACGCTCCCCACGCCCACACCAAAAGCGCCACCAATACAATTCCTAAAAATCCCAACAAAAACTTTTTACTCGTACGGTTCAACATAATTTCTTTATCCTACAAAACTCATCTTCAAAATAAACTTGCGCCTATGAAAAATCTGTATCATAACAACATTACCCCTCCGTCCAAGGCCAGGCCTTGGAAAATTTTGGAGGTTATTGTTGGGAGGAGTTAATATTGGGAATGTTGGGGATTTCGGGTTGGAAGGTGCGGGCTTGTTTTTGTTTCGTGTTTAAATTGCCAAAAATGAGAACGCCAACAACTCCAATCAGAAGAATCATGATAAAGCGCGTAAAGAACTTTAAAAAGGCTGGGGTAAAGAAATTTTTCATATAAATAGTATAGCACGTGAATTGAATTCACTGTTCGTCCTCTCTCATTGTTCCAAACTCTGGACATCCGATGTCCAGAGTTTGGAAATCTATCGACATCGGATGTCAGTAGATGGATTGTACGATACGCAAAATCCCCCCGCCAGATGGCGGGGGGATTTTGCGTTTTGATTAGCTTTCTTGTAGGTAGATTACTGCCCTTGAAGAGTTTTTATTTGCTTCTGGAGATCTTCAATGAGTTTCAAGAGGTCTGAAATTTGTTTCTGGAGCGCTGCTGCTTGAGCCGCAGTTCCAGTCGTTGCGGCGGGTGCCGTAACCGTTCCTGGAGTTCCTGAGCCAAAGACTTCCTGAAGCTTTGTTCTGGTTTTCGGTCCTACATATCCGTATCCCGCGTCCCCGGCTTTCGCAACTCCGTACTTGACTTGGAATTTCTTCACTGCTGCCTCCGTCAAAGAGCCAAAATAATTTGATTCATTTCCGGGAGAGCCAGCACCTGATGAGCTAATTCGCGTATCAGGGTCAGAATTTAGCAATTGCTGAAGCCGTTTTACGTCAGAGTTTGAGGTTCCGCGAGAAAGACCGCTATTGAAAACCGGAGAGACTGCAACTGCTACCGCGGAAGGTTGCGCAACTGATGTCGCGGGGACTGAAGTAACCGCAGGCGCAACTGCAACAGAAGCTCCACCACCGCCACCACCGCCACCACCGCCACCACCGCCACCACCAGAGATACCACCTCCACCACCGCCTGTACACGTTGTTGACGACGGAGTGACTGTTACTGTTTCCGCAGCAGAACCAGCTGGAGGACCCTTGAGTGTAAGCACTGAGCTTGAGGAACCGCACTCAGAGGATTCAACACGAGTTGAAGGGGTCACGGTAAACGATGCTTTACCTGAAGAAGTGATAACCATAGAAGAACCATCTACCATGTCAACTGTAAAATTGCCATCATTTACCGTAATTGACTCAACTGCAGATCCCGCAACCGTTAGCGTAACACCGTTTGCGGAAATTTCCGTCCCTCCCTGCAATACCGCGTCATCCGCGGCAGCATACGTCAGAAAAGGGATGAGGGAAAGGGCGGTGAGAGCTGAAACCAGGATGTAGGCCAGTCTAAGACCGACAAAATTAACTTGATAATGAACTTTCATGAGATTAATAATTTTATTAATTAACAAAAAGTGTGATTATACAATGATTATCTCTAATTACTGGCAAGTGCCCGCTTCAACAACAAGTGCCGCACGCGCATTAAAGTCGACACCGGGAGTACTTGTCGCGTAGATTTTCACAATGGTACCATCCAAAGCCCTCATCTGAATACATGTTCCCCTGCTTGCAGCATCCGTGTGAAGCGAGAGGGTCGTCGTCGCGCCGGAGTCTGCATGAATATCACCGGTCACACCAAGCTCTGCCGAAAAAGCGGGAGTCGTTGTTCCAATTCCAATCGTTCCTATAACATCAACATTTCCTGCAGTCGCAAAATTCCCGCTTGCAGCAGTTGTTGTCGCATATCCATTGACCTCAAAGTCAGCATTAACTTGAAGATTGCCCGTTGTGCCAATCGAGACACCGCTCCCATCTCCTGCCGCGTATCCGCCACCAACACTTACCGTTCCTTCCGTTGCGAAGTTTCCTGTTGCGCCAGAGGTTGTCGCGTAGCCGCTTACCGCAAGCGCATCAAGGACATTTGCAGTCGTTGAGAGAATTGTAGTTGATGCGTTGCCCATTGTGTCGAGAGAAAAGACTTCGGTTTGAACATGATTATAAACATTAAGGAGGTTTGCTCCAAAAGCGCCACTTCCAATAAGAACAAGCGGCACCGATGCTGATGTCGTTGCATTCACATGTAAGATAGCATTTCCGCTGTCAACTGCTACAACCGGAAGCGTTGTGGTACCAAGCGCCATGTACGCGTTTGCGATGGTGTTAAACCGAACACCCTGTCCGTCGCCCGCAAGAATTAATCCACCTGCCGCGTCAGTTGATGAAGCAACGGTGTTCCAATCAATACCGTCAAAAGCACGAATAACTTCATTCGTTGTATCCCAATAAATTGACCCTGCCGAAACGCCGGTCGGATCAGATGTCCCATTATCAAGTACAACGATATCGTAAAAAGAGGTCTGACCAGTAAATGCCGCGGTAGAAGATGCAAACACATCCCCAGTAAGTGTCGAGTCCCCGCTCACAGACAATGTGCCACCCGTTGAAATATTTGTGCTAATCGTTGTCGCGCCGGATACCATAACTGCGACAAAGACAAACGATACAACGACCGCCAATAATACTGAATAGAAATTTCTATTCGTTAATAATTTTCCCATATGTGTAACTTTTGAACGATTAAAATCGTTCTCAATATTAGAAAGCTAATAAATAACTAATACAAGCACTTCGTCTTGTATTAGCTCTTCGGCTCGGAAATGTGAAAACAAAGTTTTTACATTTCGCTCGCCTTACGTTGCTAATAATGTTTTAGGAACATGTGTCCTAAAATTAAAATGACCAAATATTATTGTAATGTAAGACAATACGCGCGTATTTTTAATTCAGACCATACGCACGCTCTTTCCTTACCTATCTTCCATTATATACTTATCTCCTTGTTTAAAAATAAAGACTGTG
>JACPBB010000002.1:324044-412640 GCA_016180525.1 Parcubacteria group bacterium | reverse complement strand
GAATTGTCGCGTCCAGAAGCTGTTTCACCTTCCCAAGGATGGTAAGAAACGGATTCTGCGCGAGCACAAACAGAGGCAACGCCCAGAGGCCGATTGATGATATTGTAAGTTTTTTCATAATATGAATGATAACATATAAAACTAAAAAAGTCAATATATCCGTAATCGTGTAAATCTTACTGAAGTGGACCAAGTACTCCCTGAAGTCTGTCTATGTCGCTAAAAATAAAATTCTCAGTTCCAAAAGAAGTGTTCTGATTACCTGACGTTCCCGGCAATTGTGGAGTTTGCGGCCGCTCTAAAAACCGAACGCCAAAAGTTCCACCGATAACAAGTATGATTCCCCACACGGCAGTCATCACAAAAAGTCCAATGATGCCCCATATCATTATTTGTCTCCCCTCTTTTCTTTTTTCTTCATTATCTGCCTGAAGAATAAATTGTCCAACACCCCAAAGAAAGCCGATAAGCGCGACGCCAAATAAAAGCGGAATAAGCGCATTTAAAATTTCCACAAACCTGCTGATGAGATCGGTAAGAGTTCGTGGCTGACTTTGCGCAAACACCAATAACGGTAAAAACAAAGCACTGCCAGCAATAATATACGTTAATTTTCTTATTTTAAATCTTAAATTTGAAATCATAAATCTTAAATCTGAAATTTATCTCTTTATTTGGTCAATTGTTCCTTGAATAATACTCGCAAGCACCTTTGCTCCAAGAAGAACCGCGATGCCCACTAAGGTCCATAAGAATATTGATTTTGCCTTTTTTAAATCATCATCACTCCCCCGCGCTGAAACAAACAGATACCCCGAATAAATAAGAAAGAGCGCTGCTATCGGCACAGCAATCTGAATAATAATATCGATAATTGCAGTTACCAATTGTCCTAAGGTTTTAAATTTAATTGGGTTTTCAAGCTGACCAACTCCTTGACTTGTACCACGAGTTCCCTCTACCCCAAAGAGACCAGTGCCGCCAGTACCAGGAACTTGTGCAAACGAGTAAACGGGCAAAAAGAAAGCTGTCGCCAAAACTGCGCTTAAAAACAGAGCAAAAGTTATTCTTTTCCCCATATATATAGTATATCGCAGAAATAAAGCAGAGAATAGAGCGGTGGGGATAATTATTACTAGGCGCTAGGCTTTAGGCCATTAGGCTCTAGGACTTGAACACTCGGCTTTGGGCGTTAGGGTGCAAGTATTTGGGCCTATACCCTATTGGCTAGTGGCTAACACCCAGAACCTTATATTCCACTGTGCTTTGTTTTAGGAAAAAAAAGCCTTTGTCAAAAAGGGGCCTGTCTAAAAGTGCTTTTGAAATGGTGCTCACAACAAGCCAGGCAGCAAGCGCAATAACGAGTCCTATAAGCACGTTTTTAAATATTGTGTGGCCTTGCGTTATTTTCCCTGGGTCACCGGAGGCAGACATATAGAGCCACCCGGCATAGGCAAATAAAATCATGGCAAGCGGAACGGCAATAGAGACAAGAAGAAAATCAATAACATTTTGAATCAGTTGTATAAATTTTTCAAAATTACAGTCGGGGCCCGTACACGGAATCAAGCTTTGCGCCTCCGCGACAAACACCGCACCAAACATAAAAAGTATCGCGCAGAACATAAATAGAATAAAGAGGCTTTGTTTTAAAGAAATAGTTTTCATAAATTGTAAAACATAAATTATAAATTTTAAATTGCAATCTGAAATTAATTACTGTTGGGGTAACAATCGACCGATCTCCTGAGACGCCCGCGTAATCGCCGCACTTATCCGCTCTCTGCCCGAAATGGTATTTTCTACCATGCGCGCAAAAATAACGTTTGTCACCGGCGGATTTGGGTCAAGCCACGCGCGGGAAGTAAGAGCCCCTCTGTAAAACACACCCCCGGTAATGCCGACAGGCACGGTTGCAAGTAAATCTCTTCGTACGGGAGGCAAGGCGCTAGCCTCAGTTATTTTTTTAATAAAATCTTTTCCCGACATAAGAGAAACAACGTGGAGCGCCGTTCCAGGATTTTTTGACTGCTTCATCACTGCGAGCCCCGTCATATTGCCAAAAGTCATTGTAACCCCGGAGTCCCGTATCTGCGGGACAAGAGCAACATCAAAATTTAAATGCGGACTTTTTTCCCGAATATCAGAAAGTTCGCTTGCAAAACCAAAGTATACAGCTAAGTCACCGGCAAGAAACATATCTTTTGAATTTGGAAGCGCTCTGTTCCAAGAATACGCCGACTTTGCGGAATTTGAAAATTCAGTGTAGAAACGAAGTGCGGATTCGGCTGGCGGCGTACTTTCGCCACTTATTTCATCGAGTACTGAGGAAAGCCCGGAGGCTCCTATTGAAACAATCGGGCTCCCCGCCTGCAATATAAGCAAAGTGAGTATTTCTTTTGCGTGCAGAATATTCTCGAATTCTCCAAGCGCAACGGTACTTTGTATGATATTGCGTGCATTGTCTGTTTTCGTAATATCAAGTGCTAATGTAAAAAATTCATCCCATGCCTCGGGAGGTTTGGAGATACTCGCAGCGGAAAATATATCTCTGTTCCAATACATCACCAGGGGATCAATCGAAAATGGAAGTGCCAGCACTCCTTGTGAGCTTAGATACAACTCCCCTTCTTGTATGAATGTATCTAGAAACTGCCGCACAGAGAGATTCTCATACGGAATAGGAAATACTTTGTCACGATGACGCAAAATAAGATCTTGCGAAAGAAAAATTGCATCCGGCCCCCTGCCACTCGCAAGTGCCTCAACAAGTTCCGCGTCAAACGTCTCGGGTCTTTTCTGAATATACAAAATACTCCATGCTCCCCTTGCTTCCCTGTTTAATTCTTCAATCTGCTCATTTAAAAATGACGCAGGCAGCGTGCCCCACAAAAGCACTTCGCCTCCTACGCCCTTTGGTGTGTTATTAAAAAGCGGAATAATTCCCGAGAACACAAGCACCGCAAAAATAATAAAAAAACCAAATACCCCGAGAAGAATAACTTGAAATGGAGTAAGTTTGCTCATGCCAATGTTGTTAAAATTTATGAGCCCAATGCGAAGTAAATTTTACGACAACATTGAGCACCCTGTTAAATATCCTGTTACATCACGATATCTCATCAATCAATTGTATCACTTTTTTATTCTCAGAACAGAGCACTTTTTGTAGAAGATTGATATAACAGGATAAATTTTTTTAAAAAATTTATTTAACAGGGTTAAGAAAAATATAGTCGTTTCACTCCTTATTTTTCTAAATTTTCCGAAACACCATTCCGTAGTGGTGGGCTCCCGTATCAATATCCCGTTCAAACAAAAATCCCTGATTTTCAAATAATTGTTTCGCTTCATCGCGTGGAAACACAAAATCAGATGACGGACCGAGAACACCGCCGGCAAGAGACCAATCCGCGACAAGTACCCTTCCGCCATTTTTTAAAATTCTATAAGATTCTCGAGCAATTGCTTTTTTATCCTCCGCTTGAAATAAAATATTTGAAACAATAACAACATCAGCAGTCTCCTCTTTAATGCTGCTTCCGTTTATTTTTTCAATATCCGCCCAAATAACATCAACGTTATGCAAGCGCGCTCTTTTTGCAACATTCTGTATCCGTTGTAACAATTCTTTTTGGATATCTACCGCATACACCCGCCCGGTATCGCCGACTCTTCGTGCCGCAGAGAGTGTGTAAGCCCCACTTCCAGCTCCCAGATCAACAACCGTGCGGCCATGACCGAGAACTAATTGATCCAATACTCGTTCAGGATCTTTAAATTGCATATCTATATTATAACTCACGACCAACAACTCACAACACAACTACGTTGTAAATTATGAGTTACCCGTTGTAAGTTGTTTATAAGCAAATGAAGGTCGCGATTGAATCTCTATCTCGTAGTCTCATTATGCGCACCCCTTGCGTTTGCCTTCCAAGAGATGAAATTTCTTTGAGCGCGACCCGTATTACTTGGCTTTGCTTTGAGATAACCACGATTTCCTCATCTTCTTCGGTTACTACTTTAGCGACAATAAGCGGTCCTGTTTTTTGGTTAATTTTCGCAGTTTTAATTCCTGAACCTCCGCGTCTTTGCACTTTATATTCTTTTATTGGCGTGCGCTTTCCATTTCCTTTTTCCGATACTGAAAGCAAAAACGGCTCTTTAAAACGACTGCGCACAACATCCGCTCCTACGACAGAGTCTCCGCTGCGCAATTTCATTCCCCGTACCCCCGCTGCCGCACGACCCATAACCCGCACGTCAGATTCTTTAAATCGTATTGCCTGTCCTTTCGTTGAAGAGAGCACAACGGTGTCTCCTTTTTCCACAAACATTGTAGAGAGAAGGGCATCTCCTTTTTTGAGTTTAAGCGCAATAATCCCGCTTCTGCGCACATCAAGGAAACTTTGCGCGGATGCTTTCTTTACCATTCCATTTTTGGTAACCATGCACAAAGACAGGTCTTTAATTTCACGGGCAACTTTTGGAAGCGCGAGCACTGATGTTATCTCTTCGCCTTGTGCAAGTGGCAAAAAGTTCATAATTGATTTTCCTTTCGTTGCTCGTTTGCCTTCAGGAATTTCATACATTTTACTTTGGTATACTTTTCCGGCATTCGTAAAAAAGAGCACGTCGTTATGAGTCGTGGCGGTAAGCAGTGTCGTAATAAAATCTTCTTCTTTAGTATTTAAATCCTGCACTCCGACTCCGCCACGCTTCTGTCGCCGATATTCAGCGGGATTAGTGCGTTTGATGTAGCCACCCTTGGTGAGCACAACGACTGTCTCTTCATCAGGAATAATATCCTCCATGGAGAGCATTTTCACTCCGCCCCTTACTATTTTTGTGCGTCGCTCATCTCCATACACTTTTTTGATTTCTGAAAGTTCATTTTTAATAACAGTGCGTATTTTCTTTTGACTTGCAAGCAGGGCTTTGAGTTCCGCAATCAGTTGAATTTTTTCTTTAAGTTCCAGCTCAATGTTTTTTCGTTCAAGTCCCGCGAGCTTCTGCAATTTCATTTCAAGAATCGCCGCTGCTTGCGCGTCTGAAAACTTAAATGTTTTAACCAAATTTTTATGGGCCGTGGGAGTATCTGCAGAGGCTTTAATTGTTTTGATTATCTTGTCTATGTGGTCAAGCGCCTTTTTAAGCCCTGTTAAAATGTGTGCACGCTCTTCGGCGCGTTTCAAATCAAACTCCGTGCGTTTCCGCACCACGACTTCACGATGACCAATAAATTCTTTAAGAATTGTTTTAAGAGAAAGCACTCGTGGCACTCCATCCACAAGCGCGAGCATGTTGTAATGAAACGTAGTTTCAAGATCTGAATGTTTGTAAAGATAGTTTAATATTTTTTGCGGATGACTGGTGGATTTTAAATCAACGACAATGCGCGTCTCACCTCTCGCGGTTTCATCACGAAGCCCTCTAATTCCGTCAATTTTTTTATCGCGTACAAGAGAGGCAATGCGGATAACAAGTTCCGCTTTGTTGACGCGATACGGCAATGAGGTAATAACAATGTGAGTATTTCCACCCTTACCTTCAACAATTTCTGCTTCTCCACGAACAATAACCCCGCCCTTGCCTGTGGCGTAAGCATGCGCGATGTCCTTCGCGTTAAATGCGACTCCACCCGTCGGGAAATCTGGTCCTTGTACAAATTTCAAAAGATCTTCCGTTGAAGCATCTTCGTTCTCAATTAAATGAATTGTTGCGTCAACTACTTCGCTGATATTGTGCGGAGGAATATTTGTCGCCATACCGACCGCGATGCCGAGTGTTCCATTAAGCAAAAGATTCGGTACGACAGCAGGCAAAACAGTCGGCTCTTTTTTTGTATTGTCGTAGTTTGGTCTCCACTCCACCGTGTCTTTATCTAAATCACGAAGCAACTCACCGGAGAGCCGAGACATTTTTGCTTCCGTGTAACGCATTGCCGCCGCAGAGTCTCCATCAACCGAACCAAAGTTTCCTTGTCCTAAAATAAGCGGGTAGCGATGTGAAAATTCCTGCGCCATTTTCACAAGCGCGTCGTAGACGGATGTGTCTCCATGTGGATGATATTTTCCGAGCACTTCACCAACAACTGCCGCTGATTTTCTAAATCGTGCGGAGTGTGAAAGTCCTAATCCCGACATTGCGTAGAGAATTCGCCGGTGCACCGGCTTCAAACCATCACGAACATCAGGAAGCGCGCGAGACGCGATGACGGACATGGCATAATCCAAATACGACTCCTTCATTTCGGTCGTAATGTTTCTCGGAATTACATGTCCTGTTGAAACTGCCACTTCTTTTTTATTTGAATCGTCTTTTTTAGCCATTTAATTTCTACGAAACTATATAAAGTAAACGAAAAAATACGAAAAATTTCGTATTGTTTTAGTACTATTTCGTAGTCTTATCGTAGCATAAATATCCCCATTTTAAAAGATGTTATCGTGGGAAAACTTTGCATACACATCTTCAAAAATTTGACATTGTAACAATTTTTTGATATAATGTTAATTGATCTGAAACCCCCTAAATTTCAGGAGATGAATCATGGCGGAAGTCTATTTGAAGTGGGATGTATCAGAGTTGCGTGTTGACGAGGAAGAATTCCAACTCGTCGTAATGATGTTACAGGACGCGGATTGTAAACCTAGCGATACCAAAACAAAGGTACAAGTAGTCCGAGAATTGATGAGCCAGGGTTACGAAAAATCTCGTGCTATGAAGCTTGTGCATATGGCGTCGGGAGAACTCCAAGGATTAGTTCAGCACTCAAAGGTTTGAAAGTTGAAAGGAGGAAAAGCGTGATGTTAACTCTGAATATCGGAAGCAAGTCGAAAGATTGGCGCGCGCAACGGCTTTCTAATTTCTCTGCTGACTCATTTGTTATAGACGGAATACGTTTTGCTTCGGTCGAGGGATTCATTCAGGGAACAAAATTCCCTACAAATGATCCACGCCGAGAACAAGCGTTTCAATCTGTCGGTAGAACTGCAAAACGCTTTGGAAAAAACGCTGAACGAAAGTTCATCTGGTGGAGGAGTGGGGTACTCTCTTATGGATCGCAAGCGCATCATCGTCTCATCGAGAAGGCCATAAGAGCAAAGTTCGAACAAAATTCAGAAGCATTGGAAGCGCTCATCGCCACAAGGGGCATGACGCTCGTACACGACCTGGGTCATCCCGAATCTCCCAACACCTCTTTACCCGCGAAGGTGTTCTGCGACATCCTCACTCGGATTCGTGAAAAACACTGCTCAACTCAAGCCCGTTAGTAGCTATCAAGCGAACACGGGCTTTTTCTTTTAACGAAAATCAAGTAATTTTTTTCAAACATTAAAACTACATACACCGCAAGGAACCATGGCGTTCAGCTTAGAAATTAAAATTCCGGCTTGTTTTGAAACAGAGAACGCAGGTCAACGAATTGTTCTTTCAAAAGCGCAAAAGGGGCTAGATCGTTTTTTGTCTCTGTTACTATGCTTTCTCCTTTTTTGTCCGGGGCAAAACGCTCACCAAATGTTGCAATCCATAGTACCGCAATAATAAAAACAATAAGGCCGGAGATAAAAAAAGCGGCTTGCTTGCGAACATAAAGCGGCTGCCGTTGCAGTTTTACGATGACGTTAAACACGGTTTAAAAATTAGAAGTTTATAGTATTTAAACTTGTTTAAGTACTATAACTTCTCCTTCCTTTCCTTCAAAATCTTTTTTGCGTATGGCAAGTTTATCAGTCGGAGCAACTTTCTCTCCAGATTCTTCCAAAAACTTTTTCAACTGCGGAGCGCCCTCTTTTTCATAATGCATGGGAATAATTATTTTTGCTTCAAAAAATTGGCCCACTTTATACGCGTCAGTGGGTGTAAGCACATCTCCACCTCCGATTGGCACAAACAACAAATCAACTTCAGAGATGTTCTCCTCAATTTCCTCGGAAAATGTTGTTTTGGAAAGCGCCCCAAGAAAACAAATGCGCACTCCCTCAAGGGTTAAATAATAAACCGTGTTTATTTTTTCTTCTTTTTTATAAGTGATCGGAACGCCAAAGCCCTGTATAAAAATTCCTTTGATTTCATATTCTCCAGGCCCTGAAATGAGAAGCGGCTGTTTGTCTCCGTGGGAAAGATGTTCTAAACCGTTAAAATCACTATCATTAAGTGTTGAAAGTCCAACGGTAGCGCCAAAACGATTTACGTCTGCCGGTGGATTAAACACAAGAAGCGTGTCTCCTTGCTGGATTTTGAAAAACTGATTTCCGTGATATGTGATGACCATGAATATTAGTATATAAGGTATGAGGTATAGGGTCTAGGGGGTTCTATTATTAAGATTGACTTTTATTTTGAGGGGTATATAATAGGGGTACCTTTGGCAGATCTTGTGCCAGAGTCGTTCCAACCTCGCCAAAGCAAGGGAGATTCCCGTGCGACCACCCGGCAAGAACTCGACCTTTATCGCCACGACCGACACCGACAACGGCTTCATCACCGCCGGCACCTCGTTCGGCGTCAATGCCCATCTCAACATCGCGGGCATTGCCGGCGCCAACAAGACCGCCTAACGACCGCTCGGCAAGGCACCCCCGCTCACCCGCCCCGCGCCATAAAAGTCTTCCTCGGGGGTAAGACTTTCGGCGCAACTGACCGAAAAATCCGCACGACAGAGAAGAAAGGAGTTGCATGTGCAGTGGAGGGAAACCTTTGAAGCTGTATATGCTCACTAATACACGGCCAATTACGGCCGTGTTCTTTTTTGCATTTTATTTTCTTTTAGATATACTAATACCCATTGTGCGCATAAGCGCTTTTTATCAGCAAAAGATTGTCTAACCCCACCTTTCATTGGTTGTTAATAGTTAGTGGCTAGTTGCCAGTTACAAGTAAGGAGGAAACAGTCTTTTACTACATTATAATATGGCGTTAATTAAATCATTATTTAAACTTAAAAAGTCTAAAAAAGAGGAAGGAAAAGAAGAAACAAAAAAAATTATCGTAAAAGAGGCTCCGACGCCCAAAGGGGTCGGGGTCCCGATCTCGCCAGAAGCGAGCGTCGGAAAAAAAATAGAGCAACCTAAAGAAACTTCAAAGGCATCTCTTGTCGCGGAAGAGGCCGTTGTCTCTCCTCCCGTATCCACCTCCACAAAAAAATCTGATAAAAAATTTGAATCTGCGAACGCTGAATCAAGAGCGGCGTATGTTCCCTTACAAAACGCTCGGCCCATGGCCAGCCATCCAATGGTTAAAATTATGGAGAACACTAAAAATCCCCCGGAAGAGGGAGATTTGGTTCTCGGTCCCGTTATAGAAATTGATAAATCAAAATTGTTTATTGACCTTGGCCCGTTCGGCACGGGAATCATTTATGGGAGGGAGTTTAGAAATGCGAGCGATATTATTAAAAAAATAAATGTCGGCGATAATATTACCGCAAAGGTTGTGGAGCGGGAAAACGAAGACGGCTATGTTGAACTATCGCTCAAAGAGGCACGCCAGGCGCTTATCTGGAACAGTGCCGAAGAAGCAATCCGTAACAAAACATTGTTAGAACTTCCTGTTAAAGAAGCAAACAAAGGCGGACTCATTTTAGAGTGGCAAGGCATTCCCGGATTTGTGCCGGCATCACAACTCAAAACGGAGCATTATCCACGCGTACTGGACGGTGATAAGGATAAAATTCTTATTGAACTTCAAAAACTTGTGGGGAAAAATCTCCAGGTCATCATTATCTCTGCCTCGCCAAAAGAAGGGAAGCTCATTTTTTCAGAAAAAGGACCAGAACAGCAGGGCAAAGGTGAAATCGTTGAAAAATACAAAGTGGGCGATATTGTGGAAGGAGAGATTACCGGTATCGTTGATTTCGGTGCTTTTGTGAAAGTTGAAGAGGGGCTTGAAGGACTCGTGCATATTTCAGAAATGGATTGGGGTCTCGTTGAGAATCCGCGCATGTTGTTTAAAGTCGGGGAAAAAGTGAAGGCGCAGGTTATTGAAGTAAAAGGAGACAAAATTTCTCTCTCCATAAAAGTACTTAAAGAAAATCCGTGGGTGGCCGCGGGTAAAAAATACAAAAAAGGAGACACTGTTGATGGTGTCGTGATTAAACATAACAAACACGGAGCGCTTGTCTCTATTGAAGAAGGAGTTGCCGGCCTTAATCATATTTCAGAGTTCGGTACCGAAAAAGCGCTTAAAGACGCGCTTGAACTTGGGAAAAAATATTCATTCAAAATTACCCTTTTTGAGCCAACAGAGCAGCGAATGACACTCTCCCACAAAGAACCAGAAAAAACGGAGGCGAAAGAATAGAAATTAAACAAAAAATCATCCCGACGGGTATCGGGATGATTTTTTGTTTGTTAAAATGATTACGCTGTAAAAATTTGACTTTCGATATTACTTATGTTATCTTTGCGGAAGCGCACCAACAGCAGGAAGTGTCCGATGCCAAAAAAACGGAGATGCTGCCGTCATTTGCTCAAAAAACCGGGCATGAAAAGCAGATTAGAGTGGTACTACCATCCCAGGGTAGTTGGTGTATTAGTTAAACAAGCCGCAAGATTGCTGGATGCCAGTGTACTATTTGAATGGGCCCAGAAAATTGACATACGCAAGCTCAACCTTGCCTGTCCGAAATATGATATTCTTGGTCAAGTTTTTGGAAATTACCATGAGGCCTTCTCTCTTGCTTATTCCGAGAACCGGAGACGCGCTGCATTTCTAAGTCGCTCACATGCCACACGCACGGCGTGGTTAAATGAAATTGAACAGCGCACCAACAAATGAATCCCCTAGCCGTGGCCACCGCCCTCCAAAAGAAACGGTGGTTTTTTCTTTGCCATCATTTCCCATGACACTTTTTACAATCAGAGGCGAGGAGGAAAATGAAAACTTGTTTTCATTTTCCTCCGAACGTCGCGATTCCAAGCGTTGCCATGGCAATGCTTATATTTCTTTCCATTGACGAAATACGCTTATATTTTCTTGACATTTTGTATGGAAGTATGCCACACTTCAATCAGTAACTATTCAGGAGGTATCACCATGCAGCAGAAGAACCAACAAATGACTCGCCGTGAGTTTCTCATGTGGACAAAAAATCATCCTTTCCGGTTCCTTCGCGCCCTGTTTGGCCTCTAGACCGCTTGGTGAAAGGCTCGACTTCGGTCGAGCTTTTTTTGCGGCCATCTCTCTCATGACATCTTTTATATTTCTTTCAATGTAGAAAATGTGACGCACACATACGCAACACAACAACTAATGACTGGTGGCAGTGGCTAGTGACTGATGGACGGTGACTAATTAAACTTATTCATCGCTCTTTCTTTTCCTTCTTCCACGATAGTTTGCAGAATATCCGCAACGCGTTTAGTGACTTTTTTAAGCAATTCCGTTTCTTTGGGCCGAAAAGCGGCTACTATAAAATCATTCACAAGTGAACCGTCCGGTTTTTTTGGTTTTCCGGAAGCAGTTGCAGGAGAAACACCGATACGGATGCGGACAAATCCTTCCGTTTTCACTGCCCGCTTTACCGATTCTACCCCTTTGTGCCCGCCGGAGCCGCGATTAAAAACTATCTTGAGAGAGCCAAGTGGTAAATCAAGGTCGTCATGAACCACCACAAGCCGTTCTGCTTGTTTTTTGCTTTTAACAAGCGGCGCAACGCTTGTGCCTGACTTATTCATGAAAGTCTGCGGCAGTACAAGCATTACCTTTTCTTCCTTGCCCCTTACATGCGGGGTTTTGATTTTTCCTTCTGAAACAAGCGCGTTTAATTTTTTATTTTTCTCCCATTCCGGAAAATTTTGCTTTTTCCAAAAATAAAGTACAGCGCTCCGCCCACTATTGTGCCGCGTGTTTTCATATTCTACTCCAGGATTTCCAAGTCCGACGATTACATATGACATGTAATTAAGTATAGAGCATTGGGCGCAAGGTAAGGGGCTTGACAGAGATATGGTCTTATGATATGTTTTAATTAGTTAAAACTGAATAGGGAGTACGGAAAATGAATCTCGTACGGTTGGTATACTTTTCGCAAACGCTCGTGACGGCTCTTGCTGCCGTCATAGTTGCGTGGGTATTCGCATCACTTGGCGGATTCGCGCCACACCTCGTCGTGATAGCGGTCATGGCTGTCGTTGCCGCCGCCCCGAGCATCGTCGCGTGCGGTGAACTCGTCATGCTCGTGCCGAATGGCAGAATCTTCGCAAACACCATCATCGTCGGCGAAGCCTTCTGGACAATGGATCTTCTAGCCATGTTCTACGGTTGGTCCAGCAAGGGCTATTCGGCACTAGACACGGTGTTTTCTCTTTCGATTGCTGCTCTTACGCTCGCTGGCGTACTGTGGATCGTCCCGTGCGCCAACAAACGTCAGAAAAAGAACAAAAAGATGCTGTTCGGCACAAAAGGCGGCATCTGACACTCTCGTTTCCCCGCGCGACCAAAGTCGCGCGGGGTTTATTTTTGTATAAAACACAAAATTGTATTACAATTGCATAATGCTGCCTGAAGAACTTCAAAAAAATGAAACACAAGAAGGTTCCATTAAATCTTTTGTTTTGGAAATTGCCAAGTTCGTGTTTTTGGCGCTCATTATCGTCGTGCCCATTCGCGTATATGTCGCCCAACCCTATATCGTCAGCGGCACATCAATGGTGCCCACATTTGAAAACGGAGACTATTTAATAGTAGACCAACTTTCATATCGCTTTCATGAACCGGAGCGTGGAGATGTAATTGTGTTCAGATATCCAAAAGACCCTTCAAAATTTTTTATTAAAAGAATTATTGCCCTACCGCAAGAAACAATATCAATAGAGCGCGGGGTGGTTACCATTAAGAACAGTGTTTCCAGAGAAGAATTTGTTTTAGAAGAGTCATATAATACAGCTGTCTTTAGTGATACAACAACTGTTGCATTGCAGGAAAAAGAATATTTCGTTATGGGAGACAATCGCGGGGCAAGCCTTGATTCCCGTTCGTGGGGAGCACTTCCCCGCGAACTTGTCGTTGGCCGCGCCCTTGTCCGACTATTTCCATTCAATCATATCTCGGTGTTTCCGGGACTCGCTTCATACGTGCAATAAAACATGAGCAAAAAAAATTCTTCAAAAGAAAAAAAGCCGGGCGCGCTTCTGTCGCCAAAAGGCATGCGTGACATATTGCATGAAGATTTTTTGTCATATCAGGGATTTTTTGAAAAGGCCGCGGAAATCGCGCTCTATTACGGATTCAAGCCCATTGAAACACCTATTTTGGAAAAGGAAGGCGTCTTCACCAGCGGAGTAGGCTTGGAAACCGATATCGTGGGTAAGGAAATGTATAGTTTCTCAACAAAAGGGAAAGACCGTCTTGCGCTTCGTCCCGAAGGCACTGCGGGTATTATGCGGGCATATTTGGAACACGGCATGCACTCGCTCCCCCAGCCGGTCATGCTCTATTATTATGGTCCCTTTTTCCGCCATGAAAAACCGCAGAAAGGACGCGCTCGGGAATTTTTTCAATTTGGATTTGAAACCATAGGAGCGGCAGAGCCCATTATTGATGCGCTTACCATTAAACTGACGCATCTCATATTGGAAGAGGTTGGAATCAAAAACCTTACTATATTGATAAACAGTATCGGAGATTCTCGCTGTCGGCCGAATTATATACGAGAACTCACGGCATATTACAGAAAACATATTAATAAAATCTGCGCGCACTGCAGAATGCGTTTAAAGAAAAATCCGCTTCGTCTACTTGACTGTAAAGAAGCCGCTTGTAAAGAACTTGCTGAAAAATCACCCGACATCATGGGGTTCCTGTGTGAAGATTGCAGGGAGCATTTTAAAGAAGTACTGGAGTATCTAGAGATAATGCAAATTCCTTATTTTCTAAAACACACCTTGGTGCGAGGTATTGATTACTACACCCGCACTGTCTTTGAGGTTGTATCCGAGCAGGAAGAAAGCTCAGCAGAAAATACGAAAGAAAATACAGAAACTAAGAATACGGAAACAAAGCCTTCACGAGAATCAAAAGAAAAAACGAGTGCGGAACCAATGCTTTCTTTGGGTGGGGGCGGCAGATACGACCATCTTGCGAGAGCTTTGGGAAGCCGCCGCGACATTCCCGCTGTTGGTTCCGCAATCGGAGTTGACCGAGTGCTCTCCGCGCCGGGGTATTCCATGCCACGCCCGAGAATAGTTAAAAAACCAAAAATATATTTTATACAGATTGGCACAGGAGCAAAACTGAAAAGCTTCACGGTTATAGAAGCACTTCGAAAAGTGCGGATTCCCCTCATGCATTCCATAAACAAAGACAAGCTCTCTGTCCAGCTTGGTATCGCGGAGAGAATAGGAATCCCCTACATCATTATACTGGGACAAAAGGAAGCAAACGAAAACGCGGTCATCGTTCGTAACATGAAAACCCGTTCGCAAGAAACTGTACCCATTGATAAGCTGGGAGATTATCTTAAAAAACACGTATAGCTAAAGAGGACTAAAGATCGTTCCACACAGGCGCATATGTTTTTAGGGGTATGGGGTAGGGATAGGGCTAAAAACATATGCGCCCGTGAAACAAATATAACTTGGATGTTGGCCATAATTTTAGTTGCAAATAAAAAGGTTTTATATATAATCCATAACAATGAATTCAGCTGTTAACGTAGAAGTCGCCAAAAACGCAAACGAATCAAACGCGTCACTCGTGCGCAGATTCACCAAACGGATGCAAGGATCCGGTATTTTACGGTTTGTGAGAACAAACCGTTTTGCTGAACGAGCAGAATCAAAATTTAAAAAAAAGGCTCGAGCGCTGAAACGAATTGCAAAACATAAGGAAACAGAAAAATTAAAAAAGCTTGGCCGAATACCATCATAATTATGAGGGCTAAAAACGCCTTTTCTACGATCTCTATTACAAACAAAACAAACGGCAGGCTTCCTCGCCTGCCGTTTTCCGATATTAAAAATACGGTTTTAGGAAAACAGTATAATTTGAGTATTGTATTTATCAAAAACGCCCTTTCCAAAAATCTCAACAAACGCTATCGTAAAAAAAACAATCCGGCAAACGTGTTAAGTTTCCCCCTTGAAACACATATGGGTGAGCTTTTTATTGACATTGAAGAGGCTCGTTGGGAAGCACACACAAACAAAAGAATGCTTAAAAATCAGATTCTGTACCTGTTTATACATGGCTTATTTCATTTGAAGGGGTACCGCCATAATAGTACAATGGAAGATAAGGAGGCGCGTGTGCGAAAAAAATTTTCTGTCGTTATTTAAAAATTTTTAACACACATTTCCTCTTACTATTTCTATAAATAAAATCCGATTATCACATTATCGGAAAGTATATCTTCATGAGCACCATTACTACCGGCATTGACATAGGAACACGAAACACGCGAGTGGTAATTGCCGAACGAAATAAAAAAGGTGCTGGAATAAAAGTGCTCGGGGTAGGAAGCGCGGAGTCTCGGGGGCTGCGTCATGGATATATTACCCAAATAGATGAGGCAACCAGGAGCGTAAGAGAAGCCATTGCGCGGGCTGAAAAAGATTCGGGGGAAAAAGTACGGCAAGCGCTTATTGCCGTTGGGGGCCTTTCTCTTGGAGCAACTATTGGCGTCGGCTCCACTCTTATCTCAAGGGTTGACGGGGAAATTACCGCGCTTGATATTGAACGAGCAATCGCGGCAAGTAAAGAAAAAGCAGAAAATCTTACCAATAAAAAAGTGATTCACGAAGTCGTGCTCCATTACAAACTTGATGGAAAAGAAATTTTGGGGCGACCACTCGGAATGCGCGGTGTTAAATTTGAAGTAAAAGTTCTTTTGATCACCTGCCTCGCGCAACATTTGGATGATTTTGTTGAAGCGGTGGAAGAAGCCGGGGTCACGGTGGTAAATGTTGCCGCATCGCCTGTCGCCGCAAGTTTGGTTACATTAACTCAAGCACAGCGAATTGCCGGCTGTGTGTTAGTCAATATCGGAGCTGAAACCGTGTCCCTTGCGGTATTTGAAAATGACAAACCAACTTCACTTGAAGTATTCCCCATAGGGTCAACTGACATCACTAATGACATCGCCCTTGGCCTTAAAATTCCTCTCGAGGAAGCGGAAAATGTAAAAATGGGAACGCTTACTGGTGAAGGATTTTCTCAAAAAAAACTCGCTGAAATCATTGAGGCGCGGATGTCTGACATTTTTGAATTAGTGGAGGCACATTTGAAAAAAGTCGGCAGAAGCGGGCTGTTGCCTGCTGGAATAGTAATTGCGGGAGGAGGCTCGGGCATCGCGACGACAGAGGACCTCGCAAAAGCAACATTAAAACTCCCCGCTCGCATAGCAGTGCCTCACACACCGGGTAACGCACAGATTAAAGTAAAAGACCCCATTTGGTCTGTTGCGTACGGACTCTGTATTTTGGGAATTCATGAGCCATATGGAGTGGATCTTACAAATAGAGGCCGAAACATTGAAGATTATTGGAAGTCGCTTGCTTCTTGGAGCAAGCAATTTCTCCCATAAAAACATCATCGCCTTACTTTTCTTCATTTCTGAAGAGAATATTAAAAAAAATACTGTATCGTTTGTCAATATTGTCAGTGTCTTTTTTTCTGGTAATTTAAAAGTAAATTAATATGCAGAGTAAACAGTCGATTTACTGGTGCTCTGTTAACATGGTGTTTGGTGTTTAGCTTTTAGTTTTTCTAAACCCTATACCCTAAACCCTATACCCTAAAATATCATGGCAAAAATTGAACCAGGCATTGAAGCATTCGCGCGTATTTATGTAGTCGGCGTAGGAGGAGCCGGCGGTAATGCCGTGAACCACATGATCAATTCCAAAGTACGCGGCGTTGAATTTATGGTAATGAACACGGATGTGCAAGACCTTCAAAAATCAGTCGCTCCTAAAAAAATCCATCTTGGAAAAAACTTAACAAAGGGATTGGGTGCTGGAATGAATCCTGAAGTCGGCAAAAAAGCCGCCGAAGAAACTCGCACGGAAATTCAGGACTCCATCAAGGGCTCGGACATGGTCTTTATTGCCGCGGGTATGGGCGGAGGCACGGGCACCGGTGCAGCGCCGATTATTGCGAAAACAGCGCGAGAAGCGGGAGCGCTTACCGTCGGAGTTGTCACGAAACCATTTTTCTTTGAAGGAACACAGCGAATGAACATTGCGTTAAACGGACTCTCGGAGCTTCAAAATGAAGTTGACGCGCTCATCATTATTCCGAACGACCGCCTACTACAAATTGTAAAAAAAGAAATGTCGGCACTTGACGCATTTGCGATGAGCGATGAGGTATTGCGACAGGCCGTTGAAGGTATTTCAGATTTAATTACGACGCCTGGAGTCATCAATGTTGACTTTGCGGACATCAGAGCTGTTATGGCAGAAGCAGGTTCCGCGCTTATGGGAGTCGGACGCGCGGCTGGAGAAAAACGAGCGGAACACGCGGCACGCATGGCTATCAACTCTCCGCTGCTTGATATATCGGTAAACGGAGCAAAAGGCATACTCTTTGCGATTGCCGGCGGCCCAGACCTTGGCATGCATGAAATCCAGGAGGCGGCAAAGATTATTACCGAATCAATCGCGGGTGACGCAAAAGTTATCTTTGGCGCTATCAATGACCCTAAACTAGGAAAAGGAGAAGTGAAAATTACCGTTATTGCCTCCGGTTTCCCTGACAATTCAAGCAATCATAAGCCATTATTCAATTCTTTTTTGTCTGACAGCGGAAAAAAAAATCATAAAAAGGAAGAGCTGATGAACGCTGTCAATGAAGGAGCAAAACGAACCGTTGACGCAGCGGGAGAATCTGATGACGAGGAGTGGGGCGCAGTGCCCGCATTCCTGCGACGTTCAAAAAAAGATAAATAAAAATTTCAAAACACCCCCTCACTCTTAAAGAGTGAGGGGGTGTTTTAGTAAAAACTTGACTATATACATTAAAAGAATTACCCTGTAAAAAGGAAAAATAACGGAAGGGGTTGTTCATATATGTTCATTGTTATTCCGTATTCAAAGTATGAAACATTATCTTTTTTCAACCAAAACGGAGAGGTAATATCTGATTCAGAACTTAAAGGATCAGCGCCTCATATTTGTAAAGACACTCAGGGTGTATGTAGAATTGTTGATCTAGGTACAGGCACGTTCTGGCTCCTCCGATCTTCTGACCACCATCATGTTTCCGTGCGCTATTACGCAATTACAGATCAATACCCACTTAGCAGCAGAGAAACGCTTGAGACTGGTATTTCATCAGATTTTTCAACTGACGACAGAGACCCAATAGAATTTCGAGAAAAATTACAAGCACTAATACAAGAAGAACGTCAAAATCCAAATTTAAGATACCCTCCAAAACTTATAGATGCAATATGCGGCATCATTGCAGCACATAATCCCCGCAAATCCAATTCTTGTTTATCGTTAAATAGTTAATTCATTTTTAGCGGTTCCTATTATGGAATCGCTTTTTAAATTAGTGTTATATCGCCTGCGGACTCTATGTACTCTCGCTTCCATTTGGAACGGGGGTATGAGAATAGAAAAGAAAAAAAATCAGGCAAAACAACATACCAACATACTCAAGTGTGGTATACTCATAGTAATAAATATGCAAAGTATAAATCTTTCAAAAATGCTTGTTTTTATGATTTGTGTCGCACTGCTTCTATCTTTCGGAGTGCATGAATTCGTTCCCCACAGCCACCTACATACGGGCGCCCCGAAAATGCTTCTCGGCCTCCAAATAGATAATCTTTTTCATAATGAAAACAAAAAGTTGCTGTTTTTTGTGTTCCTTCTTTTGTGTTTTAGAATAAGTTTCAGCGCGCTTCAAAAAATGCATGTTGTTTTCTGTGCGCCGTTTGTGGCTAAAAATATATTTTCATATAATACTCGCGTTCAAACGAATCTATTCAATCTCTTTCGGGAAATGCTCCGATGCGGCATTATGCATCCTAAAATATATAGATAGGTATTTGTTTCCCTTTATTAGCTATTAATTCTTTAAAGCACTTTGTGTCTTTAAAGAAGTGAAACATATATCTAATCATGAAAAAAACTTATTTATTGTTATTTTTTATTGTCACATTATTTGTATTTTATTCCCCAACAGTATTTGCGCACTCAACGGTTACTCCATCTCAAGTTCCTGCTTCAAAATATGAAACATTTAACTTAAGTGTTCCAACTGAACGTGACGTGCCCACCGAAGGTGTTCGGCTCATTATTCCAGAAAAACTTGAGCGAGTAACGCCGTTTGTAAAATCAGGCTGGGATATAGAAGTGAAGACAAAACAAGAAGGTGATAAAACAATTGTTACCGAAATAGAATGGACGGGTGGAGCAATCCCCGCAGGGCAAAAAGATGTGTTCCAATTCACCGCTCGCACTCCGCAAGAAGATACAACCCTTATTTGGAAAGCGTATCAAACGTACGCAAGAGGAGAAGTGGTCGCATGGGATAGAGACCCCCAGAAACCAAATGAGGATGAAAAAGATGGCAAAGTAAAAAATCCCTATTCAACAACGGAAGTTGTCGCTGACACATCCGCTTCTGCCGATGACCATATGTCTTCTACGCCTTATTCCGCCCCCGTTACGGAAGCTTCAAGTAAAGCTGATTACACATTTATGACAGCGCTTCTTGCTTTGGTTCTCTCCGTTGTCGCACTTGGAATATCATTAAAAACAGCTAAAAAATAACTAATATGAAGACTAAAATAATTATTGTACTCGCAGGCATGCTCATTATTGCCAGTGGCTGGCTCTTTTTAGGAAAAGAGGCAGAAAATGTTCAACCCATACCCCCAGAAACAATTTTGACACAACCAAAAGAATTTACTCTTGTTGTTGAAAACAAAAAAATCATCTCCGGTCCCGAGACAATCACGATAAAACAAGGGGAAACAGTAAGTATCATTGTTACTGCTGACGAAGATGAAGAATTTCACCTCCACGGCTACGACAGAAGCGTTGATTTGGAAAAAGGAGTGCCCGCGATACTTACATTCAAAGCTTCAGCAAGCGGTCGTTTCATGTTTGAACTTGAAGAAAGCAAAACGGATATAGGCGCGTTAGAAGTATTGCCATAATGCAAAACCATGAAACAAATTCTTAAGATTCTTGCCGGAATCCTCATTTTACTTGTGCCAACAATAACAGAAGCACACGCGTTTGGACTCCAATTTACACTCCCGCTTCCCTTCCACATTTACGCAATCGGAGCGGGAGCAGCGCTTGTGGCATCATTTGCAATTCTCGGACTATTCAGCACCCCAGCTCTTTCTGGAACTTCGCGATATATCAGTAAGACATTTTCCATTCCATCTCTTCGCTTCGTAGCGGCATTTCTGAAAGCTCTCGGTATCATACTCCTCACACTTACGCTTGCACTCGCTTTCTTAGGAAGCGGGAATGCCTTTCTCAACCCCGCTCCGATTCTCTTCTGGATTATCTTCCTCTTGGGGTTTACCTATCTCTCTGCTCTATTTGGAAATCTCTGGGAGTATATGAACCCATTCAAAACAATTGCCTCGTGGATACTTCCTAAAAATCATGTGCCACGATACACCTATCCGGGGCGGCTCGGATATATCCCCGCGCTTTTCTTTTTTTTCAGCCTTATCTGGCTTGAGCTGCTCTCAGGCGGCGCTGGTGCGAACCCCTATGTGCTTGGCGGAGTACTTGTAATCTACACTCTTATCTCCATTTACGGCTCGGCACTTTTTGGAATTCGTGACTGGTTTCACTATTCTGACTTTTTCAGCGTGTTCTTCCGTCTTGTGGGAAAATTCGCTCCGCTTCATATTACGCCCCAAAAAATTGAATTTACTCCACCCGGCGAGCATCTCTTAAAAAGTCGCACCGCACATATAAGCATTCTGTTCTTCGTTCTCTTTATGCTCTCTTCCACCGTTTTTGACGGAAGTAAAGAAACAGAGCCATGGGTAAACTTCATCCGCTCAAGCGACCTCTTCCTCAACAACTATTCTCTTGTCTCGCATGTAACGCTTCTTTTCTCTCCGCTTGTCTTCTTCGCATTCTATGCGTTTGCAATATTTCTTATGAAACTCGTCACGAAAACTGCCACCTCATTTTCTTCACTCCTCCTCACATTCACGTATTCCCTAATACCAATTGCCATTGTCTATCACTTCGCGCACTACTTTGGCCTCCTCATTTTTGAAGGACAACGCTTAATTCCCATGCTCTCCGATCCACTCTTCAGAGATTGGGATTTATTCGGCACGCAATCGTATCAAGTTAATATAGGAATTATTGGGGCTGACACCGTCTGGTACATTATGGTTGGGGCAATTCTTCTTGGACATATTCTCGCGACATATATCGCACATCGCATCGCGCTTGTGGAATTTGAAAGTCGTTTGCAAATCATTCTTGGACAGCTTCCGATGCTCTTCCTCATGGTTTCCTACACCGTCTTCGGACTCTATGTACTCTCGCTTCCATTTGGAACGGGGGTATGAGAATAGAAAAGAAAAAAAATCAGGCAAAACACCCCCTCACTCTTAGAGAGTGAGGGGGTTGTTTTTATGACAAAAGAGCCTGGTAAGATTGCACTACCTGCCCCGTTTCGCGGCTCTTTTCGCGAGCATTGCGTGTTTTTTCGCAAGACGTTTTTTTGTCTTTCGAGAACGAGATGTTCTCATGAGCCCTATTGCTGTGCTTCGTTTTCCCATAGTATGATTATACACTATTTGAAATTCATTAAAAGAAACAAACGAGGGTGGTGCCTTCAAGTAGATTTCTGTATTGATATTTTTTTACATCCGGGGAATAAAAATCCACCCAGCACACCGAGTAGCCATGTATGCCGAAGACATTGTCAACTCGTTTCAGGGGCCCTTCTTCGTTCA
Organism: Parcubacteria group bacterium; assembly: GCA_016180525.1. Lineage (GTDB taxonomy): Bacteria > Patescibacteriota > Minisyncoccia > Phycocordibacterales > UBA2135 > JACPBB01. The sequence goes on along the minus strand of JACPBB010000002.1, from coordinate 390,733 downwards.
AATTATACATGCCGAAGTCCCAATTACCTGCCGAGACCGTACCAGACGTGTAGCCAATTAAATCACCGGTGTTAAATTTTATTTTGTTTACTACTTCCGAAGTATGACTGTCCGCGACAGCTGGAGTCGCCGAGAATTGTTCTCTGATGGATGTAATCGGCTCATCTATGTGGTCAAACTTAACGCGATAGTTGCAATTCTCTTGTACTACAAAAAAGAGGAGATACTGCGCCGGACTACTCTCGGTATCTTTTGAATATGAGCCAGATTCAAGTGTAATATTCGCAGGAGCATAGATGGGAACACGCGCGCCACCCGTCCAGATAAACGAGTGTCCTTTCGGACCTTCAACTGACGCGTTGCCAGGGGCCGTAATTTTTCTGATTTTAGAAAAGTCGGTAATGTCTGCGGTTAGCTTCGGGCGCGTGTCGTTTGCGCAAGACACCGGCTCTGTTTTTTCCCCGACGCTCGCTTCTGGCGAGGTCGGGACTCCGACCCCCTTGGGCATCGGAGCTTCTTCTGCTGTTGTTGTGATTTGCGATTCCTCGGGAGCGGATAGCGATGCATACGAATGTATTGTTTCAAGCATATTTCGCAGTCGCGCTACTGTATCTTTATTACCACCCTCTTTTTCCGCGTTATCAAGATTTTTTAAAATAAGAAGATAGTGTTCCTCCCCGATCGCTACTTTGGCGTCAAACAAAACACTAATTTCGCGCTCTAAATTAAGAAGAGTGGTGTCCACAGAAGGAGTTGTGTTTGGCGCTTGAATTCCTTGTTCTGTGCTTTTGACAAGCTTTGATGAAACAGGTAACGAAGTTGCCTCTTTATTTTCAGATGCCACTATTTCTGTCTCCTCTTCAATAGATGCCATGTCATTTTTATCATTTCCCGTTTTAACAATAAGTACAGCGCCCACCACCCCAACGCCAACCACGCCAAGAATAATAAGAAGCGTAAAAATAGAAATAAATCCCCCCACCTTCCCGCGAGATATTGGACCCTTCAGAAAGGATCTGTACAACACCCATCCATCTCCACAGCAAGACTGTGAGGTATTCTGAGAAGGTGGGGGGATAAATCCTTTGTTCATGTTTTAATTTTTATTTAAGGCTGATTAATATCGTCCCGCTGAGTGCCAAAATAATTCCGAGAACTTGTATCGGAGTAAGTGTCTCATTAAAAATAAAAAATCCGGCAAAAAGAACTATGGCTGCATAGAGAACAGTTTGAAGGACGCCGACATTAACAAGCTGGACTCCAGCGACAAAAATATAAGTAAAGAAAAATATTTGAAAGAGATACAAAAATATCGCTCCAATCATCCATGGGCTTTTAAATGCTGCCCACAAACTGTTATGCACAGCGGCTTGTTTGAGAAATACATCCGCTATTGCCACAGCGGCAACAGCAAGAATCAAAAGTGCAACATAGCTTAATCTCATAGATTAATTATATCAAAACTTGTTGGGGTCAGGTATCTTTTTCTGGCAATTTTTATCTCTCTTGTTTTTTCTCAGACTGAGATAGTTCTTTAAAAAATTCGAGCACCTGTGGAAAGGTATCAAATGTGTTAAGAAATGAGTTTTCAGAATCCTTGCTCAATATCACATATATTTTAAGAGTTCCATCTTCTTGTTTGTCTACACCCGTGTACAAGTCCTCTTCTTCAGAAAGAGGATGTCTCTCCCAATTAAATTTCCTTCCTTTGTTCTTCTCAAGCGCTTCCATTAGACCGCTGGCAGTTTCATATGTATCCATAAACGGATTTTTTTCACCTTTAAATTTCTCCATAATCTTTATTTAATTACTTATAATTATGAGTTTCATTTTATGACCCCACCGGGATTCGAACCCGGGTTTTGAGCTTGAAAAGCTCACGTCCTGGACCAGGCTAGACGATGGGGCCTAAATCACATTCTGCAAAAGCAGAATTGATTGGCCAAACATTTTGCAAAGCAAAAGTGTTTTAGGCCTAAAAACTATAGCATATTTTGTGAAAAATACAAAAAATGTTAGTCTTTCTTTTGGAGGGGTGCCGGAGTGGTTTAACGGCGCGGACTCGAAATCCGTCGGAGACGAAAGTCTCACGAGAGTTCGAATCTCTCCCCCTCCGCAGGATTGTACACCCGTTCGAAAGACCGGGCTTGAAAGCAAAAGCATGAAAACGCCGACTTTTATCAATTTAGCAATATTTATAATTTTTTTCGGATTCGCATCAATAGAAGCGATACGTAACGGAGACTGGCTAGCGTCCGGCATTTTCTTAGTTTTGGGAGTTACATCACTATTAGCTGATTTTCAAGTTCTAAACAAAGCCTGCGCCAGGATTCCAAGAAAAAAATTGCTGTTGTCCATTGCCATCGCGGCTGTAATTGCGGTCGCAATAACTACCTACATTACCGTTACCAAAAAACACCTGTCACCATTCGATAGCGATACAAGTTTGCCGGAATATCGTAACGCCGAATACAGATTTTATGTTTCTCTACCGGAAACATGGCGGAACTACACCGTTTCCATGGATACATGGACAGGTTACGATGTCGGCGATGAACTGGGCGAGAAAGAATTTACGCATGGTCCGATAGTATCGATACACAATCCGAAATGGACTGCTGAAAAACTTTATCAAGATATTCCTGTCATGGTATTTACCGCGGAACAATGGGGTAATCTTAAATCTGGAAAATTTCACATTGGAGCCGCTCCGGTTGACCCGAACGAATTGGGACGAAATACAAATTACGTTTTTGCTGTGCCGGCACGTTACAATTTCAGTTTCCCTCTTGGATATGAAGAAGTCGAGGAAATATTAAACAGAAAACCACTAAGGACCTTCTAGGGTGGGTTGGCAGAATGGTAATGCACCGCTTTCGAAAAGCGGCGGGCGCAAGCCCTTAGAGGTTCGAGCCCTCTACCCACCGCCACCGTTTTTCATACAAATGTGTTAAAATCAAAACATGAACGAAGTATTAAAACAAGAATCCGAGCAAGGAAGGTGGGACGCGCTTGCTGATACAATAGAAAAACTGGACCCTCCACAACATGGTGGCCCGTGGGAAACGGTTACCCAAAGTATCACAAAGGCGCTGCGCCGTGGAGACATTGCATATGCCCGTGCCTGTTGCAGAAATGAAAGTGATAAATTCGGAGACCCCAAGCGAGAAAAAGTAAAGAAGCTTTTAATAGAGGAATTATTTGAGGGAAAAGATCATCCTTGGGGAAAAATAATGTGACCAACAACTTCGAAAAACAAAAAAATGCCAATGAATCCCCCGCGGAAGATTTTTCTGCGACCGTGCAAGATTTATATCGTCGCTCTGTGGAGAGCCGCGACAGTAATGTTGAGTGGGTGGGCATTAAAGATGGAAGATTTGTGGAAGTCCCACCAGGCGCAACGGAAGAAAAAGTTATGTGGACATATGGGCTCTGCGACTGTAATACCGTGGCTGTATTTGTGGAAACCGAGGACGGCACAAGAGCATGCGCTCTTACCTACTATCCGCCGGATGCCTTGCTCACAAGCATGGGAAAACTACGCGCTCTCATTCCAGATGAAGAGAGAATAAAAAGCGCAAAAATTAAAAAAGCAATTTTTGCTCTTCCCGGTGTACGCACGCAAAATCCAGACACAAAACAAGAAGAGATTCAGGTCCTCGATAAAGACGCGATAAATGGTTTAACCCTTGTGGTAGAAAAGGAGCTCGGCTCTGATGTAGAAATAATAATAGCACCCTATGATGAGCATCCGAATCCTGCCGTGAAAGACGAGGGAACACTCGTTATTCATATACCACCTGCCGGAAAGGGTGATGCGTGGTATCAAACATGGTCCCAAAAAGATATGCTTACAAATAAATCTTATGCGTGAAGACATAGACCCCTATTTTGAAAGACGCCTTGAAAAAGCACGGGCGCACAAAGTGCTTAAGACAATTGAAGTACCCTCTTCGCCGCAAGAAACAATACCGAATAAAGAATTGCCCAATATCATAATTGAAGGAACCGTTGAGGAATTCGGGTGGAGCGAACGGTCTGTAAAAAATATTATAGACGCATTTGAAAGGGAAATAATTAATGCGCGGTGGGTTGATGCTAAACGAATACAAATTGAGCTTCTTCCGCTCACAGAGCCTCCACTCGAGCTCGGCCATGTTTCGGAATTACCTGTGATAGAAAAAAATATAGAAAATCAGGAGGTGTTTGGATCTAAAAACCCCGAAACACTTACATACCTGCAAACAACTGATTTTGCGGTTGAAGGATATATAGACGATGAATCGCATGGAAAATTATATGGAAGAGTTTTTGTTGATTCATCACGACTGGCAGAGAAAAGAAACATTTATATAGATCCCGAGAGTCTGCATATTACTGATTATGAATATGGCCATAGTTTTTGTGTAAAAGGCGGAGTGCCCTTTGATACTATTTCTCACATTGATGTTATACAAGCGCAAAAATTGGCGGAAAAAGCAGCCGTGCCCTTTGATACAAGCAAGTGGCCCGAAGACGCAGAGCAGCATATGAATGAACAAGCCAAAAAGTTGCGGGACTATTTGCATAAAAAACTGCCACGTTGAGACCAATGTCGCCAACATCCTACAAAAGTTCTAAATAGAAAAGCCGATCATAGTGATCGGCTTGTTAATTTACCCCGTTAGAAAGTTCAGCTGGAGTATAGGGGTTGTATGGTCTGCAAAAGCAAATTCGCCCTGGCTACATCCAGTAACATGCGGGAACAATATGAAAACTTCTAACGGGGTTTACTCTTTAAGTTCTGCAATCATTCTATCTGTTTCTGAAACCAGCATTTTTAAAATTTCCGGGTCAGAGCGAGAATGCCCCGCAACGACAACATGAAGTTTTGAAGTTGGCAGGCTTTGGTGCAAACGCAGAGCGCTCTCTACCGGACAGACATCGTCATACCGTCCATGAATGATTGAAACGGGGACATTGGGTATGCGGTACGCGTTTCTTAAAATATACCCATCCGAAAGAAAACAAAGACTCCTAATATAGTGTGCTTCAAGAATTGCTAGCGACTCGTACGGGTCCGCTTTAATTTCTCGCTCAAGTTCCTCTTCTCTTTTTGGCACAAGATTCAGGCGCGCGCTTTCATAGTATGCCCATTCATATGCATATTTTTTTTGTTCAAGCAGATCCCCAGAGGTCATATGTTTAAAATAATAACCAGCGGGGTTTTCCCGCATATCAGTGGGAACATGTGAAATAAATCGCTCCCACACCTCCGGAAAACGAGTGTTCGGGATACCTTCAACATAATCACGCACTTCTCTCTTTTCTGAAAGAAAAATCCCACGCAACACCATCCCCAAAACTCTTTCCGGGTGATTGATTGCATACACGAGCGCGAGAGTTGAGCCCCATGAGCCGCCAAAAAGAACCACCCGCTCTTTTCCAAGATGATCAAGGAGTGTATTGATATCCTTAATAAGGTGCCATGTGGTATTTTCGTACGTACTTGTGTAGGGCGTGCTCCTGCCGCTTCCGCGTTGGTCAAAAATGATAATGCAACATTGTTGGGAATCAAAAAATCTCCGCGTATCTTTATCACAGCCTGCGCCGGGCCCTCCGTGCAGATACAAGACCGGTACGCCTTCTGGATTGCCACATTCCTCATAGTATATGCTGTGCCCATCACCAACCGGAAGACACCCTCTACGATACGGTTCAATCGGAGGAAACCACTGCTCAACAACACTTCGTCCCATCGCCCATCTCCATTTCAAAGTGTAAAATCAGTAACTACATTATGGATACTATAACTAAAATGGTCTGTCAATAAAAAGTGGGAAAATTGGTCCAAAATAATAAACCACCTCGTAGAAAATGATGAGGTGGTGTTTTAAAAAATCGCCCAACAAAGTTATATCGTGGGCGATAATTTCACAAGAGAACGAGCGATATTTTCACGGGCTTGTGCTTCATACGCGTCGTAAAATTGATGTGTTGAATAAATGTGCTCCCGATTTAAAAATGAGGAAAGAACTACCTTTCGTCCCTCAATAAACGCCTCTTCTGGAACCCATTCATATTCTTTTCTAATCTGTAATTCATATGCGTCAAACACTTTTTGTGTTTGTCCCAAAATAGAGAGATCTATATCCAAGAAAAAATATAAATCAATGTCGTGGCTATGCAAGCCGTGAGTGTGTTTTGTCGCGCGTATAAACTCTGTAACTTTTTTAATCATTCTTTCTGGTAACGCTGCTTCCCGCATAACCTGCGCTGCAAGCAAAGCACTTTGCTCTTCATTATCAGATGCATGCGTATCATATACCGCATCATGAAACCAGATTGCAAGTTCAATAACGTCTACGTCTAATGTAATACGCCTTACTTTTTCAAGCTCAAAAAGACAGTGATTTATGTGCTCAAGGGTATGATACGCGCGATGCGACTCGCTGTATCGCGCCGCAAGGTCCTTGTACACTGTGCGCGAATCGGTGCATGCGCCAATACGCTCCCACAACTTAAACCACAATTCTCTATTCTGGTTTTGCATAATGAGCCGCTTTTATTTTTTTAAACACAGGCGCAGGAAGATACTTTTCTACTATATGCTCCCATCCTTCTGGCCCAATAAGTCCTTTAACCATACTGGAGCTGATTTCTGCAATCGCGCGCGGCGGCATGAGAAATATAGTTGTGACACTAGGGTCCAAGTCTCCATTAATATTTCTCATAGTACGTTCATATTCATAATCGCTTTCTGTTCTGACGCCGCGAAGTATAAATTGTGCTCCAATTGATTGCGCGTATGTGATGAGAAATTGGTTTGTAAAACTACCTACAGTAACATTTGAAATTTGTGCGACACTCTCTTTAAGCATGTGAATCCTTTCGGTAACAGAAAACATATATCGTTTTTCCGGGTTAATTCCTGCCGCAACAATAAGCTCATCAAACAAACAAGCTCCCTGCTCAATCATCCAGAGGTGACCAGTGGTTAAGGGGTCGAAAGAACCTGCGTACACCGCCAGGCGCTTTGTCATTGTACCTCCACAATTCGCGGAATACTCACTGCGGTAATAATGTAATTATTTTTAAAAATTTGCAAGTTCTATGCAACATCGGAACAAGTAACATGCCGAGGACGGTTCTTGTCCGATTTGCAATTGAATACATGTATGTTACACTAACGAAAGTTTTTAACTCAACAGCTTAGGAGACTCATAACATGGCTGGACTAAGAGTGCCCACCGATAAGATTTTGACCGTGCGATGCCATTTTCATCCACGCTACACCGCGGAACGCAAATCTAAAACAAAGTGTGAAACTTGTTCACTGCTCTATGTTTTAAGGTGGCAATATCATAAACAAGCAGAGGAAAAGCTTGGGTCTCATAACCCGTTTGGTTTCTTAAATGACGTAGATGGAGCATGTGCTGGCGTTGAAGCAAGACCACTATTGAAACGACACCATCTTCCCATCAGAAAAGCAAAGCCCCTAGAATAAATAAATCTTCATTTGAAATAGTGCGGTGCGATTATATCAATCCGCTTTTTATTTTTAAAAAATAGAAAAGCCGCCCGTGGGGCGGCTATGTCATTAATGTCTATCTCTGCCGTAATTATCAGGTCCCGGGCCATATGAAGGCTCCGGTACATACTTAGGAACATAATTTTTATTGGGAACAACGGCCTCTGCAACAATTTCAACAACAGTGTCTTCCGCAGGAGCTTCAAGCGGCACTTCAGAGACCCAAAGCATTGCCCGAGCCGGCATATTTCCTTTTTCCTTCGTATGCCCGTGTTCTTTGAAAAATGCTTCGTATGCGGCGCCAAATTCCTTCCTCTGTTTTGCCCTTTCAGATCCTTTCCATTGCCTGTGATTCCAATGTTCGGTACTTTCATTTTTAGCTTCAAAGGAAGTACTGCCTCCCCAAGCAGTAAGTCCAAATAACTTTAGTATGTTGTTCAGTATCTTTTGTAAGAAATTATCCATAGCTGTATCTTTCAAATATACAGTGAGCCGTGTGATGTCGTGTACATCCCCTCCTGCGGCCTTAACGACCGCGAGAATATTTTGAAGCGCCTGAGTCGTCTGCGGACCGAGGCCTCCTTCAATGACCAGGTCATCTTTTCCATCTGGTACGTTACCCGTCTGTCCCGCACAGTAAACAAATTTCTTGTCTTCAACTTCAACAACGGTCGCCTGGCTATACGCCCCCGGCGCGGGAGCTTTATCAGTGCGAGTGTACTCCATTTCTTCTCCTTCCGTTGCTGGGGTTCGCCCAACAATCTAAAAGTATTTTTAGCATATCTATATTAAAAAACAACCGTTGACACCCTGACTCTGCTTGACCATAATTACAATAGCTTTGATGCGGGAGGATACGGTGACTGCAGAGGAATTAATCGCGCATCCATCGGTGCAACGCGAAATTGCTCTCATTCGCAAACTCGGCGGAGATGTAACGGTTCAAGAAAATAATGTTGTGATACATAGAGGAATTATTCCGGTAGATGTCGCCATAGCATTTATGGATAGAATTAATGTCTTGGATGCAAACAAACAACTACACGTTAGCGTAGGAGCGTAGGCAAATCCGCCCGCGCTTTTTTAAATAACTGCATAGTTTGCGAATTTTTGTTCAATCGTACATAATACAAACACATGGGCGGTTAGCTCAGCTGGTTAGAGCGCAGCATTGACATTGCTGAGGTGACAGGTTCGACTCCTGTACCGCCCACCAAAATAAACAAGGACTGAGTATAAATAAAAAGAAAAAAACATCATCGTAACAATGATGTTTTTGTAAATGTCTTAATTATATATTGGGGCACTCAAAAAATATCTTACTTCACCCTTGTAAATCTAACACCATGCAAATATATGCCGTCATTTCGTCCCTCTTCCCATGACTGCCATGAGGGTAAAAATACAAACCCCGTAGTGTCAACTTCAACCTTTATCCCGCTAGCAGCAATTTCGTCAAGGACTTCGCAAAAACCACCCTTAGCAACTCCTGGAAATATTGAGAAAACAACTTTATCGTTAAGTGGAGCGTGTCCTGTGTCCGCGCATCTGTCTGAAAAGAAAGCATTTACAACATCTGTTTTTAGAAGCCTAGTGACCGAACTTGCACCAAGTTGAACTTTCATTGAAAATTCTCCATTGTCGCAAAACTAAAACCATATTACTATAATGGGTCATTAAATGTCAAATTTTGGTAAGTTTATGTAAAATCGAAATGATAAACTCAAGCCCACACGCTTTAAGACATATGTCCAGGTGACCTGTCGCTCATATTTCAGTATTATAAAAAATATGAAAATTGATTTTCTTGCTTCGGAATCTGTCACCGAAGGACATCCGGATAAAATATGCGACCAGATAAGCGACGCTGTGCTTGACGCCTATCTCACACAAGACAGAAAAGCGCGCGTTGCCTGCGAAACATTTATTTGTGGCAATAATCTCGTGATTGGAGGAGAAATTACCGCCCGCCTGCCGGCGAGGCAAGCACAAGGAAGCCCTGTTGACGTTGAATCTGTCGCGCGAGAGACAATTAAAAACATCGGCTATGATGACGAGAAAAAAGGACTTGACTTTCGCACCGTCAAAATTACGACAATGGTAAACAAACAGTCCCCTGACATCGCGATGGGAGTATCGCGTGAGGACCCGCTTGAACAGGGTGCTGGAGACCAAGGTATGATGTACGGCTACGCGACAGACGAGACAGAGACGCTTATGCCTATGCCTATTTACCTGGCACATGCGCTTGCACAAAAACTCTCTCAGGTGCGCAAAGACGGAACACTCCCCTTCTTGGGGCCTGATGGAAAAACGCAAGTGACGATTGAATATCGTGACGATGTCCCCACGCATGTCAGAAATATTTTAATTTCAACGCAACATACTCCTGAAACATCCACTGAAACATTAAAAAATGCTTTACTAGATAAAGTCATAGAGCCGATTGTGCCTAAATATCTTTTTGATGACAAGACAGAAATTTTTGTGAATCCCACAGGAAGATTCGTAATCGGCGGTCCTGCGGGAGACACGGGGCTTACGGGAAGAAAAATTATCGTGGACACATACGGAGGACTTGCCAAGCACGGCGGCGGCGCATTTTCAGGAAAAGACCCAAGCAAAGTTGACCGCTCGGCGGCGTACGCCATGCGCTCCGCGGCAAAAAACATTGTCGCGTCAGGACTTGCGAAAAAAGCAGAGGTGAAAGTCGCCTACGCGATCGGCATGAGTAGACCCTTGGCGTTTAATGTAAATACATTCGGCACGGGAAAAATCCCTGATAACGAAATTGCCGAACTCGTAGAGAAAGTGTTTGATTTCCGCCCCGCGGCAATAATAAAAGACTTAAATCTCCTACGCCCCATATACCAAAAAACCGCCGCCTACGGCCACTTTGGTAGGACGGATATTGACTTGCCGTGGGAGGAAACAAACAAAGTCAAAGAATTATCTCAAGAAAATTAGATTTACAAAACAAAAATTATCCTCAGAACATTCTGATATTCGCAAGAATGTCAGAATGTTCTTTTTAATGCAAAAAGAAAAAGCAGGAAATGTTTCCCTGCTTTGACTGACGCTATCTTATCGAATGGCGTATCTCTTGCAATCGAATGAGGTATCCCTTGCAATCAGCAATTATGCGGTCGGCAGCCGCGTGCCCGACACCACCATGCCAGTCGCAAAATTTTTTCAATTCTGTTCTGTGGCTATAAGGATTGCTTGAATATATTTGAATTGGGCCGTAAGAGCCAATGATAAGTGAATTGTATCCCTTTCTAAAAGCACGACCCCTTATGCAATTCTTTATGTTGGCAATCAGAAGACGAAAAAAGAGTTCGCACTTTCCTTTGAAGGACACATAAGATAGGCGCGTCCAAAGACTGTCACGGTAACTACTGAATTTTTCGTTCATCGTTTTTCCTTCTCGTTTCGCAATCTGAAAGAGAGCATAGCATAAAATTATAAAGGCGCAACAAGCTTGACACTTATCTTTATCTAAAGTAACGTAGTATTCAGAATTCTTGTGGAGAAAAAGGTTGGAAAACAAAAGCACCGTTGCGACAAAAACATCTGCTTCTGAAAGAAAATTGCGATTAGTGACTGAAGAAGAACAATGGGTTGGTGGCGTTTGCGGCGGAGTTGCATATTGGCTTGGAGCTCCCGTTTGGCTTGTAAGACTCTTGTGGGCATCTTCAATCATCTTTTTTGGTTTCGGAGTTGGCTTATATATTCTTTTGTGGATTTTTATGCCCAATTGGGATAAAATGCCTGAGGACTATAAAAAAATAACCGGTGATTAAAATTCAAACACACGGTGCGATAACATCAATCCGTTTTTTTATTTTATTAAAATAGATTATATGCGCTATAATATAACCATGCATGAAGAAAAAGACGTCACGAATATCAGAAACTTTGTGTTTGGCGTTGAAGACAGTTTGGTTTCAACCGTAGGACTCCTATCCGGTGTTGCTGTCGCAGGCACTATGCCGGAGACAATCGTTCTTGCCGGAGTCGTGCTCATTGCCGTTGAAGCATTTTCAATGGGCGCCGGCTCACTTCTTTCTGAACATTCCGCACGGCAAATTTCTCTGCGGCAAGAAGTGCCGATTCAAAAATCTGCCAAGTCGGCTCTTATCATGTTTTTCTCATATTTTTTTGCCGGATTTATTCCCCTTTCGCCATACATTTTTCTTCCCATATCTCTTGCTTTTTGGACTTCAATCGGCGCCTCTCTCGTCGCGCTTCTCATTTTAGGAACTATAAGCGGTAAAATAGCGGGCATCCGCCCGCTTCGCCCCGCATTAGAGATGCTTCTTATCGGCGGAGCCGCAATCGCGCTCGGCGCGGCCGTAGGAGTCCTTTTTGCGTAATCGCAGAAGCTTTGACTACAAAAATATCATCCTTACAAACTCCAGTTTGTAAGGATGAGGTTGTTATAATTTAATAATTATTTTAAATTTTCCAGCTCTTGTTTAATTGCCGCAAAGACTCGATCATTTTCCCACTGCCCCATGCGCACTCCTTCTCCGACACTTTTCTTTTGTAAAATCTTGCGAATAATTTCCGCATCACGACGATATAAAGCTGCGACATCTTTTTTCCCAAGAGACTCTGCATAATCGGCAAACGCATCAAGCTGAAGCCGCATTTGTTTTAATTGCAATACCTGAAACGGATGTCTTTTGAGTTTCTGTGAATCTTTTTTAACAAACACATCTCTGCATAATTCTATTAAATTTTTTCTCTCTGCTCCGACAATAACACGAGGAACATTATTGAGACTTCCAATAAAATTACCGGAACGAAAATATTCTATGGAAGAAAGTTTTCCTTCTGCAATATCATTTTTAATTTTTTTAAATTTTTCTTTGAGTTGATTACTATATGTTACGTCCACTCCCACAGCAAGATGTTCCGCTCCTCTGCCTTCTTGGGTAAATTCCACGATGCCGTCAATTCCATTTTTCAAGTCATCAAAATCGCATGTCTTAATTACTCTTACTAGAGTGGGGTCCCCCAACCATCCATATTCGTGAGCGCCTTTATAAAACATACCCTCAAATATTGTCGCAAGCTCTTGAGAGTCACGGCTTTCATCTGTAGCAGACATTTCAAATTTACGTTTCTTTTGCTCAACAAACGCCAGGTGCTCTGCTATTGTATCCGAATCATATTTACCTTTACCTCGAAAATCTTCAATGTTGATTTGATGTTCACGCAATAGTTGCCCTGTTTCCAAAAGTGCCTTACTTAAAAGCCCTTCTTCAGAGACACTTTCTATCTGTGTGTGAATTCTTTTTTCGTGTGGATTATGGTTCATATTTTTTGATATTTTTCAGCAATCATTTGCTCTATTTTTCCTCTATCTTCGCCATACGACATATAGGAAAGTTCTTTCAATTTCTCCGCACGCGCCCTGTCACTTATCCTCGGTGCGGGAATTTCCACGTTAAATGGCTTTGAGGGGCGGCCGTTCATTAAAAGTCTCATATAACAATTCCAGTTATCAATATTGAGAAGGTCTCGAGCGGAAAAAGCGGGTTCAAACTGTTTTTCCAAAACCTCCGCGTCTTCAGAGCCAACACGAAACGCCGCCATAGAGCCAACGTTTCCGAATACCGCGTTTTTTGTTTTATCATCAAGTTGTTTGATAAATTGATGCGCCGCGGTAAGCGATAGTTTATATTTCCGCGCCTCTGACAGAATGATTGATATTGAGTCGGTCGTTACATTTTGAAACTCGTCAATATAGAGATAAAACGGCGGCAAATTCACACCACGAGCGTCAACTCGGGAAAGCGCCGCCATTAAAATTTTACCAACAAGAATAAGGCCAATAAGGTTGGCATTCACCTCCCCTAATTTTCCTTTTGAGAGATTTACGAGTAAGATTTTCCGCTCATCCATAATTTTCCTGAAATTAAAAGATGATTTTTGTTGAGCGATAATCGGCCGCATAATTTCATTCGCCACAAATGTATCAAACTTGCTTGTGATATACGGTACAATATTTGCGAGCGATTGTTCTCCTCCGGCTTTCGTCGCAATTTCCGTCCAGAACTGTTTTATGACCGGATTTTTGGCCCGAGACAGTTTCATGTTTCTGAATGGCTCTTCCGCTAAAACCCGTGAGATATCAAGAAGCGTGCTTCCACTCTCCGGGTCATCAACCACAAGCATCGCCGCGTTCCTAAAATATTGCTCAAAAATGGGGCCCATTGACTCTGGCACTGCGCCATAGAGCTTTTGGAAAATACTAAACATCTCATTAACCACAAATGTTTTCTGCTCCGGATGTTCTGGGTCATATTCAAGCATATTGAGCCCCATAACGCGCGGAATGTAGGCAGGGTCAAAATAAATAACGTCTTTAAACCGCTCTTCCGGAATCATGCCGAGCACGTCTTCAATGTCGCTTCCGTGTGGATCTATCATGCACACGCCCTCTCCGGCGGCAATGTCCTGCGCGATCATATTTTTGAGTAGTGTTGTTTTTCCCGTTCCTGTCTGCCCCACAACATAGAGGTGACGAAGCCTGTCTTCCGGAGTAAGATAAATTTTCTTCTCTGCGTTTCTAAATCTGTTTATCCCCAAAAATATTCCCGCCTGTGGAGCATCGGTGGGTGCCGGCGCAGTGCCTGCTTTGGACTCACGCAATTGCGGAGAAGACACCGCCTCTCCAAGCGGAAAATGAAGAATGGTCGCAATCTCTTTCAAATTAAGCGGAAGACCATATTTTTCTCTATAATCGCGAAATGAGAAATCTTTGAAAAAAGAAAGCAATTTCCCTCCCGAGACAGACTCAAAAGAGAGCTTGTTGCCGTGCGTATTTTCTAATTGATTAAACGAGGACTCTATGTCGGAGAGAATGTCTTCCGCGCGACTTTTTGTTTTTGCAGACGCGAGAATTCGGATGTTTGAGGTTACAATCTGGCTTCCCGTCTTATTTTGTACATTTTCTATCGCAATTTGGTCGGGTGGCGCTTTTTCTTTATCTTTTTTATTTGAAGGGCCGGTAAAAATCTCCCCCACTGTTTTGAAAAATGCTCCGGGGACATCAGCTCCTTTGATCGCATCTTTGAATGATTCCCCTTTTTGCAGTTTGCGCAATACATTTTTGTATTCACTGAGGTGAGATTCACCGGAGGGATGGAATACAATCTGAATTGCGGCTCCCCCGCCATTTTTTTCAATTTTTGAAAATGTATTTAAAAGAATATTAAGCGGGTCATGGTCAAACGCGTCGTATGTTTTAAGCGGAAGTACTGGCTTGCGCATAAGTGTTGCATATGAGCCAACGGAGGTGCCGCCTTCAACAAAAATATTGTAATCATTTTTCTGTTCAAGAATCCGCGCGTTCGGAAAAATAGAGAGAATATGTTTTTCAAACAAATCTCGTTTGTGGTTTGGAACAGCAGAATAAAACACAACCTCATCTGTCTTGTCGGGAAGAGCGACTTCAATCGTAAAGTGAGATACTCCGCGCTCATCTTTTCCTCCGATAGAAAGCATGCCGGCATAAAACTGTTCCATACCAGAGAGCAATTCTTTAAGCGGCTTTTGACGACCCTCTTCCTCTCCGCTTTTTCCGGGAAGCGCGACCTCGTAGAGTGTCATATGAAGCGCCTTCCATAATGGCCCCTTTTCTTTGAGCCCCGCAACAGGAAACCCTTCTTTAATATATTCCACCAAGAAACGATGAAAATCGTCTTCAAGGTGAGGATCTTTAAGTTTTTCAACAATAGAAAGCGTATTTTTAATTCCTCTTTCGTTTAATACTCCGAGTAATTCTCCTATTTTTTCATCATGTTCTTCCGGAGCCAAATCAAGAACGATACTTTCTGTTTCTTTTTCGGGCATGGCATATCCGGGCGCGAGCACCTCCTGATGCGGCCTTTTTTGATATGCTGCTACTTCTTCTTTGGCTGCTTGCGTTGCTTTTTCGTGCGTGTGGGTTTTTGATTCTTTGAGCGCATGCTCTTTTTTCTCTATCTCGCCACGCAAAAAATCAATCTCTTCCTCAGGAGATTTAAATCCAAATGTTTCTCTAAGATTAGATTCAGGCATATATCAATCAGTATATCACTGCTTTGGATAAAGAGAAAAATGTTGATTTTAGGTCCTTTCTATGAAAATATGACAGAATATGAGAATTCTTTCTATTGAGACATCGTGCGATGAAACGGCTCTTGCGCTTGTGGAAGCCGAGGGTAGCTCGAAAACAGGCGATGTCTCTTTTTCTGTGCTTTCAAACTTGATACTTTCTCAAGTAAAATTGCACGCTGAATACGGTGGCGTGTATCCCTCGCTCGCCAAACGAGAACACGCAAAAAATCTGATTCCTCTTTTTAAAAAAGCGCTTGGAGGAAACATTGAAATTCAAAAAAATATCCTTTCTACTGAACAAAAAAAACTGCTCAATATGCTTTTCGCGAGAGAGCCGGAGTTATTGGAAGCATTTCTTGATTTTATTCCAAATATTAAAAAACCAGATATAGATGCAATCGCAGTTACCTATGGGCCGGGGCTTGAACCGGCGCTCTGGGTTGGCATTAATTTTACTAAAGCGCTTTCACTCGTTTGGAATATTCCAATTATTCCCGTAAACCACATGGAAGGCCACATCTTCTCTGCGCTATTGCGCAGAGAAGAAATTTCTAATTCAAAATTTCTAATTTCTAAACAAATTCAAAATTTTAAAAAACTAAACGCTGAACGCTATACGCTATACCCTGTGCGATTTCCACTTCTGGCGTTACTGATATCCGGTGGGCATACAGAATTAGTGCTTTCAGAAGATTGGCTGCAATACAAAATTGTCGGGGAAACGAGGGATGACGCAATCGGTGAGGCATTTGATAAGGTTGCCCGCATGTTGGAACTCCCTTATCCTGGGGGCCCGCATGTTTCACAAAAAGCGAATGAATTTAAGGGAGACAAAACACTAAGACTCCCTCGTCCAATGATTGATTCAGATGATTTTGATTTTTCTTTTTCCGGCATTAAAACTGCAGTGTTGTATGAATTAAAAAAACGAGGAGGAAAAATAAATTCTGAACTTGTTAGGGAATTTTCTCATGAGTTTCAAGAAGCAGTTACCGAGGTTGTTGTTAAAAAAACAATTGACGCAGCCGTGCGATATGGGGCAAAAACAATTGTTATCGGCGGCGGAGTATCAGCAAATAAAAATATACGAGAAAAACTCTCAAAAGCGGTTTCTTCCAATTTTTCAGATACCGCGCTTTTTATTCCTTCCCCAGAACTTACAACCGATAACGGTTTAATGATTGCAGTTGTCGGATACATACGGGGAACCCTCACCCAAAGCTCGTGCATGTTTCCCCCTCAATCAGATATGATAAAGGCGGTCGGGACACTTCGATTGCAGTAAAACAAAAGGCGGCTTATCGCCGCCCACCAAGAGTTTTAAAATAATTTGTAAGAAAATCAACAAATTCCGGTCCAAAATTTCTGGGAGTAAAGACCATTGGAATCCATTCTTTTACACTTGTCTTCCAGGCGCCAGTGAGTTGTTCATAGCCTTTATGCGTAACAAGATATACAGGAGGATTAGTCTCTACTCCAGTAAGCAACTCTCCTTGTAAATTCAGCTCCACTAAATGCTGCCGGTCTTTATACATCACGTGGGGAGCACCGCCGCCAAAATCTTCGCACACAATAACCACAAAATTAATGCATGGATCATTTCTTCGTCTTGCCTGCCGCACCGCGTCACGAAGAGCATAAATCGGATGATATTCGCACATCACATCTCGAGCCCCAACAAAACTGTTGCGGTGCGTTGCGATAAGTGCGTGGTACCTGCGTTCAGGGTGAACGCTCGGAGGAGAATACGCGTCGTTTACGAGCAATGCACCCTCTTCAATTGCCAAATCAACTCTCTGCAACACGCTTGGAGGAACATCCTCTAAAGCAATCGTTTTAAAATCGGAAAAAAGATAATCGCTCATCTTTACTACAAGCGCAAGACCTCCGTCGGCCGCGCCGGAGACAATTTCAAAATCGGTACCTAAATCTTCAAGCATGATATCTCTGCAGTTTCCACACGGCGTTGCGATGTTACCCGGACTGCCCGCAATAATTCCAAGAACAAGTTCTTTATGCTCACCTCTTCCGTAATGAGACCGAAATGCAGATACTGCCGACTCTTCTCCATGAAGCGCCTGGCAAATTCCATATTCAATATTTCCTGCAGGCAATGCCGCTCCTTCTAGAACACCGATACTTTCTTTTACAAAATAATGAGAGTATGAGGGGTTCGCAACTGTTGATTTGGCTGCGACTTCTAATGCTTGAGTATATCTGTCAATTTTTGCTTCTTGAGATTTAGTAAGCTCAACAAATTCAGCAACTCCTTGAGGATTGAGCCGGACCGTCTTAAATGTCCACTTGCTCATATCTTTTCCTTCCTTTTTAAGGTGCAGAAGTCTGTACATTACTATATAGTATGAAAAAACCTTTATCAAATTTTTAGAAAGTTGTTCAAAGTCCGATGTGGTGTAAAAGACCAATTCGCGCAAATTGATCCTTAGAATTTGAAAATAAAATATCAGGTATAAAGAAAAAAGGGCCCGTTGATGTTAATCGCAGGGCCCCGCAGTGAAACGGTGCGCGTGTTCGTTATGGTTGGCCTTGGGGGGCATACGGCCGAAAAGAGAAGTCTTCCGGATCGTACGCCACTAGAAACCTTGCGAGTGACATGTTGTTCTGGCGATAGATAACTTCTCGTACCTGCACCACCGCACCAATATTATAATTTTGGTACGGAGTCACGAGTACCGTAAAGAGATGGCCGCTACCGGGCTCTTCGATGATAGTCCAGCCAAAGCCGGTCCCCTCCAGCTTCTTTGTCGCCTGGGTAACCGTGTACAGCTTGCGGCAGAAGTACATCGGGCAGTTGTCCACCTGCGGCGCCTTGAGCGCCGGCGCATTCACGGGTTCGCCGAAATGCCATGCTGTGACGAGAGGCAAACTGAAGCCGGCTACAACGACCAGTATTAGAGTGCCCGCGGCAATCAGCAACTTGCGTATTGTGGTAGTCATTTCTTAAACCCTCCATTCCAAATGTTAACGAAAAGTTCAGACTTATTCATTTAAATTTTAGCATATTTTATATAAAATGTCAAGTTTTTTCGTCCGAATTTAAAGTAATAAAAATAAGGTTATAGTGTGATATTATTTTCTATTATGGATGAGAAGTTACTGAAACCATATAATCCGAAAGAAGCGGAGGATAAAATATACAAGCTCTGGGAAGAGAGCGGTTTTTTTAACCCCGATGCATGTGTGGAAAAAGGCGTTACTGATAAAAACGCAGAACCCTATTCAATCGTCCTTCCCCCGCCGAATGTAACGGGAACCCTTCACATGGGACACGCCGCGATGCTTGCGATAGAGGATATTTTAATACGATACAATCGCATGAAGGGCAAAAAAACGCTCTGGATCCCCGGCACCGACCACGCCGCAATCGCGACTGAATCAAAAGTTGAAGAAATTTTATACAAAAAAGAGAAAAAAACACGCCATGACTTGGGCAGAGACGCTTTTCTCAAACGAGTTGAAGCGTTCGCGCAGGAATCCCACGACACCATCGTGCACCAGCTTAAAAAAATGGGCTCGTCACTTGATTGGACCAGAGAAGCATTCACGCTTGATGAAAAACGCGCGCTCGCCGTTCGTACCGCGTTTAAAAATATGTATGACGACGGGCTCATCTACCAAGGCGAGCGAATCGTAAACTGGGACCCCAAAATGCAGTCAAATGTCTCCGACGACGAAATTGAGTGGGTAGAACAAAAAACAAATTTTTACTATTTAAAATACGGGCCCTTTACCATAGGTACTGCACGGCCTGAAACAAAATTTGGAGATAAATATGTCGTCATGCATCCAAAAGATAGCCGTTATAAACAATACAAACACGGAGACAAAATAAAACTTGAGTGGATAAACGGCCCCATTACGGCAACGGTTGTTAAAGACGAAGCGGTCAACATGGAATTCGGAACAGGAGTCATGACCATCACTCCGTGGCACGACGCGACAGACTTTGAAATTGCTGAGCGACATAACTTAGATAAAGAGCAGATTATAAACGAACGCGGAATACTGCTCCCTATCGCGGGAAAATTTGCGGGCGAGCACATAAAAAAGGCGCGCGAGAAAATTGTTGAAAAACTAAAACAAAAAGGGTTGCTTGAGAAGGTGGATGAAAATTATGTAAATCGCATCGCAACAAATTATCGCGGCGGAGGAGTGATTGAGCCGCAGATACGAAAGCAGTGGTTTATCGGCGTAAATAAAAAATTCAAACTGCGCAATTCAAAACTGAAAGGAATAAAATCAGGACAAGAGGTAACGCTTAAAGAACTGATGCTCCACGTAGTTACAACAAAACAAATAAATATTATTCCCGATAATTTTGAAAAAACATATTTTCACTGGATAAACAATCTCCGCGACTGGTGTATTTCCCGACAAATTTGGTACGGCCACAAAATACCTGTGTGGTATAAAGATGGGAAAATACACGTTGATGTTGATGCGCCAAAAGAACCCGGCTGGAACCAGGATCCCGACACCCTAGACACGTGGTTTTCTTCGGGTCTATGGACATTTTCAACACTCGGCTGGCCCAAAGAAAATCCTGATTTAAAAACGTATCATCCGACAAGTGTTCTTGAAACAGGATACGATATTTTATTTTTCTGGATTGCACGGATGATTTTAATGAGTACATATAACCTTGGAGACATTCCTTTTAAAACAGTGTATCTACATGGTCTTGTACGCGACGGGCAAGGGAGAAAAATGTCAAAGTCACTCGGTAATATTATTAATCCGCTTGATATGATAGAAAAATATGGCGCCGACGCGACCCGCCTTTCTCTCATTATGGGAAACACTCCAGGACAAGATTTGAAGCTCTCCGAAGATAAAGTACGCGGACAAAAACATTTTGCGAACAAGCTTTGGAATGTTACCCGTTTTGTTCTGGAAAATACAGAAGATTTGAATATGGAAAATAAACCTCAGCTTATGGAAGAAGACGAAGAAAAAATAAAAGAGTGCAAGCGAATTGTGTACGAAATAACCGAAGATATTGAACGATACAGATTATATCTCGCAATAGAAAAACTATATCATTACACATGGCATACGTTTGCGGATATTATTATTGAAGAAAGTAAACCGCATTTAAAAGAAGAATCGCCACAAGAAAAAAAAGATTCAACGCGATGTATGCTGCTTTCTATCCTTACCACTGTATTGAAGCTTCTGCATCCTTTCATGCCGTTCGTAACGGAAGAAATCTGGTCGCTTATGCCGCATAAGAAAAAAACATTATTAATAGTAGAAAAATGGCCAATATAATTTCAGATTTACGATTTCAGATTTTAGATTTGTATTTTAAAAAATAAATTCACAATTTGAAATCTGAAAATGTTCGTAAATCTTAAATCATAAATCTTATATCTGAAATCTCAATATGTCTCTCTTCTCTTTTGATATCTATACACTACTACTCGCTCTTCTCGGTGGCATTTTACCGGCACTTATCTGGCTCTGGTTTTGGCTTAAGGAAGATTCCGCTCACCCTGAACCAAAACGGCTTATTATTGCCGCATTCATTGCCGGAATGATTGCCGTACCTGTTGCGTTTTTCCTCGAAAAATTCGCTTTTTCTTTCCTGGGCACTGGCCTGACGATAGTTATCGTGTGGGCTGCCATTGAAGAGTTATTGAAATATGGTGGTGCTTATATTGTTGCGTTTCGCAGCGTCTGCCTTGATAAAAGCATGTGCGTGGATGAACCCCTGGACCCTCTTATTTATATGATTACCGTGGCGCTTGGATTTTCGGCTCTGGAAAATACCATGTTTCTCATAAACCCCCTCTTGGGCGGAGATACCGTTTCTGGATTTTTGACGGGAAATTTGCGTTTTATCGGAGCAACCCTTCTGCATGTGGTCGCAAGTGCAACTATTGGTTTAGGGAAGGGGCTTTCGTTTTACAAAAATAACGCAACAAAACGAGTATATTTTGCTGTGGGGATAACTGTAGCTATTGCGTTGCACGCGCTTTTTAATTTCTCTATAATTATATATAAAGGTCAGAATATATTTCTTATTTTTGGCGTATTATGGATATTTGTAGTTGCGCTACTCCTCTCATTTGAACGAGTCAAGCGACTTACGCCCGGTAAATAATTCAATACTTAATTTATGTTTGGACAAAAAAAATCTTTTTTTGACAAAATTACGAGCATCGTAAATCAAGAAGCCGGTGAGGATGTACGGGAATTAGAGGTAAAAGACAAGGGGGGTAATACTCCAGATTCTTCTGGTTGGATTGAGGAAGAAGCAAGTGAGGGTCAGCTTACCATTGATATGTATCAAGGTCCCGATGAAATTGTTATTCAAACAATGGTTGCGGGAGTAAGGCCGGAAGATTTGAATGTTTCAATCGGAAGAGACATGGTAACCATAAAAGGAAAGCGGGAATCTCAGAGAAACGTAAATGATGAAGATTTCTTTTATAAAGAATTATATTGGGGTTCATTTTCACGGACTATTCTTCTGCCCCATGAAGTTGATGTTGACGCAGCGGACGCATCAGAGAAAAATGGGCTTCTGACACTCAAGCTTCCTAAAATTGACAAAGCTCGCCAAACAAAAGTGAAAATAAAATCTCATTAAAACGAAGTTAAACAAAATCCGCCGATGAGGCGGATTTTGTTAGTACATCAATTTTTTAAATTCTTCAACCATTGGCACCTCCGTGGGATCATGTCCTAAATTTTGCGCGACATGATAGGCACTCCAGTCGGCAAGAAGAAGGGTAGAGAAAATTTTATGCCACACATTGCCGTGTGAAATTTCAACATCATAGATAGACGCTCCCCTTTCCGCAAGCAGTGTCTTTAAAATCTCCATTCGTTTTATAATTCGCGGATGATCCGTGTTGTCTTTCAAGATAATAAAACAAAATTGTTTTGCAAAATGCGGATTAGAGAAGCTCGTCATTTCATTGTGATTTAATTCTGGCACCATATTAGAAAAAGCAGGAATTTTTCCCGTCTCATTAAATTTAATTTTCCAATTATGCGCGATTGGATAATTTGCCTCTGACGCGTACACAACCGGCACTAATCCTTTCACCTCCTCCGCTATTTCTCTTCCTCTTTCTTCAAAATCCCCCGCTTGTAATATTGCACCGAGAGATGAGAGTTCTTGAAGGGAGTTTTCATCACCCATAATTTTAAGCAGTGCTTTTTTTGAAAATCCGGTTGCCATTCTCGGCTGAATACCCGTATCAGGCAGCTGCACATACGGTATATGGTGTTCTTTGGCAAGCGCGAGAAGTTTCCCGCCTACTGTAATAGCAACGCATTTTAAATCATTTTCACGAACCTGCTCAAATACGTGTAAAACCTCTTCGGTGTTTCCAGAATATGAACTTAAAATAATTAAACTTTCTTTAAGTTCTTCGCGAGAAAGCAGTGGAAGACTATAATTTTTATGCACGATAAGAGGAATACGTGGATGAGTAATCCGCATTAAATCCGCCCCAAGGTGCGAACCACCCATTCCAATAACGATGTATCGTCTGATCGGCCTGGTATGAACTTCGCCAACAAGCTGCGGCTCCCACAATAGTTGTTTAGGAAAATTGAGTATTGCTTGCCTCATGTTGTTTATCAGTATGCCAAAAGCGCTTCTATTAATTGTTTAGTATCAGAGGGTCTTTTTACAGAAACCGCATCCACTCCTTCTTTGAAAACAGGGTAATCGTTACCGCCTTCATAGAGCGCGTCTCCGGCAAAAAGCATTTTTGATTTAGGAATTTTTAAAAGTGTTTCAATTTGCCTGATTCCATATGCTTTATCAATTCCTTTTCTGGTCACGTCAATCGTAGTAAGCCCCCCCGCCCTTACTTCAAACTCCGGAAGTGTTTGTTGCAGAGAGCGAACAATTGCTTGCCGCGTTGAGTCGTGTCGTTTATTCCATTCTTGTTTTAAAGCAACGCCCCTCTCAGACCCAATCTCAAGAATAACATTTTGGCCTAGGGGAGAAAAAGCGATTTGCGTTCCTCTGTCTTCAAAAATGTCTCCATAAACCTTGTGCGGATGCTCATATGACATTTCTTTAAAAACACGCTCAAACGCGTCAAAAATATTCTGTTTTTCTTCAAGAGAGAGCGTGTGGGCGTAGGTTTCTCGCCACCCATTTTCATATACATACAAACGAGAGCCCGATGTTGGAAAAAGAAAAAGATTTTTTAGCAAATCTACCGCGCATGAAAGGTGCGCGAGTAGCTGTTGTTCAAATTGGGCATAAGAACCGCCCCCTATCACGGAAACTTGTTTTTTTGCAAGCAATAGTCCGAGTGCGGAAGACATATCCGGCTCAATGTTTGATTTACTCTCAGTAAGCGTTCCATCCAAATCAAAAACAATCATTGTTTTTCCTCGCAAATCTTTTTGCAATACCGTATCTATATGCATATCTATTGTAACAGAGCTTATAGTATGAAGGACGCAACGAGAAGATATACAAAAACACTTAATATATCTTGAATAATAGTTGCCGTGGGGCCGCTTCCGTTTGCCGGATCCAAATCAAGTTTTCTGAATACATATGGAATAATAAGTCCCGTTAAAACTGAAAAAAGCATCGCGAACAAAAGAGATGTTCCGAGTACAAGACTTATGCGGGCGTTTCCGTGCAGGAAGAAAGTAATAATCCCCGCCGTCGCACTTACTGCAACACCGATAAGCCCGACAACAGAGAGTTGTTTAAAAAAATATTTTAAAAAACTAAAGGTAGGGTGCAGGGCAAAATCGCGAATAATAAATATTTCCATTTGTGTTCCCACAGCTCCGGCCATGTACGCGATAAGAGGAATAAACGAAGCAAGTATAAGATTCTGTGAAAGTGTCTCCTGAAACATGCCTACGATAGCGGCTGCCACAAGACCCCCCAAAAGTCCAAACAAAAGCCAGGGAAAGCGATGTTTTACGGATTCAAAAATGGACATCTGGAGCAAATCATCATACGGGCCATTAAAATACATACCACGAAGACGAAGCACGTCTTCTATCGCCTCTTTGTCTAAAATCTTTAAAAGAGCATCGGCAAGGATAGCTCCTAAAAACACATCGTCTTTATCAACAACCGGAAGAGACTTAAGGTTATGTTGGAGCGCGAGAAGGGCCGCGCGTTCTTGATGCGTATGTAGGCGAACAGTAACAATGCTTTTTTGCATTATGTCGTCCACTCGTTCTTTGTCGTTTTGATGAATAAAAAACTCTCGTATTGAAAAAACACCACGAAGATGCATGCCGTGGTCTGTGACATAAATATAGCCAACTGATTCATATACCCGGCCATTCTTTGAAAGCAACTCCCGCACTTCACTTAATGTTGTACCGAGCGGCACGGTTGGAACGCGGCTTCTTTCCACCATTACATCTCCTGCAGATTCTTTGGGGTATACGGAATGTATATCGGGTTTCATGTCACTTCATTATAACAATTTAGTGACTCATTTACCCAGCCCCACCAATAGGCGGAGCTGGGTTTTACATTTGTGCCTATTTCATATATATTCTTATGTACGTAGCCGCCCCCGTAGCCCCGACGCGCAAAGCCGGTCGGGGTCCCGACCCCCGCTCACAAGCGGAGCGTCGGGATTCAATTCAAATGGACCCCAAACACGCTCCCATAGTTTAATGGATAAAATGTGGGATTCCGGATCCCATGATCGAGGTTCGATTCCTCGTGGGAGCATAGAATTGCAGCTTGAGCGCTTAGACCGTTCTCTTCCCAAAACTTTTTGAGGTTCTAACATGCGCTATTTTGCATACAGGGAAAGAGAGTTGCTTTTTAACGTAAACTAGATGATAGGAGATAAAACAAAAGACAAAAAGAGTATTCTTGCAGAGCGTGCAGTCTTTAGAGCGAATTCGGGGTTTTTATTTATTGATGCGTGTCTTGAGCATTTTCATAGGGGTGGAACGGACGCTGCCTATTCTCGTTCATTGTATGTTTTGTTTTCTTATAATTTTGAGTTGATGTTGAAGTCCCGTATTTTACTGGCCAGCTCGTTGAATTCGAGAGAAGAACTTTTGGAAGACATCAAATCACATGATCTGAAATTGCTCTCAAAGAAGCTATCTAGTGAAGCATTGAAGAAAATTGATATAATGAGCATTGAAAAGATTAAAGAATCAGGTTTTGTGAAATATGTCGTTAATTTAATAGACGGCAGACAAATAATACTGCAAGATTTTACTGATGTACGATATGATTTTGGAAAGGATGCTTTGCGTAATGTTGATCAAGAAGAATCGAAAAAAATGAAGAACGATATTGAAACTCTGCTTAAAATAACGAAAAAAATTATGGAAATGGTACAATAATATTTATGAGAAAGAACATACTAATTTTAATCATTGCTATTTTGGTCAGTTTTTTCGCAGGATATTACTACAAGAATGTGGATATTTTTGAAGCTGCGGAAAATTATCCAAAAACCTCATTGGGTCTGCCAGCACAATGGTTTATGATGGAGTCGACCATTGGTTGGGAAAAGATGATGTTCATATTTGGCTATGCCGATAATATTGAGGTATGCGAACATCTTGTTGAAGTTGCCAAAGAAGAATCTCCCAATAGGGATTTTAGATGTACAGACGCTAACTAAAACGGGCTGTTTAGCAGAGATTCTAACATTGGATGGGAGTTTTACCGAGGTATCGGGCAAAGTGCTTCCAAAACCGTGTCTTGAAGTCATCTACACGGGTAAAATCAACTCCACGATGCTACAATATTAAGCATAAACGGCTCCTTGAGAGCTTGGAGAGAGGCTCTAACCTAGTTCTCCTAAAGTGCATCAACGTATGTTAAATTACAACGAAATCACAAACAAAAAAATCATTGTACTTGATGGTGAACCCTATGAGGTGCTTGATTCGCATGTATTTAGAAAACAACAGCGAAAGCCGGTTAATCAGACAAAGCTGAAAAACCTTATGACCGGAAAAGTAACCGAGCGTTCGTTCCATCAGTCGGAAACGGCAGTGGAAGCAGATTTGCCTGTGCAGACATTTACATATCTTTATGAAAATCGGGGGATATATTGGTTTTGCGAACCCGGAAACCCAAAAAATCGTTTTTCGTATTCAGAAGAAGTCGTGGGGCCGCAAGGAAAATTTTTAAGAGCAAACACAAATGTGGAGGCACTCTTTTTTAGCGACAAACTCATCACATTTAAAATTCCAGTTAAGGTTGACTTAAAAGTCGTCTCTGCGCCGCCCGCTGTGCGCGGAAACACCGTGCAAGGCGGCACGAAACAAGTAACGCTTGAAAATAAAATGGAAATACAAGTACCTTTATTCATTGAGGAAGGAGATATTGTACGCGTAAACACAGAGTCTGGCGAATACACCGAGCGCGTGGAGAAAAAGTAAAAACCCGCTAGGTCCGAAGAGATAGCGGGAAGCAGTTGGCCTGCTCAGTCCTTTGGGTATTTAGCCGACAAGGGCCCCTAGACGGGCGCGCTCCTTCTTGGCGCCGATTCCGGAACCGAGTCGCTCGTCGAGCCGACGAATCTGCTCACAGGGCGAACGGTTAGCCGCCGCCTCGTTACGTTTGCGCGCGTCTTTGAGTTTAGCAATCCGTTTGTTCTCGCGCATATTTCGCACGTTGTCGTGCGCCTCGCTCGTACGGTGACGACGCGAGAACCAGCCTTCCTTCTTGGCTTCCTGAGATGTACCGAACATTTCTTGTCTCCCTTCTCTTGGTCGCTTCAATGACCATCTGGGTCTAGGATTTCCCCTAGAAGAAACCACCAAAGACATTTCAGTGGTTTCTAAAGCTTAACATATTAAATTCTATTTGTCAAGGAAATGTGTGGGAAAAATAGTGTAAAAAATCATCCCGATAGCCGTCGGGATGATTTTTGTTTTGATGCCTGGGGCCAGAATCGAACTGGCGACCTATTCCTCTTCAGGGAAGCGCTCTACCAACTGAGCTACCCAGGCGTGTTTATTTCATTTGTATTTTACCATCGCGAATAATTTTTTGAAGATAATCATGACGCTTTAACTTTTTTAATCTTCGTTCAATATCTCGTGCCTCAAAAAGGCTGTCGTATTTTTGAGAAAAAACTAGCTGAAACGCTTTCAGTCTCCTCGTTGACGGAGTATAGCCACCTCTGTGGTGTTGCATACGTTTTTCTAAATTACTGGTACTACCTACATAATATCTTCCGTTCTCGTTTTGTAAAATATAGACGTAAGCCATGTATACTCTTAGGCTGAGTCCCGACGCTTCGGTCGGGACCCCGACCGCTTCGCGCGTCGGGGCTACCCAGGCGTGTTTATTTCATTTTTATCGCTGTATATTAAATTGTTGAAGCAATCCTCCAATATCAGGCAATGACCCGCCAACTTTCTGTAAATTCTCTACGCCAGCGCCAACTGTTCCAAGCGCC
Source organism: Parcubacteria group bacterium (assembly GCA_016180525.1). Lineage (GTDB taxonomy): Bacteria > Patescibacteriota > Minisyncoccia > Phycocordibacterales > UBA2135 > JACPBB01. Next base: position 362,695 of record JACPBB010000002.1, on the reverse strand, counting down.
CCCGTAAATGCATCAAAAAACGGCTGTAGAAAATAATACGCGCCTACTGCGGAGCCAATGATGATGACCCAATAGAGGGCGTGGATAAACCTCCCCCATTGTATAGAACGGTTTATTTTTTTCAAGAGTTTGTTGTTTTCCTCTGAAAGTTTGAGTATTCTCTCAAGTATTTTTTGTTCTTCGGGATCCATAACAGTTATATTATTATAGCAAATGTGATACTGTAAAAATATTACAGCCCCCATAGTTCAACGGATAGAACAACCCCGTCCTAAGGGGTAAATGCGTGTTCAATTCATGCTGGGGGCATCTAAAAATACCGCTACAAAGCGGTATTTTGAATTATTTATTATTGTATACTCAACAGTTCCGATAACTTGTCTTTATTAAATCCAACTACCATTTTATCCCCCACAAAAATGACTGGCACGCCCATCTGTCCACTTTTTTGAATCATCTCCTCCCGCTTTTCCGCGTCTGTCGCGACGTCAAATTCATCATAGGCAACATTATTTTCCTTAAAAAATTCTTTAGTCGCCTTGCAATACATGCATGTCGGCGTCGTATAAATAACCACTTTTTTGTCCATAAAAATAAGTATTATGACTTTTTATAATAATGTCATTATAACATACATAATATATGATGCACTAAAGGAGAACTACTTTTACAAAAACTTGCTTTTTCCTTTGAGTATGTTAAAATTTAACTAGTTAAAACAGCTGAACAAATCAGAAAGGTTATCCTATCATGAAAATATATGTTGAGTTTGCGCCCTTGCATGGAGTGGCTCTTGTAGATGTTCCTGGAAAAACAATGACTGGGGGCAACCCTCCTTGTTACGGAGTAACTCTTGAGTCCGGTGTCTATGAGGAATATGCTCCCCAGATGTTAAATATGCGAACAGACCCAAATTTTGAAAGAATAGAGATGGATGACGAGCATCCCTTTCCTAAGGTTTCGGAGGAGCTCAATCGTCGAATTGCTCAGCTCTTCGCGGACAAGTCTTAAAGAATACAGTCTCACTCTTGAAGATTGATAAACTTTCTACATATCATTTCACCTGTAAAGCCCTTCCCAAACATTTAAAGTGGGGCTTTTTTAATAGTTGTATCCGTGAGAAAATAGAGAAATACGCAAAATATGGATAAAAACGTAATACAAAAACCATTCTGGGCCTTAACCACACAGGAATCACTGAATGAACTTCAAAGCCACGAAGATGGACTAACAAAAACAGAAGCCGAGAGACGACTCAAGGTTTTCGGTTACAACGTATTCGGAAAAAAACGGCGGCTCACCCGTCTCACAATATTTCTTGCCCAATTTAAAAGCCCTCTTATTTTTATACTGATTATCGCCGGAGGCCTTACCTTATACCTGCACAAATGGATTGACGCGACTGTCATATTCCTCGCACTTGCCGTAAATGCAATTTTGGGATTTTATCAAGAAAATAGAGCGGAAGAGGCGCTTCTACGGCTAACGCTCTATATCAAAGAACGAGCGCGAATAATCCGCGACGGAGAGGAGCATGAACTGGACGCCGAGCAAATAGTAGCGGGAGATATTATTCATCTTTCTTACGGAACACGGGTACCGGCAGATACACGGCTTCTGTCAGTAAAAGAACTTGCCGTTGATGAATCAATTCTTACCGGAGAAGCAATGCCTGTGACAAAAAATCTTGACCTCATTTCTGAGTCGGCTGGAATTCATGAAAGAAAAAACATGGTATTTGGCGGCACGCTTATCGTTGAGGGATTCGGGGTTGGAGTCATAACCGCAACGGGTAGAAACACGGAAATAGGAAAAATCGCGGCTCTTGTTTCCGAAACAAAGCGGCAAAAGACACCACTTCAACTGGCGGTCTCAAAACTTGCATGGGTCATTGCGGGGCTTGCCTCTGCTGTGGTCGTAGGCATTTTTATTCTTGGCATTACTCGAGGTGAAACATTTTTTGATATGTTTTTAATTTCAGCCGCCGTAGCAGTTGGCGCGATTCCCGAGTCTTTACCTATTGCGCTCACCGTAATTCTTGCCGTAGGAGTAGAGCGGCTCGCTCGACGAAAGGGTGTTGTAAGAAATCTCGCCGCCGCAGAAACTTTGGGGTCAACGACTCTCATTATGACCGATAAAACCGGAACTCTGACACGGGCACACATGGAACTTGTAGATGTGGCAATCGCAGAACATGTAATTTTTGGAAAAACGAAAGACCACAAACCGATAACCCAATTAAGTCCTCCTGAAAAAGAAATTCTAACCCTTGCCCTTTCAAACGTAAATGTCCTTATAGAAAATCCCGAGGAGTCAAAAGAAAAATGGCGCCTCTCCGGGAGGCCTCTTGAAACACAAATTGTAAAAGCCGCGGCAGCACAAGGTATAGACGTTCTCTCTATATTCAAAAAAAAGGAATTTTACTCAGTCCTTCCGTTTAATTCAAAAAATAAATTTTCTGCCGCGTATGTGCGCGAGTCAAAAACATTTACCATTAAAAGCGCCGCGCGGGAAGACTTTCTTGCAGTGTTGGGAGCTCCGGATATTCTTCTGAAACAATCGGATTTAAAAAAAGAAGAGTACATAAAAGCCCTGGAAACCATTGAAAAGTTAAGTGAGGAAGGAAAGCGCATTTTAGGCATTGCCATAAAAGCTGTAGATAAGCGGCTAAAAAATCCCACTCAAGTTCAAGCGGCAGATATAAAAAATCTTCAATTTTTAGGTATTCTGGCGTTCTACGACCCAGTACGTCCTGAAATTCCAAACGCCATAAAACAAATGGAACATTACGGAATCAAGGTGGTTATGGCAACAGGAGACCTCAGCGGAACAGCGCGTTCTATCGCAAAAGAAATCGGATGGAACATTTCTCCGGGAGAAATATTAACTGGAGAAGGCTTAGAAAAACTCTCCGATAAAGAACTACTTGAAAATCTAGACAAAATAAAAATATTCGCTCGAGTAACTCCGGAAGACAAGCTGCGTATCGGGCTTTTATATAAACAAAAAGGAGAAATCGTGGCCATGACCGGTGATGGTGTAAATGACGCTCCGTCTCTCAAGGCGGTTGATATTGGAGTAGCGGTCGGCTCTGGAAGTGATGTGGCTAAAGATGTCGCAGATTTGGTTTTGCTCAATGATAATTTTAATACTATTGTCGCGGCGATTGAGGAGGGAAAGAGAATATTGGGAAATATAAGAAAATCATTTGTATATTTAATGTCAAACTCTTTAGATGAGGTCGTGCTTATCGGCATGAGTCTTCTCGCGGGGCTCCCCCTGCCGCTTACCGCACTTCAGATTATTTGGGTTAATTTTTTTACCGGTAGTTTACCCTCGCTTTCTTTTGCATTTGAAAATAGCCTTGATGTAACGGGTAGGGCGGAAGAGGACAGAAAAATTTTAAACGCTGAAGTGAAATTTTTGACATTAGTGGTCGGAGTTTTTTCTTCGTTTCTTTTGTTTGCTTTGTACTACGGGCTGTTCTATTTTAATGTTAATGAGGAGATTGCAAAAACATTTCTTTTTGCCTGTTTTGCCTCATACATATTATTCGTCGCATTTTCTTTTAGGAGTTTAAAAAAACCTCTGTTTTCATATACATTATTCTCAAACAAATTTCTGACATGGAGTGTTGCGGCGGGAATTGCTCTTATCGGAGCAACAATATATGTCACGCCTCTTCAAAAGATTTTCAAAACCGTCCCACTTTCTCCATTTTGGCTGTTAGGATTACTCGCTTGGATAGCAATAAATATTTTGCTTGTTGAAGGAGCAAAGTGGCTTTACAGAAAAACATAACATACAGTATTATCTCTGATGGGGGCCGTTAGCTCATTTGGTAGAGCGCTTCCATGGCATGGAAGAGGCGACCGGTTCAAATCCGGTACGGTCCATCAATTCTGCGAGTATAGTATAGTGGTAGTACATTTGCTTCTTCCAAAAAATAATGACTGGCGAGAATATATTTTTTGAGAATCCCGTTGTAAAATTGCGGAATTAGTTTAGTGGTAAAATGACTGCTTCCCAAGCAGTAGACACGAGTTCGATTCTCGTATTCCGCATCAAGAGAGCAATTTTGCATTTGGGGCGAAGCAAAGGACGCGGGTTCGATTCCCGCTACTCGCATCAAAATCTAGGACATTGACTTTGAAAGTTAGATAGAATATAAATGACGCAGACGCTAGCATAGAGAAAACACCCATGATTTCAAAGGAATCTATCCATCGTCATCCGGAGAGCTCAATTGGTATTTACGGGTATCGGCTAGAGCCCGGTGACATCATTATGAAAAATGACGTGTATGACTCAACTACTGGCTTCTGGGAAAAAGCTCCATGTCCTGGTCTTACCATCTCAGAGAAATGTAGAACTGTGTGGGTGAGGCCGACTCGTGGGGTTCCTGATCAGGAACGTACAATGATAGCGGGCGAAATATTTACGGTCACACACAAGGGCAGCAGCAACTGACACGCCACCCAATCATTTATGTGCCACGGATTTCGATGCTGTGGCATTTTTTGTTTCTAAAAGAATTTTGTTTCAAATCTTTATCAATGCATCTGTCGTATATATTCTAAAAAAACAATAACGCCCCCACTAATTCTTTTAGCGAGCAGTGCTTATTTTAAAAAATTTGACGGCACGCTTCATACTAAGTATTTATCTAAAAATATTTAAAATTGATTCAAAAATGTTTTTTATTACACTATCCTTCGTTTCTTTCTCTTCTTTTTGTTTTTGAGGGTTATCGAGTGAGTTAGGAGGCTCAACGATAATCACAACCTCCTCCCCTTCTTTTATAAAACCAAACTTGTTCCTGATTTCTTCTTCTATTCCCCTTTCGGTACTTAACATTTCAATTCTGTTTTCAATGTTTTCTTTTCGGTTTTCAAGTTTTTCAAATTCACCAAGTGCCGCCTTATAATTCTCTCGTGTCTCAAGATATGTTTCTAAGGTTTTGATTGTGGCATGCCCAACAAAAAAAATAAGTATTAAAAGCGCGCTTACCGTAAAGGGCGAATAAATAATTTTTCTTATTCTGGTTCTTCTTTTAAAGTCGTCCATTAGTAATATTATATCGCAAAACCATACCCTGCACCTATTTTGCAGGTATTTTGTGGCAAAGCGCTTCGCGTAATGAGGGTTGGCCTATTCGGCCCCGCGCTTTGCAAAAATATTTTTTCGTAGTAATATTATATATTATAGAAATAATTTCTTAATAAAATAGGTGCGGGGTGCTCAAAAATTGCAGTCGCTCCGCTCCTCAATTTTTGGCATGTTTCTCGGAAAAAAGAATAGAAAAATGGTGCGAAATGTATGGATAGGACTTGGAATACTTGTTATTATCAGTATGCTTTTCCTTTACACCCCTATTTTCTAATCCACTAGCTACTAAAATTCAACTCCTAGTTATCTCGTTTTACCATCCCAGTACCATGACGCTCCACGTCAGCTACGGGACGAGATGTGGTGTTTGGGGTTAGTAGTATAAAGAACATGGCAAAACATTCTCGTATTTTCTTACTCCCGTTTTACCATCTTCAAAAAGACATCGTGCGGTATCTCCACCGTCCCGCGCGCTTGTAGTTTTTTCTTGCCTTTTTTCTGTTTTTCCCACAATTTGCGCTTTCTTGTAATATCTCCTCCGTATAAATAGCCGGTCACATCTTTTTTAAGAGCCGGAAGTGTTTTTGACGACAGAATTCTCCCCATTCCTTTTGCCTGAATTTTAATCGGAAATAACTGCCTTGGCAAAAGAGTATAAAGCCGATCTGTGAGTTTTTTTGCGTCTTCCTGCGCCCGAGCACGTGGCACAATAGTGGAAAACGCGGGCTGCATCTCCTCGGCAACAAGCATTTCAAGTTTCACAATATCCGCCCCCCTAACGTCAGCAATCTTGTATGAAAACGACGCAAAGCCGGAAGAAACTCGCTTGAGCTCATCAAAAAAATTTCGCATAAGCTCCCGCAGGGGCATCTCCACCTCAAATGACACACGACTGTCTCCAAACGTGTGGGTTTCTCCCATAACTCCTTCGTGTTTGTGTAAAATCTGAACAATATCCCCGACATAGTTTTGCGGTGTAATTATGGTAAGACGCGCCCATGGCTCATAAATTTTCGTAAAAGTATGCTCTTCGGGGAGTTGCGACGCGGAATAAATTTTCTCTCTCCCCCCATCTATCCGCTCAATCTCATAGACGATAGACGGAGCCGTAACAATAAGCGACACGTTAAATTCTCGCTTAAGCCGCTCCACAACAATCTCCAAATGAAGCATCCCCAAAAAACCACACCGAAATCCCCTGCCAAGCGAACCTGACTGTTCTTCGGAAAATGAAAGGGCTGAATCTGAAAGCTTAAGACGAAATAAAGAATTTTTTAACAAGTCAAAGTCATCTTGGCTTTGAGGATATACGGATGCCCAGACAACGGGTGGTGGATCCTCGTAGCCCGGAAGCGCAGGTAGCGGATTTTTAAACTCAACAATTGTATCCCCCACGACTGCTTTATCCATTTTTTTTATTCCCGTTACAATGTAGCCGGTCTCTCCCGCAGAAAGGGTTTCAACTGATTTTTCCTCTGGAATAAAAACTCCCGTTTCAAGAACAGTGAATTTTTCATTGGTAACTTTAAAAAGTAACGTGTCTCCTTTTTTTATGGCTCCATTAAATACTCGCACATACACAATAATCCCGCGATGATTTGAGTAACTAAAATCAAATACAAGTCCCTGAAGCCCCGCTTGTTCTTCACTCTTCGGAGAGGGCACCCGTTCAATAATTGCTTTTAACAGTTCATGCACTCCTTCACCCGTTTTTCCAGATACGGCGAGTACAGACTCAATAGGACACTTAAGCAATGTCGCTAATTCTTTTTTTACTTCGGGTATTTTTGCGAGCGAAGAATCTATTTTTGAAACAACAGGAATAATGACAAGACCCATGTTCCGTGCGGTATCAAGGGTAGAGAGCGTCTGCGCTTGTACCCCTTGAGTAGCATCAACAAGCAATACCGCTCCATCAACGGCCTTTAGGGCACGAGAAACTTCATATGAAAAATCTATATGCCCTGGGGTATCAATTAAATTAAGGGTATAGCGTTTAGCATTTAGATCGTAGGACATTCTCACAGGAGCAAGTTTGATAGTAATGCCGCGTTCGCGCTCAAGCTCCATTGAATCAAGCACCTGCTCTTTCATTTTTCTTTTTTCAATCGTACCCGTCATTTCAAGCATCCTATCCGCTAAGGTAGATTTTCCATGATCAATGTGAGCAATAATACTGAAGTTGCGAATATTATTCATAAGGAATGTGGTCAATGCCTGTCCCGTAGCTGACGCGGAGCGTCATGGTACTGGGATGCGCGATAATAGAAAAATTTCTAATATTATCCATATGTATCTTCTAAACAATACCTTAAAATAAAGGTTTTCCAAATATCTATCGAAAACGCTACATAAAAACACCAGGACTAATGGCTCACAAGGTCTCCTTGATCCGGAGCGACGGGTTTTGTTTTCCAAAATCTGTGATGCAGTGCCGCGCTTACTTCAGCAATTTCCTTATTGCCGAGAATTTTAAGTAACAATATTCCCGCCACAACTCCTAACATGCCGGAGAAAAATCCTTGCAGAAATATTCCCCAAAATGTGTTTATGTCAAACACATTGTCAAATATTTCCAAAAATTGATACGCGACAAACCCCATCGCGATTGAGCCGTAAAAACTATGCCGCACCGTATCTCCAAGCGGTGTTTGTTCAATGCTAAAATCTTTTTTAAAGAAATACCACAATATAAATACATTGAGGAGTGTTCCTAATGAAAACGCAAGCGGAAGCATAATAATTGCAGTGCCGGGTACATCCGAAATTCTAAACAATGACTCCATAAAATATTTGAAAAATTCAGAAACAGTAAATAATTTTATAAACAGAAAAGCAAGTCCGATAATAAGAAGCGATGAGGAGACGTTTATAACGAGCGGCGCCTTCGTTTTACCCGCGGCATAATATCCACGAACCAAAAGAAGAATGGCGCTCTGCGCAATAACTGAAATTGAAAAAAGTGCGAGCGCAGCGGCAGTAAGACGTGTTTCAGGCCACCCAAACTCTCCCGTGCCGAGAATGACTCTTACGATTTGTGCCCGCAAAACAATAAAAAGAACCAAAATAGGAAAAGACCAAAATATAATATGCCGCAAAGAAGAAAACACTTGCGCGACAAACGCAGAATGATTGCCGCCTGAAAACATGCGCGCAAGAGTTGGAAATGCCGCAACGGAATAGCTTACTCCGATAATAGAGAGCGGTACCGATTGAAGATTAAAAGAAAAGTTAAAAATGGAAATTGCGCCCTCTCCCATAAGCGAGGCAAATGAAATAAATACAAGAAGAACTAGGTGATGTATTGAGAGTGTGAGGGTTCGCGGAAGCGAAAGAAGAAAAACGTTTTTTATTTCTGAAAAAAAATGTGCAGGTAAAGAGAACCGCGGAAGAAACCCCTGGCGAATAAGCACAGGAACTTGAATAAGCGCGTGGAGCACGGCGCCCAAAACAACACCATAGGCGAGGCCCGAAAGACCCCACAGAGGATAAAAAAATATAATACCAATTACAATACCCGCGTTATATAAAATGGGGCTCAAAGCATAGACAAAAAAACGCCGCAGAGCTTGCGTAATACTTGCAAAAAGCCCGGAGAGCCCCAGGAGTATTGGAGAGAAGAGCATGATACGCGAAAGAAGAATGAGCTCGTTTTGGGCTTCAGGGCTAAGGCCCGGAGCAACAATATCAGATAAAAACGGCATGAACACGAACACGAGACTGCAGACGACAATAATGCCGATAAAAAATACCGTAAAAATGGTATTGAAAAAACGGCGTGCCCCCTCGCCTGTTTCTAATTTTGAAACCACGAATGGAATAAGCACTGCGGAAGCGACGAGTGAAGCAAGAGAAATATAAATAAAATCAGGAATACGAAAGGCAGCATAATAAATATCCAGTGTTTCACTTGCCCCGAAATTGTGCGCAAGTAGCCTGTCCCGAAAAAGAGCGAGAGCTTTTGCAAATAAAGCAAACACGCCCAATAGATACGCGGCCTCATGGAGGCCGCTTATCTCCTTCTCTAAAGTCTTTAAAATACGTTGTATCATTGCACTACTCTAGAAAACTATTCATTGAGCGGAAGAGTGTCCCTTTCAGAAAAATCCGGCTCATTAAAATTTGCAAATGGACCATTGCCGTTTCTTAAATTCTCTAGAATTTGTTTTACCTCTTGATTTTCCGGATTTGCAAGCTCAATGCCTTCAAATTGAACAATTGCCTCCGCTGTACGATTTATATTATAGAAGGAAAGTCCAAGAAAATATTTTGCGTTTGCAAACTGGGGATTTAACTCTACCGCCCGAACCAAAGCCTCCGCAGACCCTTTGTAATCTCGTGTATTAAATTTAAGAAGTCCTAATTGGAAAAAAAGGCCTTCGTCATTTGGCGCGGCAAGCGTCGCTCCTTCAACCGAACGAATAGCCGCAGAAATATTACCTTCAGAAAATTCAATTTGCGCAAGCAAGAAAATCGCGTTTGCGTAATCCGGTTTCATTTGAAGAGCTTCTCCAATATATCGGCGTGCTTCGTTTATATTTCTGTTTGCAATTTCAAGCCTAGCGTGTTCAAGGGTAAGCAACGGACTTTGAGGATAGCGTGAAAGTGACTCGGCAAGTGAAACTCGAGCGCTTTCATACGCTCCGGTAACAAGCGGCACAACAGATTCATATACGCGTGCAAGAGCGAGCCAGTTTACATATTGAGTCTTATCAAACTGGACCGCCTGCTGCCCCGCGAATATCGCTTCACCGAGCAGTGATTGAAATTGAGCCCGAGCATCTTCCGGAGATACGTCATTTCTTGAAAGCAAAGCTGTAATCTGACGAGTTTTAATTTCAGCAAGCCCTCGATAATATACATCTGTAGTATTCTGGTTTATAGCTTTTTTAATTTTTCCTTCGGCAGTCTCTAGATCACCCACCGTAAAAGCCGTGCGGCTTTGATAAAAGTTTTTGAGCGCAATAATTTTTTTTGTAACAGCGTACCCCATCGTAACAGTTCCAATTAACAAAATAGACAGAACGAGCACTGAAATAAAGCCCGCGCGTGGATTTTCAAAGTATGAAAACGTATATTGTTTTATCTTCCCCGCTCCCACCAACGCCCCGACGAAAACGCCCGTTATCGCAAACGCAAGCGTGAATAAGACAACGTTCGGAACATAGAAAAACGCAATGACCCAAAGATATAGCGCGAGAACAAAAGATGAAAAAACAACATATTCCAAACGATGTATTGTCGTTGCGAACAAGGAACGCGCGCCTTGATACAGGAAAAGAAACAAGAAAATACTCAATGAAACAGCTCCAAGGACCCCGGTGGTAACCGCAAAGGTCGGTAAAAGCCCGACACCCGATCGAAATTCAGTGTTCCAAAACGGTGAACTATTAATGCTTCCGGGTTTAAATGTAAACCATTGATTGGTAAATCTATTTGGTCCACTTCCGAGGAGCGGATGTTCTTTTATAGTCTCTTTAAGAATAATACCCGTTGAGGCCCACGACGGACGCACTTCAATTTGGGTAATGCCCAGTGTTTCGTTGAGAAAACCGCCGATAGTTCCGCCCGCAATAACAAACAAGAGCGCTACAACCAAAACAATCCCTGACGGATATGAAACATTTTGAGAAAAAGTACTATCTTTCGTGTTCTTCGCAAAACGATTGGAGGAAAAATTATATACAAAAATAATGAGGGCAAACAAACCAACAATAATCCACACAAGATAGAAGTTCACAATTGCGAGAACAAAAAGAGAAAGAAACAGCACGCTGTAAAGCGCCGCGCGAATTCTTTTGTGCAAAGAGACTTTTTCAAGCGTAATGAGCGAGAGAAGTGCTATAAAGCCCGCAAACACCGCAAAATCGTTCCATTTTCCAATTATAGTACTCGCCTTTCCGGGGAAAAATCCACCGAATGATAAAAAGTCAACGCCAAGTAAAAGACGGAGAACCCAAAAAAGAAAAGAAATCCCAAATACAACTAACAATGATTGATATAAAAGTTCAACAGAGCGACTCGACTGAAAAAAGAGTGAAACAAGAAAGAATAACAAAAAAAGAACAGTCATGAATACTACGGTTCCTATTTCATAGGTAAATCCAAAAAATGAACTCTGCGGTGTGGGAGAAAAAAGAGCGCTGATAATAAAAATAAGAACAACAATTGCGGCGGCCGCAAGCGTCGGATGAAGCGGAATGGTAATGGACCCTTCTTTAAGCCGAGCAAAAAGCCACAGTAAAAAACTAAGAAGAATGAATGCTATTAAAAATAAAATTTTACTCGTATCAATTGAAAAGCCAAGCACGGGAAAGAAAAAAAGAGGTAAAAGCACAATGCCCCAAAATACAATACCCATTGAAACAACGTCGAGGGATGCGTTTTTTATTTTTTTTAAAAAAGAAAAAAAATTCTTCTGCGGGAGAGCTCCTGTATCAGTCATAAAAATTAGATAATTATAATTACTATTCATACATTATATAGTAATGGAAGCCTCATTTTCAATACATAGCAAAGAACGCTTCCTTGTATTTTTGTCTTCTTATTGTATAATAAAGATATTGCGTATCAGATGATTGCGCCCAACTACGGGTTTCAAAACCTACAGCTGGGTGAGGAAAGTCCGAACATGTCCTTTTATATTCTTATAGGAGGAGGATGGTAGTGGGTAATACCCACCTGGAGTAATCCACGGGATGCGAACAGAAACGACCCGGTTAAGTCCGGCTGAAACGGTCCCGACGTCAAGTCGGGACTCCGACCTCGCAAGAGCGTCGGAGCTAAATTCCTATCTACATGCAAGGCCGTGCCCACGTGATCGCCGCATGGCGATGCGCGATTGGGAGTGCCGCTTGACCCGTCTGGCAACAGACGAGGCAGATAAATAATCATCGCCAATTTTGTCCACCAGAGGCGGTTACAAAATTGAGCGTCTCGCCAGAGCATGCGCAGCATGTGACGGCGGACGACCCGCCTTCGCTCCGCAGTAGGAGCTTCGGCGAGGTACTCAATCTTGCCGGGCCACCTGCGGTGGACAAGATTGGTACAGAATTCGGCTTATAGATACGCAGTAAATACATGAAAACACCCCGATGCAAGTCGGGGTGTTTTCTGTATTTAAGATTCTTTATGAGCGACTCCAGCAGTTCCTTTTGAGACAGATTGTACCGCGTCTACCGGTATGTCTATCTCGCATGTCCCCGCTACGCAGGCAAGCTCTTTTGAGCCGACTGTTTCATCGTCATACTCGTACAAGACGATTTTTGAAAAATCAATTTCGGGGAAATGTTCAATAAGTTGTTCATAATGCTCTTTTGTAATCTCTTCATACGGAGCAAGTTTGTATACGTGGTCTGATTTTGGCAAAAATGAAATGCCCCCCACCATGTCCCAGTTTTCATGCACCCAGTTGCTAACCATAACCCATTCATCATCTTCTACCTGAACTGTAATGGAAGGATTATGTTCCGTATAATTTTCCTTGAGCATCTTCCAGTACTTAAGCTGGTCAAGCGCTTTTTGGCTATGGCGTGTCACCGCACCCTCCGGCGCCTTTATTGGAAACTCAACAACAAATGTGGTTGCCGAATCCGCCGGCTGGCCGACTTCCGGGTGATACGGCGCCCCGATATCTTTCAGTAATTTGAAGAGCGGGCTGTGCACTTCTATGCGAACGCGACGAATATAATATTCAGCGTATCGCGGGTGACATCCGGATGATGAATCAAACAACTGTGATCCATTACCCGAAGGCTTCACGCAGGTAATCGCCGTTGATTCGTTGATTCCAAAGCGTTTTGCGTATTTTTTATTGGTAACAACAGCAACTTCACGTAATTTCTGCATTGTTTTTTCGTTGCGGAGTGCGGGACAATCCCACTGTCCGGTAATAGAAACTCCGAGCAGGCGCTCTTCTTCACAATTTTTCTTCCACTCTTTTGAGAGGTAGGGAAAGTTTGTGAGGGTTGACTGATACGTGCCTAAAATAGTGGCGACACGCACTTTTTCCATGAGTGTTTTTTCCGTATCTTCTGGCCGCGCCACAACTTCTGAAAGATTGCAGAATTGTTTTGATTTAAGATTTATTTCCCCGCATGGGTTAAGCCCCGCGCGATGAGCGTCTTTCTTCAAAATTTTCCATCTACGTGCGGGAACCTGGTTTTGAAGCCCTCCGCGGTTAAAAATCCCCCGTTCGCCAGAGCGGCCTTTTACTAAATTAAGCCATTCTTCAAGAAAATCTTCCGATGAAGGTTTTTCGTTGTATGCGACTGAATTGTTCGCCATGCTCCGTTCGGGGTGCGAGATGTAAAATTGGCCATTCTTTGCTTCTTTCATTTCAATATCATCCAAGTCGGAGAGGGAAATAAGAGCACTGCGACGAACTCCCCCCATAACAACGACTTCTCCAATTTTGCAAATAATGTCATGCACATCAACGGGAGCAAGCCTTCTGCCTTGATTTTCAAGCATTTTTGCACGCGCAAATACCAAAAGATTCCGAAGCGGGTCAGGCCCTGACGCACGACCCCCCATAGTATGAAGGCGCGCTCCCTGCGGCCGTATTTTTGAATAGTCAAAATCAATATCTTTGCCGCCAGCCCACGTAGAGAGTCCTGTGACAATCGCGTCCGACCACCCTTCTTTGCTGTCGGCAATTATCATCGCAGGTAATTTTTTCCCAGTCTGTTTTTTAATAATCGGAAGCAATTCCGTGTTTTGCCGCTCCACTGAAAACCCGAGACCCGAACCGCACATTAAGACATACGCAATTTCTCCGAAATCTCTCCAGTTAGTAGGACCAATGAATGAGCAGTTGTATGCCGCGACATTTGTCGCGCGCGCGGCTCCTCCCGCGCTCCAGAGAAGACGCATGGAACCGAGCGCTTTCATGCTTACCATATATTCATACACTTCTTTGTATTCTTTTTCCGTTAGAGAGTTCCCAAGATTTTCTTTCATGAAATCAACATAGCGGCTGACTGTTTCAACCCATGTCTCCCTTCTTTTTTCTGCCGGAATCCAGCGCGAGTACGTCGTGTAATACACAAATTCAGCCAAGGGATTCCTAAAATATTTTTTACTTTCATTCGCGAGTTCCTTAACTTTTTGTGGAACTTCTCCGCGCTCGCTGCGAAGTTCCGCCCTTTTTTGTCTATACAAAATATACGCTTTTGCAACCTTGGCAAAATCTCCTAAAATGAGCTCTTCTTCAACCATATCTTGAATTTTTTCAACATGAGGCGTAAATCCTTTGTCCCGTGCAGCCATTCTGTTCAATTTTATTGACACTTTTTTTGCAAGCATCTCAGCGTCTTTCTTCTCGCCTTCATTGCTCGCGAGCATCGCTTTGTAGATGGCGTTACTAATTCTTTCAACATCAAAAGGAACAAAAAGTCCGTTTCGTTTTTGGACTCGTTTTACAAAAGAGATATTTTTTTTCTGCGCACTGCCGTGCGCGCCTTTTGATGATGTGGGCATGTAGTTTGACGAATCCTGTAAGAGAAAATTTTACGTGCCCCATTTACTTTTGGGGTGAACCCTTCTCTCTTACAAAATAAATTTAGCTTTTAAAAAACAAGTAATAATTATACTTTTATTATACGTCAGATTTATAAAAACTGTCCCTGTGGATAAACCCCTACACCTATTGTGCCGTTGTGATTAATTGTTCTTCTGAAATAGGAAGGAACAGCGGCAAGTATGAGTATATATAAAATCGTTTCAATGTTTGTAAAATCACTAACAATAACGGCACGATAGGTGTGGGGGTAAATGCGGCACTCACTTAAAAATCATCTCGTGAGTTTTAAGCGGGCAAGGCGCTCAAAATACCACTTCTCGCCCCGCACCAAGCTTGCTTTGGTGCTGGGGTGGATAATTAAGAAAATACCGCCCTTCTTAGGGGGCGGCAATTTTCCTATGCGACATAGGACTTTCCTTCTTTATATAAGAGATACCATTGAATAATGCTTGAAAGAGCAAAAACAATATTGAGGGCAAAAAACACCCATGCGGCAGTCTCAAGCGCATATCCAACAAGAAAGAGTGCGCCCGCTGCCAACAGTAGATATGCGACAGTCAGCGGAAACAGAACAAGGCCTACAGCGATCCCAACCAAACCGACAGTTCCGATAACTCCCCATACATCGTTTAAATTTCCACTTAAAATCAGAATTATAAGAGCTATACCGGTCAATAATGTAAGCGAAACCCGGGCACGCCACGGCTCAAATTTGCACAATTGAAATAAAGCAGAGCAAGTGACTACAACCTGCAATGTTGAAAACAAAAGACTGTGAAGAAACAAGTGTGAATAGGCTGCAAGTGCGACGCCACATACAGTAAACAATGTATAGCGTATATGTTTATTTCTTTCTTTAATGAAGAGCCCAGCAATACTGCCAACAGCAGCGGCATACGCGATGCTGTTCCACACAATTCCCGCTGTAGTTGTAAATCCAAGAAGCGCAAGAACTGCTTCCACTCGCGTGCCCCTTCCTTCAATCTAGAGAGAATAATACCACATACACATAAGAGTCATATTTTAAAAACCTTGACTTTATATTTAAAATATGATATAATTAAGCTAAAGAAACTGTACTTTGTTGTCCGTGTTCT
The DNA here is from genome assembly GCA_016180525.1 of Parcubacteria group bacterium. Classification (GTDB taxonomy): domain Bacteria; phylum Patescibacteriota; class Minisyncoccia; order Phycocordibacterales; family UBA2135; genus JACPBB01. The sequence goes on along the minus strand of JACPBB010000002.1, from coordinate 346,966 downwards.
GTCAGAAAAAGGAGAGTCTGATGCTCTACGTCGTAGAAATCCTCAAGGGTACGATTGAGTACCAAGGGTGGGGGTGGAATGCGGTGGGCATCAGTACTGTTGGTGCCGTCCTCGTTTCATTCTTTAATGCCTGGGGCCTTTGGTCTCAAAACAAGAAAATTTGGGATGCAGAATCAGGCGAAGGGTTGTCGGTCGTGTGGTTTGCCTACTTCGCTGGATTTGTGGTTGTGGGAACACTTTACGGCATCCACATCCATAGTGCGATGGTGGTCTTCACCTGTATCCTGATTGGCGCGATGCACGTACCGATTCTCATCGGTCTATGGAAATTCAAGCCATGGAGCAAGAAGGAAAAAATTCAGTTCGTCGGCTTCTGTGTGTGCATGCCGGCAATGATGCTTTTCACCCCGTGGCCGGAAGCGACATTTCTCTTGTTTGCGGTGGGGAGGATTTACTCCATCAGCACCCAGCCCTACGAAATGTTACGTTACAAGAAGGTGGGAGTGCTTGATGCTCGGCTTGTCATAACCCAGATTACCGCGGTTGTATTCTGGAGCATCTACGGGTTTGCGACCAAAACGCTTGCGCTCATGGTCTTGAATCCCATCCTCCTCTTGATTTCCGTCACAACACTTTTCCTCTGGTTTTTTATTCCTCGGCGGTGGCCACAAAATGACCATCCATAAGGAATGTGAATTGGAAAAGATTCTTTCGGCTCGAGCCACAAGCTCGAGCCATTTTTTTTATTGAAAATTTTTAGTTTTGTGGTAATCTGATTTTACAAAGAGCGAAGCGATTGAAGGTAAAACGCAGTCCCAACAATTTAAATTTTCTTTTGCGCGGAGGGTTCGCATAGCGGTCTAGTGCGCACGCTTGTTCCCGATTTGCCCAAGAGTGAAGCGATTGGCTGCAAATCGCAATCCCTGCGCAAAACGGAGGAGTCGCATAGTGGTCTAGTGCACACGCTTGGAAAGCGTGCAACCCGCAAGGGTTCGCGAGTTCAAATCTCGCCTCCTCCGTTTTGTGCGGGAGAAAGCAAGTGTGGGGAAACCAAACGAGATTTAAAATCTCTCACCCTCCGCGCAGTAGAAAATTAATTGTCGGGAGAAAGCGTGCAACCCACAACAAAAAGATACCTGATATCATTTCCTTTTTAATATTAAAAATAAAAACAATAATGAAAATCATTCGTTTAACAATTTTATTAATTTTATCACTAGTAGTTAATTTTTGGCTTTTTTCTTATATTCAAAAATCTACTGAGAAACTCTATTTTTTTGATGGAGAATCTGAATTTTCTTCACCACCAATAATATTTGAAGAAATATTAAATAACATTTCTCCAGCTATTCAAATTCCATTTCCATTAATGAAATTTAATGTTTATGCGACTAATAATGTAGAAGATACGAGTGATGAATTCACGGCGACGACAACAGGTTTAAATATACAAATTTTTGGAAAGTATTCAGACAATATTTTGACTGGAAATACTGAGCAAATTTTTAAAAATTTTAGTCCGTATTTATCAAATCTAAGTTTTGAAAGATCTTTTAAAACATCCACAGGAAACACTCCAGAAAAAATTGAGGGTCATTTTAGGATCTTTTTAAAGCCGACCGTACGAACCTTTTTTCTAATATTGTTGTTAATCATAACACCAGTTGTTTATGGTTTTATAAGAATTTTTTCTTCGTGCCTTAGATTTGTTTTAATTGGATCACCTTTTACAGAAGTATTAACCGAATTTAAAAAAAGGCAAAAATCGTGAAATGAAAATGGGAAAATCGGTGTCCTTCCTTCGTCCTCCTACGCTGAAGCTTCGGAAGGACTACGGACGGGCAAGCAGGTACCTTTTCATACAAACTTTTTCGGCAAACTTTTTTCAATATAAAAAAGGACGGCTCGGAAGCCGCCCTTATCATTTAAAAAAACTACTTATCAAAGTCACCAAAGCAAACCACCTTGTTTCTACCGGAATGTTTTGCCGCATACATTGCCTTATCGGCAGCGAATAAGAGATGATCAAACCCAAATGGACTAATGGCCGTCGATGCAACTCCAACACTCACCGTCACTTTTAAATCGGGGTATTGAGGAAATGTGATTTCAGAAACGGCCTTGCGAAGGCGCTCGGCGCTTACATGGGCTTGAGATTCCGTAGCGTTCGGAAGAGAAACAACAATCTCTTCGCCGCCCCACCTTGCAACCGTGTCAAGCGGTCGGACGTGTTTTGTAAGAGTCTCCGCAACTCTCCGAAGTACGTCATCGCCCGCTTCGTGTCCCAGCGTGTCATTCACTCGTTTAAAGTGGTCAATATCAATAAAAAGAACCGAGACGTGCCCCTTGCTTCTGACAATCCCCTTGAGCAGCCGTTCACATTCGTCCTTAAAATATCTCCGAGTTTTAAGCCCCGTGAGAATATCAGTCATCACCCGCTCTTCAAGAGCCACCACCTTCTCCTCAAGAGCAAAAATCATGTTAATGAGTAGGTATTTTGAGGCACGCCGAAGCGCCCATCGCTTAGCTTTTTTCCTCTTATTTTCCTTGCTTTTTGCCTTCCTTACGCCCTTTGTTTTCTTCAAAAGAACCTCCGCTTTTCCCTTAAATAACTGAACAGAACTCTACTACAAACTAACAAAAATGTCAATTTTTATGCTATTACCCTTATTCGCGCGGTGCCCCGTAGTGTGCTTCTTGTCCCGTAGTCAGCTTGCTGTACTACTGGGATGCTCTACTACTGGGGCGAATTAAACAATAACAACTTGGTTAATTTAATGATGTAGTAAAGGAATACTGTCAGTTTTAATTCGTTGTATCAAACAAAAACAAAGGGCGGCCCCAGGAGCCGCCCCACAAACAAGTTGGTATTTTTTATTCTTTTTAACCGGAGCGCGCGCTTAATGTTTTTGCTTGCGCTGCCGCCGACGGTTGCGGTCGTGCACAACCCTGTGTTTCGGATCATGCCCCTTGCCCCGCCTGAAATTAAGCTCGCGGCGGAGTTCAAACCCTTCCGATGCAAGATGCGCGGCCTTGCGCATGCCGACGCTCTCTGCCCCGCCCTGCGAAGGCAACTGCGGGCTTCGGTCGTACGGAGCATCCAGCAGTTCAGCCGAATTGATAACGACCGTACCTTGGTCATTGATGAGACGGAGCAAGTCTGCCGAAGAAGAACGACTCTCGACAACCACTACGTGGTCAAAAACCTCCTCCGCGCCCTTCTTTTTGAAAACCTGAACCCTTCTCTTTGCCATTCTCGTCTCCCGTGCTTAAAGGTTCAACAATAATTCTGTATGTTTGTATTATATCATATTTAATATTAAAAGTCAAGTATTTTTTGTAAGGAGGGAGTTGTTATTTTTCACCACGCAATGCTTTAATCCTTTCATCCATCGGTGGATGTGTCACCCCAAGTACCACCAAGCACTCAATGCATTGAGTGCTTTGGCTACGGGGCAAGAATCATTGCAATTTTTACAATGTCATATTACCCGCGTAATGCTTTTATTCTTTCCTCCATTGGAGGATGTGTCATAAACATTGTGTTGATTTTGTTTGTAATGTTTGCGCGAGAGGAAAAAGGGTCAGCGAGGAAAAGGTGGGCTGTGGCGTGATTTGCTCGCCGCATGGGGCGGCTTGCCGAGCCGATTTTTTGGAGCGCGGAGGCAAGCCCTTCAGGATATCGTGTTAAAAGCACACCTGAAGCATCTGCTAAAAATTCTCGTTTGCGAGAGATTGCCAGATGAATAAGTTTTGCGGCAAGCGGCGCGAGAATCGCAACCACGATACCGAGTATCACAAAAATTGCCCCTCCCCTATCTCTGCCTCCGCCACTTCCGCCAAAAAATATCATTCGAGTGAAAAAATCCGCGAGAATCGCCACAAACCCGACAAGCACGACCGCAACGGTTGAGACAAGCATGTCGCGATTGCCGATGTGAGAGAGCTCGTGCGCGATGACCCCCTCAAGCTCATTTTTTTGAAGTAAGTGGAGAATGCCGGTCGTGACCGCGACGACTGCGTGTTTCGGGTCCCTGCCTGTCGCAAACGCATTCGGCGCGGAATCCTCTACTATATAGAGTTTCGGCATTGGAAGCCCTGCGGTAATAGAGAGATTCTCGACAATATTCCATAATTCGCGATAGTTTTCTTTAGAAACTGGCTTTGCGCCAGTCATTTTTATCACTAATGTATCTGAATACCAGTAGCTTACAACATTCATCACAATCGCAATTCCGGCGACAATGTAGAGAATTACGGGACTACCGAAATACCAGCTCGCCGCCCATCCAAGCGCGATAACCGAAACCAAAAACCCGACCATCAAAAACCAAGTTTTCCGTATGTTTTTATCCCGATGAGTGTATATGCTTGCCATTATTTTTATTATAAGATATTCTGAAAGAAGTTTGAAAGAAAGAAAAGCATACTCATGTCCCGAGAAAATTGGGAGTCTACACGAGTTATCTGTGAAAAAGGATTTATTATAATCGCTTTTGTAAGTTTTTTGCTTTTTGGCCTTGGAGTTTTTGCACAAATTTATGGTTTTATTCCTGATTATATTCTTCGCGCACATCCCGATATTATCGGATATCCGCTGGCGGGAGTTGTACTAGTGGGAATATTCGCAAAATGTAGGATATGGCCATTTCGTTAAAATGTAATCCGCATCATTCGTTGATGCGGTTTTTTTATTGGTGGTTTCAAAATATCTTTTAACCCCATTTAGATTTTTTCTTTTTATCCGAAGTAGCAATAATAAACGGCTCCGCGCCTCCTTTTTCGTGATACACTTTTATTGCTATGTTTAATAAGCCACCAGACTTCTCTCCCCATCTGCTCTGTATTTCTTTCGGAAACTTTTTCAATGAAACAACAAGAGCATGAATATCGTCCACATTCCACGCTTGTATATCTACTTCCACATTTTTCCAAAAAAGATCGTCATTTAAACCAGCTTCGCGTGCGGCGTTATTTTTTATATCTTCTAGGTTGTTTAGAAAACGAAGAAGACGAGGGTCTTTTGTTTCTTCTTTAGCATTTACTTCAAAATATGTCATGCGTAGAAATTAAAACTTAACTTCAACCGGCTTTTTAGCCGCTTCCTCCCCTTCTCCAAGTTCAAAGAAGTCTGATTTCCTGAATCTGAACATGCCCGCAATAACGTTTGCGGGGAATGAGTCAATTTTTGTGTTCAGGTCCATCACGTTGCCGTTGTAAAATCTCCTCGCCGCCTGAATTTTGTTTTCCGTATCAGAAAGTTCTCTTTGTAACTCAACAAAGTTCTGGTTTGCTTTAAGATCAGGATAATTCTCTGCAACGGCAAATAAAGATTTAAGAGCTCCCGTGAGCATATTTTCGCTTTTCTCGTGCTCCTTCACAGAGCCTGCCTGCATCGCCTTTGCGCGCGCTTCCGTCAATTTTTCAAGCGTTCCACGCTCGTGCGCAACATACCCTTTTACGGAACTGACAAGATTTGGAATAAGGTCGTAACGACGCTTAAGCTGTACATCAATATCTGCCCATGCTTCTTTGACACGATTTACAAGCGTTACAAATCGGTTGTAGGCAAAAATAACCCACAAAACGATAGCTGCTAAAACCGCTAAGACAATAATCATTGAGATGCTCATAGTGTTAGTTCGTAGAAATTAGCTAGTAGATAATAGGTTTATTGTATTATATTTTCTTTCAAAGCACCAGAAGTACTTGACATTTTATATTTAAAATGATATTCTTCCATAAGAAAGCAAACATTCCGTTTGCTGAAACTGGACTGGAGGAGGTTTACATCATGAAAGTTCTGACTCCGACGGAGTTCTTCACGGCTTTCACAACCGCGCAGATTTCCACTATCGGCGCGATCTGCGCGCTCATCACCATCCTGGGACTCGCATGGTTCCAGACCAAGTTCTCGTTCGGGCCAGAGTCAGCCGTCGCCGACCTGCCCGCAGACAGGGCGTGGATCGTGAACGTTCCGATGCTCATAGCGTCCTTTCTCGCCCTGGTGTTTGCCTACTTGGTGATCACCACGATATCGCCCACCAACGATCTGTTCTTCAAGTTCTTCCTGCTACCCATCGGGGTGCTCATCGTGGTCCTGATGGCAACGTTTGCCGGCAGCCTCGTCGCCTACGACAGCTTCATGGTGACGCTCAAATATCTGCCAAGCCCTGCCGCCTGCTACGCGCTCGGCACGGTTTACGCGATGGGAGTCGTCCTCGTACCGGTCGTCTTCTACGCCTACTCGAAGACTGGCTCCTTGGGCGTTGCTGCCGTCTAATCTGGCCGCGCCCCAACTCAATAGGGCCCCGCGATATTGATCGGGGCCCTTTTCTTTTTTCTCCACAAAAGCTAAAGAAAACAAGTTTTTGAAGCATTCGCAGGAAAATATGCACGGTTTCGCATAAGCGAAAAATATTCCTGCTTAAGCGAGGATATTCGGTTTTTAAGACCTTGCGGACCGAACGCTCAAATTAAGTTGTTCGGGAGCAGAGCAAAACCCCTCTAGAGAGGGGTTTATGCGTGTCTTAAAAACTGAATATCCGAGCGACCCTTACATCATTCCGCCCATTCCTCCCATCCCGCTCATGTCAGGCATTCCCGGGGTTTCTTTTTCTTCTTTTGGCTCATCGGCAATAGCTGCACCGGTTGTAAGTAGCATCGCTGCCGCAGAAGAGGCGTTTTGAAGACATGTGCGCGTAACTTTAACCGGATCAATGATACCGGCGGCAATCATGTCGGGAATAATCGCGTCTTTCGCCGCGTCATACCCAAGATTTCCTTTTCCTTTTTTGACACCTTCAACCACGACAGAACCGTCATCTTTTCCGGCATTTATTGCAATTTGCCGCAACGGAGCTTCAGCTGCTTTAAGCACGAGTGCAAACCCAGCCTGAAATTCTTCTTCAAAATTTTTAAGCGGAGATTTTACAGGCTTGTCACTTACTTTCTTCACCGCCTTCACAAGCGCAACACCTCCGCCCGCGACAATCCCCTCTTCAATCGCGGCCTTTGTCGCCGCAACCGAGTCTTCAATTTTAAGCTTCAAATATTTCATCTCTGTTTCCGTCGCCGCGCCAACGCGAATGACTGCGACTCCACCGGAGAGTTTCGCAACGCGCTCTTCAATTTTTTCAAGATCAAATTTAGACTCTGTCATCTCTCCTTGTTTGCGTAACTGCGCGACTCTATTTTCAATATCTGACTTCTTTCCTTTCCCGCCGACAAGAACAGTATTCTCCTTTGTTGCGACAACTCTGCGGGCTCGCCCAAGCATAGACAGATCCGCCTTATCCAATTTGATACCAGTCTCTTCAGAGACAACTCGTCCGCCAACAGTTATCGCGATATCTTCCAATATTTCTTTTTTTCGGTCCCCATAGCCGGGAGCTTTGACCGCAAGCACGTTAAATGTTCCGCGCAATTTATTCACCACAAATGTGGCAAGCGCTTCGCCTTCCACGTCATCCGCGATAATTACAATCTCTTTTTTGCCGCTCTGCGCCAATTTTTCCAACAGCGGCAAAATTTCTTGAATGGATGAAATCTTTTTATCGGTAATTAAAATATGCGGGTCATTATATACAGCCTCCATTCGTTCGGCGTTAGTAATCATATATGGAGAGACATATCCTTTATCAAACTCCATGCCCTCAACAACTTCCGAATCAATCCCGAACGACTGTGACTCTTCAACGGTGACAACGCCATCTTTCCCGACTTTATCAATCGTATCCGCTATAATTTTACCGATAACTTCAGACTCAGCAGATATGCTCGCCACTTGCTTTACTTCATCCTTGTTCGCAATTGGCTTTGCAATAGCCCGAAGCGCTTCAACAATTTCTTTTGCAGCTGCCTCAATACCAAGACGCAACCCAATCGGGTTTACGCCCATAGAAATCTTTTTAAGACCTTCGTTAAAAATGGCTTGTGTTAACACAACTGCCGTGGTGGTTCCGTCTCCGGCGGTATCGTTTGTTTTTTGTGAAGCCTCTTTTACAATTTCCGCTCCCATGTTTTCAAACTTATCTTTAAGCTCAATATCTTTCGCAATCGTAACACCATCGTTGGTAATCATGGGAGCTCCATAGCCCTTATCAAGCACCACATTTCTTCCGCGCGGACCAAGGGTAATACGAACAGCGTCGGCAACTTTGTTTACTCCGACTTTAAGCGCAGCGTGCGCATATTCTCCAAAAATAATTTTTTTAGACATGATAGATTTTTAACGAGCGGAGCGAGTATAAAAATCATCACCCTGTTAAATCCCACGAAGCGGGAACCTTGTTCAATAATTTGTTTCCAAATTATTGAACAAGGTTATTTAACAGGGTTAAATAAATTATAGTCGCTTCGCTTCTTAATTTATTTAATTACTGCTAAAATGCTTGACTCGCTTAAGATAAGATATTTTTCCCCATCAACTTTTATTTCATCCGGTCCAAACTTTGAAAACACCACCGTGTCTCCTTTTTTCACCCGCAAGGGAATTACCACTCCTGCATCATTCATACGACCCTCTCCGACCGCAACGACTTTTCCGATTTCAGGCTTCTCTTTATCAACAGTTTCCGGAATAATAATTCCTGATGCTGTTTTTGCACCCTCACCCTCAGAGACTGCCTGTACCAAGACACGATCTCCGAGTGGCATAATATTTTTTTTGCTTTTTGACATATATATTCTTGTAACTTGAAACTTGTAACATGAAACACAAGAAAAAAATAACACTCTTGTGATACACGTTACACGTTACACGTTTTATGATTATTACTTAATATTAAACACAGGAACTATGCTTGAAGTAGCATGTCTTAAGATGTTATTATAGGTGCTTATTTTTGTTTGTCAATAATACATCGTGCCCCATATATATAATCCGATACAAATTTGCATATTTTAAGATAATCTGATATACTTAAAAAATAATGGAATTCTTATCCTCCTTGCTTCCATGGATACAAATTATCCTTGCAATTCTTCTTGTGGGGGCTGTTTTACTGCAACAATCAAGCGCGGGCATAGGCGGAGCGTTCGGGGGCTCTGACGGAGGGGGGTTTTACACGCGACGAGGATTTGAAAAATTTTTATTTCAAGCAACTATAGTTATCGCAATCCTTTTTGCACTTTCAGCATTTATCACGCTTCTCATCTAAATCTACATCTACGAAACTGTACAAAAAACACTCGAACAAATACGAAAAAGAGTTCGTAATACTTTCGTAAAATTTCGTATCTTTTTGTAGATATATACAATTAGTGGAACCTAGTTCACATACATGGGAAAAATTTAAAAACTTTTTCTCAATGCTAAAAAAGAAAATACAAGACGGCAATAGTGTCGGCAGTGTTTCTCTTTTGCGACAAAAATATATTCCCAAACTACAAACAGAGATTGTTGAGCCAATAAAAACTTTTTCTCTTAAAGAAAAAATTGCTTTTTACGGAATCGCCGCCATATTCGCTGTGAGCTCACTCGTACTACTCTCTAACATAAGCGCCCTGTTTTCAGTAGAAATCCCCTCCTCCGGTGGAACATTAACGGAGGGCGTCATCGGAACTCCTCGTTTTATAAATCCGCTTCTAGCACTCTCTGACACGGATCGCGACTTAACTCAATTACTGTATTCCGGCCTCATGCGAGCAACCTTTGAGGGCAAACTTATAGCCGACCTTGCGGAAACATATGAAATATCAGGTGATGGCTTAGTTTACACGTTTACGTTAAAAGACGAACTTACGTGGCACGATGGAAAACCGATTTCAAGCGATGATGTCATTTTTACGGTAAATAAAATTAAGGACAGCGCGCTTCGAAGTCCAAAACGTGCCAGTTGGGAAGGAGTAAGTGTCCAGAAAGTGGATGAGAAGACGGTACAATTTACACTGCTACAGCCCTATGCCCCCTTCATTGAAAACACGACGCTCGGCATATTACCCAAGCATGTGTGGGAAAACGTCACTTCAGAACAATTTGGTTTTTCAAATCTAAATATTGAACCAATCGGCTCAGGTCCTTTTAAAATACGTTCCATTAAAAAAGACTCTCTCGGTATACCTGAGTATTATGATTTGGCGCCCTTCAATAATTTTGCACTTGGGAAACCATACCTCAATAACGTTAGAATTCATTTTTACGCAAATGCCGATGAGGCTCTTGCTATGTTTGAGAGTAGAAATATAGAAGCATTAAGTACTATTTCACCGGCGCGCGCTCGCGAACTTGAAACAGGAGGGCGTCGTGTTGTAACATACACCCTTCCCCGCATATTCGGTATTTTCTTTAATCAAAATCAAAATCCGATTTTTACGGAAAAAGCCGTACGAGAAGCTTTATACGAAGCGGTCAATAGAGATGAAATTGTTAAAACTATTCTCGGCGGTTACGGTACTCCATTATATGGCCCGCTCCCCCCGGGGTCGCTTGGTTTTAAACGCAGTGAAAACGTGAGCGGCGCAAACAGCGCTACTCTTGCAAATGCCGAAATGATTTTAGAGAAAGCGGGGTGGAAAAAAAATGAAAAAACCGGAATTCGAACAAAAACAGCAAATAAAAAAACGCAAGAACTTCGTTTTTCAATTTCAACCTCTGAAGCAGAAGAACTTAAAAACGTGGTAAATCTTCTAAAAGAAACGTGGGAAGCCATAGGAGCTCAAGTGGAAATAAAGATATTTAAAGCAGGAGATCTTAATCAAAATGTAATTCGCCCCAGAAAATATGACGCTCTCTTTTTTGGAGAAATCATAGGTCGAGAATCCGATCCATTTGCCTTTTGGCATTCCTCACAACGAAACGACCCGGGTCTTAACATTGCGCTCTATGCGAATATATCAGGAGATAAGCTCCTTGAGCAAGGCAGAATTTCTCGTAATATAGAGGAACGAGAAACTATATACCAAAAGTTTGAAGAGGAAATTAAAAAAGACACTCCCTTCATACCTATATATTCTCCTGACTTTATTTATATGATTCCACCAAAAATTAGAGGAGTATCCGTGGGAACAATTACAGTTCCCTCAGAGCGATTTCTTGATATATATTTGTGGCATACCGAAATAGCAAAAGTGTGGAGGATTTTTAAATAAACAGGCGTTAGGCATTAGGCGCTAGGCGTTAGGTTAAAACTTTTTTAACACAACACAACTCTAAAGCCTAGGGACTAAAATCATGATTAAACGATACCAACATAAACGTGGCGAACGTGGAAATATACATTCTCGCCCACCCACGCGTGGCGCGCATGTGGGCCTCACTCATAGGCCGAGTATGGGAACCCGCCGTGGTAATATCCATGAGCAACGGCAAAAAACTCAACCTGATTTAAAAGACGTGCTACGGGCCGCGGGAATTCCACCTATGCAAAAAAAAGACGGTTCCAAGTTTGCTCGTAGAACAAGCGACGGACATCACCAACGGGGTAAGGGGCGCCCCGCTTCCTCTCGGCACAGACGCCTTGGAGGTCGGGGTCATCATCCCTCTCCTTTTAAAAGTGCCGCGCCGGCAAAAGAAGGATATATTCCTCCCGTCAAAGATGGAGATATTCGCATTATCCCTCTGGGTGGGGTGGAAGAAGTCGGCAGAAATATGACTGTAATTGAGACAGCAGAAGATATTATTGTTGTTGACTGTGGGATACAGTTCAAAGAAGAAGAAACTCCCGGGATTGATTATATATTGCCGAATACAAAATACTTGGAGGCCCGCAAAGAAAAAGTACGCGCCCTTATTATAACCCATGGACACTTAGATCACATCGGGGGTATTCCCTATATAGCTCCGCGTATCAATAATCCTCCAATATACACGCGCAATCTCACGGCGCTCATGATAAAAAAACGGCAAGAAGAATTTCCTCACTTGCCCCCGCTTGATTTAAAGGTGATTGAAAAAGAAGATATCATCAAGGCGGGAAAATTACGTGTCAAGTTCTTTTCGGTTACCCACACCATCCCCGACTCAATGGGACTTATTATAGAGACCCCCTACGGGAGCATTGTGCATACGGGAGATTTGAAACTGGACCATATAAATGGAATTCCAACCGAACATGAAGAAGAACAGTTCGCGCAATTCAAAAAAGAAACCGTGCTCTTGCTTATGGCTGACTCAACAAATGTTGAACGCCCGGGATTTTCCATTCCTGAGAGCACGGTGCATAAAAATCTTGAAGAAATTATTAAAAACGCTACTGGAAGACTTTTTATCGGAACTTTTGCTTCTCAAATTGAACGGATCGTACATATTATACATGCCGCGGAAAAATACAAAAAGAAAGTGGTCATTGACGGAAGAAGCATGAAAACAAATGTTGAAATCGCCCGTCTTGCCGGCATTTTCACCACTCACAAAGACACAATGATCCCGATAGAGGAAATGGGAGATTATCCGCCTGACAAAATCGTAGCCCTTGTAACAGGGGCGCAAGGCGATGAATACGCCGTTTTAATGCGCATTGCCAACAAAAGTCATCGTCATCTTGTGTTAAACGGGAGAGACACCGTTGTGCTTTCTTCCTCAATCGTCCCCGGCAATGAGCGCGGTGTTCAAAAACTTAAAGATAACCTTTCGCGACAAGGAGCACGCATCATTCATTATCAAGTGAGTGATATTCATTCAAGCGGGCACGCGAACGCCGACGAAACTCTGTGGATACATCAAAAAATAAGGCCGAAGTTTTTTATTCCCGTCCATGGATATCATTATATGCTCCGCGTGCACACAGACATTGCTATGAGGGCGGGTATGCCTGAAAATCATATCGTCATCCCCGACAACAGTATGGTCATAGATATTGAAAATAAGGGAGAAAAAATAACGCCAAGAAAAGAAGCAGCCCCCAAAGGACTTGTCATGGTTGACGGCTTTACCGTTGGAGACATGCAAGAAGTGGTTCTGCGAGACCGGCAAATGCTTGCCCAGGACGGTATTTTTATGGTTGTGGTCACTATTGACGTCAATACCGGAAAACTGCGCAAATCGCCCGACCTCATATCACGTGGATTCGTCTACATCAGAGAATCACAGGACATGTTTAAAGATGTCCGCGAAGTCGTGAGAAAAACAGTTGAAAAAAATATTGTCGGCATGCATCCGATCAACTTTGATTATCTGAAAGGAGTCGTAACTGACGAGGTCAGTCGTTATCTTTTTCAAAAAACAAACAAGCGACCTATCGTGATACCGGTAGTGCTCGGGGTTTAGAAAAACAGGAAGCGGAGCGACCATGTTTTTCTTAACCCCCTCTTTTTGAGTTCCGTTAATTTTAAAGGAATCTAAAAAGAGGGGGTGATGATTTTCTAATCGCTTTGCTCAAGAAAATCTATCATGTTTCACAACCATAAAAAATATTTTCTTTCTGTATATCTTCTCTCTTTTTTAATTACCTATCACGCCGCCCTTCCGCTGTACATAAACTCTTCGTTTCTAGGAACTCTCGTTCCGGAATCTTTTATAGGTTTTATATTCTCGCTCTCATCGCTTCTTATTCTCTTTGTACTCGTAGGGCTTCCGAGATTACTTTCCCGATTTGGAAACTACAAAACAATGCTCTGCCTCATTGTACTGCAAGCACTGTCTCTCTTTTTTCTTTCTCTCCCTATTCATCCAGTGGCGTTGGTCTTTATTTTTATACTCATGCAGGTATGGCTTGCGCTCATCGCGTTTAATATTGATGTTTTCCTTGAGCGATTTTCAATAGACAAAACAACTGGCACAACGCGCGGTGTTTTTCTAACTATCTCAAGCCTCGCCGTGCTTTTGGGGCCATTGTCGGTGGGTTTTATCCTTTCAGACGGAAATTTTGGAAGTATTTATCTTATATCTATACTGTTTCTCATTCCGGTGCTTTTCCTCGCCATGAAACAATTGCGAGACTTCGTAGATCCGCAGTATCGCATCATACCGTACAGACAGGTAATGCGCGAGGTGCTGTTCGCGCGACACCCAAAGGATGAGGTCCGGCACGCGCTCTTCGCGGGGCTTTTATTGCGGTTCTTTTATTCGTGGATGGTTATTTATACTCCGCTGTACCTTAATACGTATATTGGATTTTCGTGGAGCGAAATTGGAGTTATTTTCGGTATCATGCTTTTACCATTTGTGCTCTTTGAAATGCCTATGGGATATCTTGCCGATACAAGATTGGGGGAGAAAAAAATAATGATTGCTGGATTTTGTATCATGTCTTTTTTTACTGCAACATTGTTTTTCGTAAACGAGGCGTCTCTTTTTCTTTGGGCCGCGCTTTTGTTTGGCACGCGCATTGGGGCAAGTTTTGTTGAAATAACCTCTGAGTCATATTTCTTTAAGCACATAGAAAGCCGAGACACGGAGACTTTAAGTGTCTTTAGAAATTCACAGCTTATGGCCTCTATTGTTGGCCCACTTGTCGCGTCTCTTATACTTGTGGCGTTCCATATGCAGTATCTATTTATCATACTGGCGTTTATACTGCTCTTGGGATTGTGGGTTGCGGGAAACATGAACTCTTTTTCAAAAACAAATAAACCCGCTCAATGAGCAAGAGCGGAATACTCGGGTAAAAAGCACGCATCGCTATTCAAGAGAAGTAACAAAAAATCGTTCGACAATAAGCGCGCCGGAATGATCTCGCGCCGGCGCTTCAATGGTAAAATCAAAAATACTGTCACCATCGTCACTGTGTAACACCACATAATATGCGCTACCACTCTCTGTGGCCCGCAAAAGTTCAACTGTGGAACCAAAATATTTACCTTCAGCAAATCTCCGCGCTCCGAGAATATTCCCCATAGTGCCTTCGTTTGTCTCTTCGTGAACGGCAACCCAGCCGCTCTCTGAAAGAGAAACCATAGACATGATTACTGAAAATCCAGGCCTTTGATCCTCAACTACCAACGAATTGTCTCCCGAAACAACAGCCGTAGAACCGCCGCGCTCAACTAAAATTCTCGATTTTTTCTCATTGAGCGGCAATATATTTTCTTCCTCTGCATCAAAGACGCTCGCAAAAAAATCAGTTCCAAATTTCCCTCGCTCAACAAGCGGAACCGCAAAAAGCACTCCGACAATAATACCTAAAACAAAAGAAAAAATAGTTTTCATATTAAAATACTGCCCGATAGTTTTTGCTTCTTTCTCTGGAAACATCTTACGTATTAGTATATATCGCTCACTATTTCTGTCAAAGCCAATTTATAAATCTCCACGCCTCACGTAGGCGTGGAGATTTATTATCTATGACGTTTTAAACACAAAAGAGAGCCTTGGGCTCTCTTTATTTTTTCTTGTTAATTAATTCGTGGCGCTCCTTGGAAACAGTGTCTAAAATTTTTTTTCTGATTTCTTCATCAGACTCTTTAAGGTTTACGTGCACGATTGGCACGTTGGTGCTTGTTCGCTCTTCCCCGCAATAATCGTGTTTTTTATGCAGAGATGATTTAATTTGTATAAATACATCTCCGGCGTCTGTAGAAATAACCAAATCTTTTTTATCTATTGTATCCTCGTCGTATGTTGCCCTTCGTATTCCCCTCCACCACTCCGGCATAGAGACATTCTTACACGCTTTCAGGGCGCGTTCTTCTCCGGCCTCTCCAATTTCATTACCCATACGCCCCAGAATACCGAGCGCGCGAGCACCTTTTTTGTTTTTGCGGCCACCTCTGCGTTTCTGTCGTCTTCTCCCCAAGTAAAATACTCCTCAAAGAACGCTTCCTGTAGTATAACGCATATGAGGATTTATTTCACACGCGCGTCAAATCTGTGTAGCGGATGATTGACTTCGCATGTTCGTGCCGAACAATATTTCCTTCCATATTCAATGAGGCGATACGTAAGCGTAAACCACTCTTTTTCGGGAAACAGGGCCATTAAGTTCTTTTCAATTTTTTCAGGATTATGCTCTTTAGTAAGACCGAACCGGTGTGAAAGCCGTATTACATGCGTATCCACAGCAATTCCCTCTACAATTCCAAACGCATTTCCTAAAATAATATTTGCCGTTTTGCGCGCAACACCGGGGAGCGTGAGGAGCTCTTCCATAGTATGCGGCACTTTCCCTTGAAATTTTTCTTTCACTATTTTTGCCGAAGCGAGAATGTTTTTTGTTTTGTTTCTAAAAAAGCCTGTGGAGTGAACATCTTTTTCAAACTCTTTAGAGTTTGCCTGCACATACTCATTGAGCGTTCTGTATTTTTTAAAAAGTTTTTCCGTAACTTCGTTTACTTTTTTGTCGGTACATTGTGCGGAGAGAATAACAGCAACTAAAAGCTCCCAATTGTTTTCGTACTTGAGCGCCATTTTCGGATGCGGAAAAAGTTTTTTAAGCGCGCGCAATAATTGTTGCGCGCGCTTCTTTTGTGTTTTTATTTTTTCATCCTGTTTTGGCATATGTACTACTGCGCAAGCGCTCCCGTCATTTCATTATATTTTCCATCCGTCACGGCTCGTATCACTTTCCTATCTTTAATTTCAATCTCAATAATATGCGGAGTAATAACTTGCGTTACAAAAAGTCCTTCGCGGTTGCCGTATCCGCCGTGGCTAGATTCAAATGAAAAATGAAATGTGAAACAACCTTCACACGCTCCATTTACACTTTCAACTAAAACAAGATTCATGCCGTCAAATACATATGTGTGGGCAGACTGCTCTATCCAACTCTGTGCTATTTTTTGAGCGTTCTCTTGCGAACTTTCAATTATAGAACTTCCATTGTGTCCTCCATTTTCCTTAAAATTAAAAATATCAACGCCTGCCGCAACCGAAAGCGCGAGAATCGCTATAATAATGATGTATTTTGTTTGCATGATACTAAGCTTTAGGCTTTTGGCTTTAGGTTTTAGGAATATTGTTTTTTCCCTAGTGCCTAGCGCCTAATGCCTACATTTATGTTGCATATGCGCATGCGAGCACTTCTTCAGCACGTTTTAATTCGGCAATAGTGTTAATCGGGCACCATAACTCTGCGCGATGAACCAAGACGGGTCTTTGTTTCGCAAAATCTCCTACTTGTTCAGCAAGATTCCATTCTCCGTTTGGAAGTTTTTTAATCGGAATATTGAAAATTTCTTCTGTTAAAAAATATGCTCCGATGTTTACCAGATTGCTTGGCGGCCGCGAGGGTTTTTCAATTATACCGCACAGTACGTTTCCTGAAACTTCACAAACCCCAAACCGCTCAGGCGTTTCGGATTCTGTCGCAAGAATAGCGGGTCCTTCTGAAATAATAAGACGCAAGTCATTTTCTCCATATATATCATCTCCGTTCAAAAGCAGAAACGGCCCGGAAATGTAGGGTCGGGCCGCGGCAAGCGCGTAGCCGGTGCCTTTTGGGGCCACGTTTTCAACATATCGTATCCTACGAAGTTGGTGTGCATCCCCAAAGCGATCCTTAATGCTCTCTCCTTTATATCCTGTAATTATAATAACCTCAGTAATCTCTTCGGGTAAACGGAGAAGCGTGTGTTCCAAAATTGGCTTTCCAACAACAGAAACAAGCGCTTTGGGAATTTTGTCCGTGAGTGGGCGCAATCGCGTTCCCTCACCGGCTGCTAAAATAACTGCTTGCATAAATATGAGATACCAAATGATAACAGATACTAATATATGAATTGCACTAATGATACGAATGGATACCAACGTGACTCATTTGAAAATAATAATTATTCGTATGTATTAGTATCATTCGTAATCATTGGTATATTAGTATTTGTATTTCGTATATTTGTATCTTTCATTTTATAACAATAAAAAAGATAAAAGGGTTATTTGTTGTTTCCTCCCGCAAGACACACCAGAGCCTCACTTACAATTTGTTCGGCAAGAGACTTATCAAAACCGAGTTTCCGAGCAAGAGTTTCCGGTATGTATTCGGCAACATCCCCGACAAGCATTATGTTCGCCCTCCCAAATTCAGAAAGCTTGCTTCGTACGGCAGAAGGCAAGGCGGTGATGGGATACAATTTTTTCTGAATAATGAGTTCCTCGAGACTTTGTCCTTTCGGATAGCTCCAGCCAGTAAGCTTCATGTGCTTGCACTTTCCATATGTAATCGCAGTAGAGGTAAATTTCGTATTAGTGATGAGCCACATAAAATGCCGCGCGTGCCAGCCCTGTTCTTTTTTTTCTTGAACAGGAGCGATGTCGGCAAGCCTGGCGTCCGCGTACATTGCAACGGTAATATCAGTTTTTAGCCCTCCCTTATTGTGATATTTTATCTCAACAAGAAAGTGGTCGTTTTCTTTTTCGGCAAGAATATCAACTTCGTGCGAAACACATCTCCCCTCCATAAACACATTTCTCTGTGTGTGAAATCCGTATGCTTGCAAAATTCTTTCAATATATTGTTCAAAGAAAAATCCCGCGGGACCAAGCGCCGCAATTCCGCGTTTTAAGCTATATCGAGCCGCTACTTCAATGTTCTCCGCGCTTAGATACTCAAGCGCGCGCTTGAATAACTCTTCGGTTGAAACACCTTCTTGCAGATTTTCTTCAATTTTTCTGCACACTGTATTAACAACAACCGTTGATGCTCCCGCTTTTTCAAGCGATGAACACAGTTTTTCGCGCCGAAACTCTTCTTTTTTACCTGATTCTTTTGTGACGTCCATAGTACTAGGCTTTAGGCTTTAGGCTTTAGGCTTTAGGAATATCGTTTTTTCCCTAGTGCCTAGCGCCTAACGCCTAGTGCCTGAATTTAATACATGATGTTTTATCCTCTGCCACCATTCTTTATCATCATTCTCTAGCGCTTCAAGTTCTCTATCGTGCATCTTTTTAAAAAAATCATTTCCCGCGCGCACTTCTTCCGCACATTTACCGATAAGAGAAATCCTGTCGGACACCTTAACCACCTGCGCCTCTATACTCTCTTGTTGCCCTTCTTCGTTCCATAGTGCGATATATTTTCCTCCAATATCTTCGGGTAAATCTTTAAACACCTCTTTGATTAACTCCTGATTAACTTTCTTGATGGCATTTTTTACATCCGGTGAGTGGTGTTTAAACGGACTTAAAATATCTCCAGAAAAAACTTCTTCACTGTCATGAATAAGAGCCATACTCAATGCTTTTTCGCGGTTGACGGTAATATTTTCTTTTTCTAATAAATCACATAAAATTCCCGCAATATATGTAGTAAAAAAAGAATGTTCCGCTACAGACTCTTGAAAATGTTGCGGCCTTGAATTAAAGCGGGTAACGTGTGCAAGCGAGCGGTTTAAAATATGTTTAAAAATATCCGGCATAAAATACAGTATATCACAAAAAAACAGCCCGCTTTTGGCGGGGCTGTTTTTTATAACTTCTACATCGCTCCTCCTTTTGATTCACAATCTTTGCAGTTTTTGAAGTGCGTCGCAAGTTCGTATAGCGCGGAAAGGCCGACGAGTACATAAATGACTCTCGACACGACAGCATCCATTCCTCCAAAAAGCTGTCCTACTTCCCATCCAATAGCGCCCCAAAGAAGCCAATTAAGACCTCCGATAACCAAAAGCAAAAACGTAACTTTGTGTAAATATTTCATGGAATTAAATAATTTAAATATGTCGACCTAAAATAATCAAAATAAATAAAATATTGTATACATTGTATTATACTCCTATTTCATGCCGACATATCCACAGGTCCACAAAACCCCTATTTTTAACAAACCCCCTTGTTTTTCTGAAGGTATTTCTGATGATATTCTTCTGCTTTGTAAAAATGTACTGCCGGGCGTATTTCTGTCACAATTTTTTTACCTAACTTGTTTTCTTGGTATTTTTTACTTTTTTCGGCACTGTTTTTTTGAGCATCATCATGATAAAAAATAATTGATTTATATTGTGTCTTGTGTTCTTCCGTCGGGTCGTGTAGTTTCCAAAAATGCTTCAAAAGCTCTTCGTACGAAATAACCGTATCGTCAAAAGAAATTTCAATCGTTTCAGTATGGTCTCCCAAATCTTCATAGTTTGGATTTTCTGTCGTACCGCCGCTGTAGCCAACTATCGTTTCTGTTACCCCTTTTAACGTGGAGAAAAAATCATCGGGCCCCCAGAAACAACCGAGTGAAAATGTTGCTTTTTGAGTCATGCGCTTATTATATCAAAAACCCCCGATAGAGATCGAGGGCTTATTATAATGTTACGCGGCAACAATCATTTCAAAAACATTTTCTCCAAACCTCTTTCTGTCATGGCGCTCTGGCGCATCATATGAATTTGGATAAAACATTCCGCACATTTCTTTTGGCTTAGTGATTTGTTCAAATTGGTAATGAGGAACGCGACATGTGTACGGATCACCTGAAACCTTCATGTCTTCATCTTCGTTCTTTTTATGAAAAATAAACCGCCTTAAATCTTCAAGCGTCCTGTGAAGCGAATATCCTTCACGGCGTTTTTCAGGTTTATCTTCGTTGTTTAGAATTACTCGATTCCACACCTGACACCACACAACATATTCGCGAAGCGCCTCTTTGGGCAAGCCGGGTCTCGGGTCAGGATCAATTCCGGGTACAACCCACCATCCGCCCTCTTTAATGGAAAAACTTTCCGTCGGTTTTTCGTTTACCCACACCCCGCCGGGGCCGATCCATTTTGTTTTATAATATACATTGCCAGCATTAACCGGCTCCATACCAAAAGACTTCCAGGTAAGTTTTCTGCCGCACCACTCGCACTTTCTTTTATTTTTAATCTTTTCGTGAGGAGACTCATCCTCTGTACTGAAAAATTGCTCGCATTCCTTATATTCACACTTTGCGAGATCTTCAACACATATTTCAACCAAAATGCCCTCCTTGAACCTTGTGAGTTCTGCGTATTTTATCTGTGCCTATTTAAACATTTTTATGTTATTTTGTCAACCCCGTTAGAAGTTTTCATGTTCTATCAATGTGCTGTTGGAGGTAGCCCTAGGCGGGTTCGTTTTTACTTATTTTACTTATTATTTCATCATCTTTACACGGGCTGAACTTTCCAACGGGGTCAAATTACGCGCATTTTTTAACGCATGGGCCATCCATATGAGTTCTCCAAAAAAAGTTTGGAGTTGCGGAGCATATAACTCTTCAAACTCCGATTTCATATTCCCCTTTTCATCAAAAATATTACTCACTAGAGGAAATCGCAAATCACGTTTTATGACAACAAGCCCAAGTTCGCGTACAACGGGCAACAATGCTTCAACTCCGCGAGTCCCACCCCATGGCCCCGAGGAAACACCAACAAGCCCGACTGTTTTGTGCATATATTCCTTAAGTAACAAATCCAAAATTGATTTAAGACGTCCGGAATATCCGTGATTATACTCCGGACTCACAATGACAAGCCCATCCGCTTTCACAATCGCATCTTTGTATTGAGAAAACATATCCTTAAGTGACTCTCCGTAATCATTATCGGGTAGCTTAAAATCACGGACATCAAAAAAGGCCGTTTCTATATCTTCCTGTGTTTTCATTTTTTCAAAAAGCCAACGCGCGACTTTTTCGCTCTCTCGCCCTTCACGATTTGTCCCTAATAATAGTGGTAAAAACAATTTTGTACCCATAAGCAATTAGCGATCTAATCCTGCCGGACGCTCATCTCCATTTCCATAATTACGATATATCTTTGACGGAGAAGGTAGCTGTCCAATGATAGCCGCTAGTTGTTCTTCAAAACTTTCCGGAAATCCAGGCGCATCTTTACGAGCACGGAATCCGTCGGAGGTAATGTAGTTTTGCCGGTCTATGGGGTCTTTTAATTCAATAATTAATTTATTAAGAACGTAAAGCGCGTTTGTTTTTTGGGAACTCTCTTTAGTTTTATTTATTTCTATAAACAAGGCTTGTAATGCCAGGTCTTCGGGTGATTTAGATTTTTCTTTTTCTGGAAAAGATTCTTTATTCATGCTTTCTATTATATCATACTTTTTAAATTATTGCAAGGATTCTAAGCCGAGAACTGTAAGACCTCGCTCTATATTATTTTGTTTAACCCACCCGGCGTTCACTTCAAGCACATACCGCGCCTGATTTTTTGGTTCAAAAATTTCAGGAAATGATGACGGTAAAACATTTTCAGTAAAATCAACAATAGAAAATTTTTCATCAATCCAAATAATGTCTATCGGAAACTTCATATCCTTCATCCAAATAGCATGCTTGTCGTTTGAATCAAAAATAAACAAAAGTCCTTCATTTTTGAGTAGCATTTCTCTTCCCGAAAGTCCCCTTGTGCGCTCTGCTGTAGCGCGTGCGACATCAACAAATATTTCTGTATTTCCTATGATGAGTTTGTGTTTTTGAATATCAACTGATGAATCTCTGGAAAATATATTAAGGAAAATGACGGCGCCAAATAATAAAGAAATGGCAATACCAACAGATAATGCAATAAATAATTTTGACATATATATAATTAATGCTCTATATCTATTCGGCGTGGAAAAACATGTATACTAATATACAGACATTGTACACGAGGAAGGCGCATTATGGCTATTTACTTTGTTGCGGGAAGAGTGCAGGCAAAGGAAAATAATACAGAAGTAGAGTTTCCCTGGAGTGGCGTGGTAGATTTTGGACAACCTATTGTTTTTGATAAAGATATTGAAAACTTAACAGGTGTGATTTTAAAGCGTATCAGTGCGCAAGAGGGAAATGAGATATATGATGTACAAAATATTCTCTTTACGGCGCTTTCACAATTAGATGTGGCAAAATTTTTAGAAAAAGAAACTAATAGGCGTTTCTACTATTGGGTACTTGTGAATATGACAAACGATATAGAAGGGAGCGATGATGAAGTCGTGGCCTATGAAACTGGAACGATCCTTTCATTAGATAAGCCAATTATTTCTGAAGAAAGTTTGGCCGAGGCGGAAACAAAAATAAAAGAACAATGTGGGGCTGATGGCACAATGATTATGAACATTGAATTTCTTCTCGCTGGATTTTAACTATAGA
>JACPBB010000002.1:210940-324026 GCA_016180525.1 Parcubacteria group bacterium | reverse complement strand
CTCGTACAGAGAACGTTTTATTTATTTATTTTTATTTCGACTAGTGGGGAGCGAAGACGAAATGTAGATTCAATACCCCGCGCCCTTAGGTAGAGGAACCTTTATATTTGCAAACTATCAATTTTTGCCGCAACGATAAAATCATTAAGCGAGAGCCCGTCAATCGCGTGCGTCCACAAAACAATGTCCACTTTACTGTAGCGAATAGAGATGTCGGGGTGGTGTCCTTCGGATTCCGCAATACCTGCTATTTTATTTACAAAAACCATCGCTTCTTTAAAATTTTTAAAAACAAATAATTTATGAATTTTGTTCCCCTCTTTTGTCCACCCCCGCAGTTCTTTTAGATGTTCGGCAATCTCTTGGCCTCCCATTGGAGGAACGCCGCCCTCGCAGGGCACGCATTTTTGTTGAGATAATTGTGTCATGTATCCATTATATGCGTGCTCTAAAAATTTGCAAAAAATCAAAAACCGATTACAATCTAGAAAGATAGCGCTTTGGAGAAATTCTCATGTCCTCTGCCTCGTCGCGCGTCAAATCATTGTTTTTAACATATACGGCCAACATGGCCGCAGCCCCCCATCTTGAACTTGAACACCAGAAAAAATTGAGGAATGGAATCCTTGCGTTCGTGCATGAACAAAAACGGCTTAACACTGTCATGCATTTAAACAAGATCGCTTTTTTGTGCCTTGGAGATTCGCACCTTTTAATCATGGAAATGATACCAGCAATCCAGAACCATGAAAACAGTTTTTTCAGACAGTACGTGTGTGAATTTTTAAATGTCGCGGGAGAAGTATATATGGCAAACAATGTTTGTGATTTGGCAAACAAAAACGAGACCAGAAAAGAATGGCCCGTACGAGATTTATTTGATGTATTGGTCAACAATGACCGCAAGAAACTCAAAAAACTGCTTAACGTTTAAAGTTAAAAAATAGAGGCGCCCTGATTGCAATTAGGGCGCATTTTATCATTGGATTTATTTTTTTCCTTTAAAGAGAAGACATGTTGAGTTTATGCAGTATCTATTTCCGCCCCTCTCTCTGGGGCCATCGGGAAACACATGCCCCAGATGAGCTCCGCATTTTTTACAGAGCACTTCAGTGCGACGCATACCATGGCCATTGTCTTCTTTTAAAATGACGTGTTCTGTGTTCATTGGTTCCGAAAAACTCGGCCATCCGGTGCCTGAATCAAACTTTGTATCGGATGAAAAAAGCTCCGTGCCACACACCGCGCACTGATACATTCCTTTTTCGTGGTGGTCCCAGTATTTCCCCGAAAACGGTGCCTCTGTGCCTTTTTCCCGTGCAATATGATAAAGCTCTGGCGATAATTCATTATCTTTTTTTATATTGTCATTTTTTGAAGTAGTCATAATATTTTATACTATCGCACAGACGAGTATCCGCCAATAACTCCTTTTTTTGAAAGCACTATCTGCCAAAGTTGATTTTTTCGAGACCGAAAAGAGCCCGCCGAAGCAAGAAGATAATATTTCCACGTACGACAAAAGCGCTCTCCATATGTATCTTTAAGTTGAGGCCACTGTTTCATAAAATTATCATACCAGTGCATTAAAGTTATGTCATAATCAGCTCCGAAATTATGCCAATCTTCCATAACAAAGATGTGTTCTATGGAATCTCCTATTTGTTTTATGGAGGGTATCATACCATTGGGGAAAATATATTTTGCAATCCACGGGTCTGTCGCAGGAACAGAAACGCTACTCCCAATTGTGTGCAACAAAAAAAGGCCGTCGTCCTTTAAAAGCGACGAGACTTTTTTCATGTACCTTCTATAATTCTTATATCCAACATGTTCAAACATTCCGAGAGAAACAATGTGATCAAACGCCCCTCCAACATCATTATAATCCATGAGTCGTGTTTCCACCGATAGATTTCCTTTTATTCTCTGGACATATTCGTGTTGTTCTTTAGAAACAGTAATTCCAACGCATGAAACCCCGTAACGCTCCGCTGCAAACATCATAAAACTTCCCCATCCGGAACCTATGTCAAGAATCCTCTGCCCCTTTTTAAGTCCGAGTTTCCGGCACACTAAATCAAGCTTTGCCTCCTGGGCTTCATCAAGTGTTTTCGCATTTTTCCAATATCCCGAGGTGTATGTCATTCTCTTATCAAGCATTGCTTTATATACGTCGTTTCCTAAATCATAGTGCGCTTTGCCGACTTGAAACGCTTTTCGTATCTGCGTATTGAACAGTTTTCCTTTTACGTAATTAAGAACCGTCGGCACGTTCAGCCGGATATGTTTTTTTAAATTCGCCTGTAATACTTTATTAAAAAATTCATCTAACTGAAGAACGTCCCACCAGCCGTCCATATATGCCTCCCCGAGGCCAAGGGTTCCCTCCCGCATAATGCGGCCATACAGCCGTTCATCATGAACTTGAATATCCCACGGATTTTTTCCGTTTATAACAATACCCGCCTTTTCGGCAAGCGACTCAATGAATTTTTTTGGTGCTTGTGACATGTGTGGCAAGCGTGATTGAAATATATCCTAAGATGCCTAATTGTATCGTGGGCGTCAAGCCCGTACTCACGAGTGGCACAAGGGGCATTGCGCTTGTATATGCCCATCTGCTTGTTTCAAGGGCCCACAATTCAAGTCCAGCTGCAAAAACCACAAGAGTTACTACCATTGCCAATAATCCGTATTTTACTTTTAAAACCGAAAGGAATATAAACGCAACAAGCGTAATTACCGCTGCATCAAAAAGAGCCGCCCGGAATAATATAAGTTCGGTAATCGCTCCTCCTTTGTAGTGAACATACAGAAGAGAGTGCGCGTGTTCCCATAAAACATTTAATACAAAAGTAAAAATGAAAATATATAAATATTGTTTTACCGACTGCATGTCTGTTATATAACACAAAAAGAGCCCACTGGCTCTTTTTGTGTTAGTTCTAAATTATTCTGTTACCGTAACTGTTCCCCGCATGGATGGATGCGGAGAGCATACATAATTAAACACCCCTGCGTTATTAAATGTAAAGCTGTATGATTCTCCTTCCCCTAAAAGACGACTATCGGGGCCCCCTCCTCCTCCGGTTACGGTGTGCCCAACACTGTCTTTGTTCGTCCAGACAATCGTTGTGCCTTTTTTGACTGTTATTGACGCGGGAGAAAATGCAAATCCTTGAATCGTAGCCAAAACTCGCACGGGCACCTCAACTACGCTCGGTGCGGGTACCTCAATTACACTCGGGACAGGCACAACAGACGTTGTCGGTATCGGTGTTACTGGGGTTGGGCTAATTGAACGCACAGGCAGACTTTCTACCTTATCCTGTTCTCGTATTGGAGTTGGAATTGGTGTTGAAGATGGAAGTATCCTCAGTGGAGTCTCCTCTAAACGAGACGCTTCGTCGCGGACAGTATCAGTTTGCGGCAACTCTCGGGTTACTGGTGCTGGAATTGTCGGGGAAACCTTACCAAATCGCGTTTCGTCAAATCGTGCAGCATCAAAATCATCTTCAGTTTGAGAAGGAGCACGCTCTTGTTCTCTTTGAAACAAACGACTGCGAGCAGCTTCAAGGTCTTCATTCTGACCAGGGACAATCGGCCGAGCATCTCTTACTGCTTCGGCATTCTCCAATGCGCGGCGAATCCCCTCTTGCGCTTCAAACGGAACTTGTTGTTGCACCCGTCGCAACACATCAAGATGTTGCTGTCCGGCTCGCTCTACCAATTCCTCAACGGTTGTCTCTCCCACGCGCAAGCCTTGTCCAAGTTCTGAAATCTCTCTTCCAAATTCGGCATATTTTTCATATTCAAAAAGCGTTTCTTCTATATCTTCCGTTTCATTTGCACCACCGCGAAGTGCTCGTGCTTCAGCGGCTTTTAAACGAGCTTCTGCCGCCCGTGAAAATACGTCAACCGATCTCTCTGGTGCAATATCTCCCAAATCGCGAAGCATCTCAATTTGTTTTTCAACAGCACGTTCTCGAACCGTACGTATCGCATCACGAGCTTCCTCCGGAACTCTTTCAAGAACTTCATCAAGAGTAGAAATGTGGCGAGTCGTGTTATCCGCGACGCGCTCAATCAAATCCGGATTGTCCGTGCGAGATGCTCGCGCTTGCGCCCGCTCAATCTGTGCTTCGTATCTCTGGACAGCGTCTTCTGCTCGTTCATCACCTGTCTTAGCAAGCGCTTCTGCTTCAGCAAGGCGGCGTTCGGCAATCAAAAGATACCGCTCCGCCTTAGCAGCGTTTCCAAATGTAAAAAATGTCCCCACTCCTTCAAATGCCCTCCCAAAGAATGAAGTTGGTGTAACGCGTTGTGTTATATCTGGCTCTTGTGCGTAGGCAAAGCTAACAAGCGTAAACACAAACACAAAAATTAATAAAAAAGTATATTTTTTCATATACAATATGAGTTATTTGTTAATGGACTTCATTATAACACAAGCGTAAAAGGTGGTTAAGGAAAATGCAATTATGGAACAAATTGGAATGACGAAAGAATTCTTTTTTCTATGTCTCTTTCCTCCTCTTTAATTCTTCCAGAATAAATAATCATGTCTCCCGTAAGCGGATCACATTCAGCATCTTGTAATTTTAATTCTCCACGAAAACATGAGGTGTTGAAGCCTCTAACTTTTATTTTGCTCCACACGAAACCGGACTCATTCCAACTTTCAGGAACATTTGTGAAGGAAGCAAACGTGGCAAATCGAGACCCGTCTTTCAAGACAAAGTCGTGCGCAACACGTATTTCTTCGGAAAAAGAAATGTCAGAGTCAACAAATTCACCGAAAAATCCCTCTGTGGGAACCCCGCGTGGAAAAATGGAAACATTTGGAATGTCAGAGTGGTGCGTGACCGGATGTATTGGTTTAAGTTTCTCTAAATATATATTTACCCGAGGAGCTATTTCATCATTGGGAAATTCAATAATTGTCCAGTTGGGTGGAACGGTTATCTCAAAATTAAATGCCCGGCTTGTGTACGTCTGCCACTCTCCCTCGCTAGGATTAAAAAGAAACCGCTCTTTTATAAAATTTCCCGCTACAAAAACCGCCCCTATTATAAAGGCAGCAATAGCTGCTGTAGTAATTAATTTTAAAAATGAAATCATGTGTTTTTTATCATATCATTAAAAGACAAACAAAAAAACGCGTCAATAAAACGCGCTTTGATCAGGGGTTCTTTCGTATATTATGAATTTTGACTATCTTTAAGACGTCGCAAGAGGTCTTCTGAACCTAGGCCGCACGCAATAACCGCTTGAAAGAGCATTTCTTTCGTAGCTCCTGGAATAATCTGAACCCTTTCTTTCGGTAGAATAAACAGAAATCCTGTTGTCGGGTTGGGTGCCGTCGGCACAAATATGCTATATCTGCCGTCTGAGTGCGTAGCGGTTATAAGTCCCAAAGCAGAAACTTCAGAAAATAATTGCGCAACCACAACCGGACACGCAAGAAATTTTCCTTCGCCAAGTATGCTTGTGAGAACCGCTTTGATTGTTTTGTATAGCGGAATAATTTTTTCAACTTTTTTGTGAATGTGTTCCCCAAGCCACGTTCTCACAAAATTGCCTACAAAAAAAGAGGTAACAAAAATAATAGCAATCACCCCAATGAACGCAACATATTCCGGAACAGTTACATAACGAAGCAATATGGTAGTTAACGGCTCAATAATATCCTTGAGCACTCCCAAAAGCCACCGAAACACAAAAAAAAGAATGGCGAGCGTGGCAAGAACAATGAATCCATCCGTTACAGCCCGCTTAAGCTGATTCATGGATTTCGTTATCCTTTTATATATATCAAACTTTTTTTATACTATCATGAACTTTCTCCGCAACCAAGCATAAAAATAACGGAAATTCTTTGCGGGCACGATTCTCTGCTTCCGCGCGCGGTCCGGGACTACTTTTTTTATGAGAGTTCCACTCTTCAAGCCGCGTGACAACAAAACCATCCGAAATAAGCGCCTTTACATAAACCTGCAAGGGGCGGTGGAAAGAATACGTAACCGGTGCTTGTTTTCCGTGCGCGGTTTTTCCCGGATGCATGTCAATATTTGCCCGACTTTCGGAAAGATACCCGTCAAGACGCCTGTATTGAATACCGCTCTTTTCATCAAAACCCCAGGCAGAACGTTTTGGTATCCGAAAGCACGGGTGATTTAAAATAATAATAAATCTGCCTGTGGAAACAAGAACCCGAGCCACTTCCTTAATGCCTTTCCGCAAATGTTCTATGTTTTGAAGCGAGAGAACGCAGGTAACTACATTAAAAGAGTTGTTCTTTGCGAACCTTAGGTCTTCAATCGGCGCAATAAAAAAAGTGCTTTTCGGAGAAAGTTTCTTAGCAATACCAATGAGTTCCGGAGAAATGTCAGCTCCGGTTATATGGGCTCCTGTTTTCTCAAGCGTTCTAACAAAATATCCCTCTCCACAGGCAACATCAAGCGCGCGCTCATTTTTTTTAAGATTGGCAATTCTTACGAGGTTTGGTGCAATTACTTTTTCTTGATATGTATCCTTAATAGTAAGAAGCTCATGATACCAATCAGAAACATGTCCCCATGATGTGTTTTGTTTTTTGTTCACGCTAAATACTAGATATACGAATCATACCATAGACCAAAAAGAGGTTTGTTTTACCAAAAAGGGTATACGGCATAAACCATATATATGCCGAGTCCGGTAAGAAAAAGGCCGATAATAAGACGCATTACTCCGCGGTGTTCCATCCGCCACGACTCCATGCGTTCGCCGCGTCCAAAATACGCAAGTGCGGTAACGATGAAGAGCGGCACAATGAAAATAAAATTATACAAAAGAAGATATGGCACGGCTTCTGCGTAAGCGCCTTTAGCAAGAAGCGCGAGCACTGCAAAATACGGAGCCCCCGTGCATGGAAGTTCGACAAGGACAACAAAAACACCGAGAAGGGCAACAAAGAAAAGCGAGAGCCTTGGGTGAGAGAGGTATATTGATTCAATTTTTTTTGTGTACCTCTTAAGCCGATCTCCCGAACCAGGAATCATTTGAAGTGACGGCCCTTTCCCATACCAAAAATAATCTTTTATCTCCAGAAGTCCCGCGATTATAGCAATCACTGCAGCGACAAGATAAAAAATAGAAGCAATACCAGATGAAACAGCAACCTTCAGAATACCGAACCCCAGCGCAAGGTAGGTAAGATAGACAACAAGACTGTAAAACAACCCACCTACGAGTATTTGCATTCTGCTTTTAAATACCCGAGACAAAAAAAGGAGCAAAAAAATAAGTACGCCGAGCACACATGGGTTTATGCTGTCCGCAAGTGCTGCGCTTACAAGAATTCCAATTGTAATGTTGTCATTCAACATTTATAACTATTGAGAACTTTCTTCCGCCTTATTGTTGTTCCTCTCAATATCTGAATCTTTAATAAGGGGGCATTCCGAAACTTCGCTCAATTTTTCAAGAGATTGAACACCAGCAGTAAACCGATATATTTCGCTCCCATCCGCTCTTTCCCGTATCCATGTTGGTGTGCCGGTTATGTTTTTCTTTATACATCGTTCAGTTTGAGGCATTGGGTTTCTCGGATCACATTCAATTTCTTTAATAAATTCAAACGAAGGACCAAGCATTGCCCTCTGTTGAGCACAAAATTTACATGTTGCCGAACCATACATACGAAGTCCTGAGTCGTATAGACATTGGGCAAATGTATTATAGTCTCCCGCGGCCGCCTCTTTTCCGCTCTTTCCGGCAAAGAAAAACATTCCTATGGCGACAAGGAGCAATACGCCCACTGTAATTCCCACGAGAGTATTATTATTCATAATAGAGTAAAAAAATAATTAATTATTAATTAAAAACCGAAACGGGCTTTCAGGAATAATGAGCGGGTCGGTGATAGTTAAGGAGTGCACAAAATATACGACGCCCGCGAATGCAAGCGCTGCCGCAATAGCAATTATAATTTTCTGAACACCTACATTTCTCACCCCCGCGGCATATAGCGCAAGAATCGTAATGAGTACCATAAGCGTCTTTGAAGACTCGCAGAGTATACACATACTCTTGAGCACAGTCTTGCTTATAACGGAAAGATACAATGACGGTCCGAGCAAAACAATCAAAAAAAGTGCGATAAAGGAAAGTGCGCCGGGAGTGTAGTAAAAAATGCTCAGTACGACTATAACACCGAAATACACGACACCAAAGGCTGCCATTGGAATGCCCAGAAATTCTGAATACGCGCTCTTGTTTACCAAATCGCAGGAAAACGCCTCTCCGATATCACAAAAAGACCCTCCTTCCGGCACGGGAGCATAGTGAAGATACACAAGATAAATCATCGTAAGCATCCCCAAGAGCGATGCGACGATAATACTCCCACGAATAACGTTGCCTGTTTTCATAATGTTTAAAATAGTGACATGCGAAGTGTGTGGAGTCCGGCATTTCTAAGCAATCCACCTAAAAAACGCTGTGGATCCCAATCGAGACTTCTGCAACAGCTCGTCAAGCCCGACGTACATTCCCGCACGAACAACAATAAGATATACAAACACCAAAATTTCCCTGACATGACTATCTACGATGTAAAAATGCTCTCCAACATATGGAAAAGAAAGGATTGGAAAATAATACAACAGCAACATGAGTGCTCCCGCAAAAGACGCGGCTCTGGTAAACAAGCCGAGCGCAAGTAAAATACCAACAAGCGTAAGGCCCCACTCGTTTAAAAAATTAACCCATTCAATATTTTCAGGGCTTGCAAGCCACGCATAAAATTCGGGAAATGTTTTAGAACTGTTTAAATATCCTGCCGCACTCCACAATGGATTAATTAATTTTGAAATACCCGCATAAAGGAAATACCATGCCATTGAAAGACGTAAAAGAAGTGTGGCAATGTTAATACTTTTTTTCATATTTATTATTTATATTGTATCATTTGCTCGCCGGACAATATCCACAACTCTACAATGCGCCAAATAACTGAATTGCTCCCGTGCTGTAAAGCAGATTAAATAAAAAATTTCCCACAATAACAATCGGCAGCAAACGATAAAATGTATATCCTAAAAATCCAAGCGGAATAAGAAGTATTTCATTTGGAAACGGAATAAAAGAAATAAAGAAAAAAAGTGCCACGAGTGGCCCCCAGCGATATCGTTCACGAATATGTTCGAGTCGCGCGAGCATCTTTCCGTCCTTCGAATAAAGTGTAATATGCCTCCCCAGCTTCCCGATATAATAAGCAATAAAATCGGCAACAGTGACCCCAGCAACAAGAAAAAAGATAGAGAACCAAAAATTAAGACCTGATTCCAGAAAAAGGGGCATGAACGCAACCGCGGGAACAGGAATGGCAAGATTAAAACCGCTGATGAGAGCGACAACGGCGACGCCCCAATATCCATACATCAAAACTGCTTCTTGCACCGCATCACTTCCCTTGGCAAAATGGGCAAGATAAAATGCCGCGACAATAACAGCAGCAAGCACTATTCCTTGAAAAACAATTTTAAAAAATTTTTCGTTTTTTACCATACTCTAGGTATTTTATCATGTGCCGAAGGCATTAAAAAGACTGCTCTAAGCAGTCTTTGACATTCTTATTGACCATCCATATGAGGTTGACACAATTTCCAAATGCTCCAAAATTGTTTTTGCAGAATTTTAGTTACGTGCGCTGCCTCCTTAAGACGTTTAGAGAGGAGAAGCCTACCACGGGCCTTATCCCCTTCCGACTGTCTTTCTGTCTCAGCAACGCAATGCCCAAAAAACTCCATGACCTTATCATATCGCATCCGTAGAATAACCTGCGCCAATTCTTCGAGTGTTCCGTTCCACCCCTCAATATAAGTAGGGTGTTTTGGCTTGGAAGATACCGTGCCGCTCATCTTGTGTACCCCTCAAAATACTTTATTACTTCTACCATTCTACCACGGCCGTAAATATAGATGAAATAAAAAACTATGGGCACTCATCAATTTCTTTTAGAGACCGTTCAAGCCACTCGCGCGACTCTACCACCGGAAGCTGCAACGCCCGCTCTCGGTCAAGATCAAGGCCTCCCAAGTGAACTGTCTGCGGTGCCTGAACCCATTTAAAAATAGAGCTGGAAAATAATTGTATAAATCGTTTCACCCAGTCTTTGAGCATAGGTGGAGTATATTCCGGAGCCAATGCTTTTAGTTCTTCATCGCTCCACATACCTCGTAAAATCATATAAATTTCTTTAGGAGCATATTTTTCTCCAGCAAAAAGCGCGAAGCACGCGTCAAGCACCGGAAATGGCATGAGGTCTTTTTCATCTTCTTGATTTAGCGCAAGCTCAGCTGATGCTTTTGTCTCCAAAAGTTTTTTAAGGCTCTGTAGTTTATATTCTTGTTCCAGATATTTTAAAAGCTCAATGATAATAGTTTTGGGCAAGTTCCCGATAAGCGAATATCCGCCCGAGAGGTCCCCTCCAATCGTTGTATAGCCCACCGCTTTTTCTGACATATTGCCGGTTTGAAGCCACAGTCCATGGGAGGCATTTGCCCAGTTCCACATTCGCTGCGCCCTGATGCGCGCCTGGATATTCTGCACTGTAAGTGGTGAGAGTGATTCGCCGGAGGAGAGCATGGACGCCGCAATACCTTGTTCTTTTTCAAATGCCTCCTCAATGGGGATTTCTTTAAAAGAAACGCCGAGCTCTTCCGCAAGTTCACGGGCTATTGTTTTTGTTGTTGCAGAATTAAACCGCGTCGGCATTGAAAAACAATTGATAAAATTGTATAGGCGATCTATGTCTTCCCCGATAAGTCGTTTAGCAAAAAGCCAAGCAATAATGAGCGTGAGCGCTGAGTCTTTCCCCCCGGAGAGCGCTATGCCTATTTTTTTAAATACGTGTATTTTTGTGTAATAATCTAACCCCGCTAACATTGCTTCAATGATGTCATTCCAAAATTCCCTGCGAGTATCTACGACCGTGGCAATCGGCAAGAAAAAACTTTTAGTAGTCGGCGTGGGATACACGTAGGTTGGATGATTTACCGCTCCTCCTTCGGAAAGACAAACGCGCTCCGTTGGTTTTTCTTTTTTTAAATATTCTTCACAATCGGTGCGCCAAGTTGTATTTTCGCTTCTCATTCGTGCCGTTCGGTCAAGATCAATGACATGTGTCGTGATACCCTCTCTCCATCGTGGCAATTCGGTAATCATTTGGCCATTTTGATTTATAAAACCTCCGCCGTCAAAAACAAGCGCATCGTTTCCGCCCACTTGATTCACATAGACGAGCGTGCTTTGATTGTCGGCGGCGCGCGTCGCAATCATTTCCCTCCGTGTTCCAAGCACTCCTATCCGAAACGGCGAGGCGGATATATTTACTATGAGCTCCGCACCGCTGTATGCACGCCGCCGCATCGGGCCGTCAGGCGACCAAATATCTTCGCATGTCTCCACGGCAAAAACTCCGAACGGCGCCTCAAATATTAAATCGCCAAATGGAACTCCGTGTATGGAAGAGACAAATCCGGGGATGCCGCGCGAAAGAGTTCGATTTTCATAAAAAACACCGTATGTCGGCAACTTTTCTTTCGGCACTACTCCGTATATTTTTCCGTTGCACACGACCGCGCCGGCGTTATATACCTGCCCATTCCATGAAATAATAATGCCAATAATAAAAACTGTTGGAAACGGAAACGTGCTCGTCTCCTTTGCAAAACTTAGAAGGGAGCTCCATTGCCCTTCAACAAAACTCTGCCAGTGCACAAGGTCTTCCGCCGGATAGCCCCCAATAATCTGTTCCGAAAAAATACCGAGTGTGGTGTGCGCGTTGGAAAATTCTTTGGCACGCGCAATGACTTTTCCCGTGTTAGAGGTAAGTGCCCCAACCGTCGGATTTATATTTGCGATTCCAATTTTAATAAGTCTCATGGTGATATGTAATTATATTGCAATACCCTTCTTACATGTCCGATTTTTCTCAGACGCAAAAGAAGAGGGCGGAAGAAAGAAGACACTGTTTTTCTTCTTCCGCCACAATATTTTTGAATTTTGTCTCTTGCCGCCCACAATCAATACCTGCACCTTTCATAAAAATTGTCGGTATGTTTGTAGATGCGTTTGGCTTCTGCTATTTCCATCACAGGCCCCGTTGCTTTCGCTAGGTTATCCGAGATTTTGACGGCCGGATTACCGGCGGCCTCAACAACTTTCATCACAATGGAAAGTGGTTTAAATAAGCCAAGGTCGTTTGTAACATTCGTGCCAATGCCGAATCCTGTTTGAATTTTTCCTCGAAACTCCTTGTGTAAATTCCACGCCTTTAGGAAATCAAGCCCGTCGGTAAAAAAACACCACTTCCCTTGAGGGTCAACGCCCCACTTTTTGTAAAAGGGAATTACGAGGTCGCTTGCATAAGAAACCGGGTCGCCGGAATCCTGCCGAAACCCCTTCCAATGCACCGCATGCTTTTCTGAAAGCCCCGCTATAAACTGACGGCTTCCGAACGTGTCGGTAAGCATGATGAGCAACTGGCTTCCGAAGCACTGCTCCCATTTATCAAGAATGTCATATTGGCCCATGCGCACCGCTTCATCGCTTATGTGCCGATTGAGCGCGTATATGGCGCTCTGCAGTTCGTGCGCATTTGTGCCTTTAGACTCAACGCCAAGGTCTCTTGCGAGACGCACATTTGATACACCCACAAGCGAAGATGGTGCCTCGTTTGCAAAGCGTTCGGTCACATGATGCTCCCAGGGACCGGTCGCACGCCTGCGAAGTCCGAACTGCATCCAGGAAAGTGGGTGCGCCTTAACAAATTTTATTTTTTCCGACAGCCGCGCATTTCCCTCACTGAAAGCTCTGCGCTGAAATGAAAGCGATGTGCCAATGTTTTTTCTGGTGTAGAGTTCACTTATAATTGAGAGTGTCGGCATTTCGCAAAGCGTTGCGCTCGTCCATAGACCTTCTGCGGTGATGTCAATCTGATCGTCATCGTAGCGGGCACTCACTTCTGGAAGGCGAACAGTGCGCAAAAATGCCAAAAACGGTTCTGGGAAAATACCCCATGAGCGAATATGCGCGATGTCAACATCGCTTGGAGGAAGTATGCGCGCGTGATCGTATTCTTTTTGAAACTCTTCAATGTCAATAAACTGTCGAAGTGCTACGTCTGTTGTTCGGTTCACAAATTGAAACTTAACACGTAGATTCGGATAAAATCGCCAGATAAAGTACATCATCAAGAATTTATACACGTCCTGCTCAAGAAAAGAATTAATAATTGGTTTACCGGGATCCCACAGTACTCCACGCTTCATATGTGCGCCTCCTTTGCAAAGACCCATTGTTTTATCCTGCGTATGGTATTACGCAGGATACCTGACTGCGCTAAAAATAACACGAATTTATAATATAGTCAACCATCGTGAATAGCGTAGTCAAATATCCCGCTTAATGTATGAACTCTTTCTTAGAGCGCCCGAAGTGCCTCAGGCGCTCTATAAAAGGCGGCAGCAAGTTTTTATAACTGCCGCAAGAAATGAAAAAGAATGAAGTTGAGCGAATTATTTCATATGAACCCACCAAACCTCTCCGTCTTTCGTGTACACCACCTTATCTCCAACACATGAGAGCATCATATCGGAAGTGATGCCTTTGTCAGAAACAGTATTTACCACTCCCGTCCGCGGCACGGAAATAACGAGTTCCCCGTCATCAATAATTGTTGCACATACTCCTTTGGGCAGTATCGCGATATTCATCTCTGGAGTGTCCACATCCGTTTTTAAAACGGAATATGTTGTGTAGCGGTCATCAAAATAAAATTCAAATTTTTGATACTTTCCTTTTTTCTCCGCCGCAATGATAGAAACAATCCTCTCTCCCGCCCTCGCGGATACGGGGCGACATCCGTCAAGTTCACGAACGCGAACATGAGCGCACTCTTTCTCGCCAAAAGGCAGGATAAGATAGGCAGCTCCCATCGCGTCTTGAATTCCCACTCCATGAAACCATTTCGTGGCGTTTACCATCGCTCTCCACGTATGTCCGAAAGAAATGATGGGCTTCCCAAGATTTCTAAAAACTATCTCGGCAACACCTTCATCCGTTATCGCAAACAGCCGATTTTCATAGCGCATAACTTTCGTGATTTTTAATTGCGGTACAAGTTCCGTTTCAATAAGTGAGTGCTCGTTGACGTAGGAAAATTTCACTCCGCCATTCCCGCGCTCCGCGATGAGCCACCCGTCTTCCACGCGCGCTACTTCACATGAGAAATATTTAACCGAGGCAATTTCTCGTTTGCTCCAGAGATTCACAAGACTTCCCGAAGCAAAGAGTACAACTCCACAGGGGAAAATTTGTATCGCCCTGTCTCCAACTTTTCTGTAGAGGAGGTCGTAGACAAGAGACCCGCTCTTCGTGGTAACCATCCGCACCACTTGTAAAGCAGGAGCTTTTGCCGCCCCCGTCACAAAGGGAGACGGAGGAATAGCGCGTGTGCCTCGTTCAAACGTTTCAACGTACCAATCAAGAAGCGGCCCGGGAATTTTAGAGAAATCTCTCACTGCGCGATTTAAGCGAACGCCTTTTCTGAAAACCGAAGCGTTCGCCTTCATTCTCCCCTCAAGGTCCCCTGGCGCAAAGCTAGTAAGCGTCCCTTTGTATGGGTGAATGCCGGTGAAAACCTGAAAACTCACGACACCCCAGGCAAACCAGTCGGTCAGTTCGTTGAAGCCCTTGGTGTGCCAGTCTTTAATTGACGGCATCAAAACTTGAGCAGGCCAATTGCCGATCGCCCACGAATCAACATCTATCACGCGCGGCTCCGGCCCGTTTTTTCCGGCAAGTACCGCAATCCAGTTTAATTCATTCGCGTCAGCCATAATCGCTCTATGGTCATGCGCCGCCCGCACCGCTTCCTGCATGCGGGCAACGAGTGCAATCGCATCCTTATCGGTAAATCCTTCTCTGATCCTAAAATCATTCGTAAAAACACGCGGGAGTGGCTCTCCGGAGATAAAACTCATGTAAAAACCGATTGGAACTCCCTTGTGTTCCGTGACGATTCCCTTCGGCGCAACGATGTATGGATGTTTTATGTTAGAAAGAATTTTTATTTTTTCAGAGAAATTCTGGCGTTTCATTTTTTGTGGATCGGAGTAAATTTTTATAACCGTATTGTTAATTCTATAAATTTCTCCCTCTCCTCCTGTTGCAACATAATCACCGGGACGAACAGTAACCTTTCCCCGCCCCTCAAGCACCACGTCCGTTACGCGTTTTCGGACAGACATTCAACTCCTCCCTCATCCTTCTCTTTCGCGACGCGGATGATTGCTCCAGCAATATCATCAATGATCCGACACCCACTTCGTTCCAATTCTTTAGTGCCGTGAATCATTCTTCGTTTTAGAAATTCTCCGGCAACGTTTTTGAACTTGAGAAACACTGCAACTGCTTCCTTCCAGTCAGCTCCTTCAATGTGGGTAATCCCGTCGGTAAACAAGACAAAATATGCTGCGTCTTCAAACATATCAGAGTTCGAGAGAGACGAAAGTGTGATGCCAGAAATACCCTCCGCAAGCGTATGATTAAAAAACAAGGGCCCGTCAGACGAATTGTCCGGACGGAGAATCCATCGTTCCTCAATAAAACATGGTGAGGATAATTCTTTTCCATGGGCCTCTACAAACTGCTCCAATGACTCGCCCCTATATATAGGATAAAAGGGCATATTCAGCGGCCATTCAAAACGAAAAAGGTGCAAGGTCCCGTCTTTTTTTTGTATGGCAACAACACCATCGCCTTCTATGTGAATGATGCTTCTATGTTTCCCAACGCTCGCAAACAACGACGTTGCGAGCAAATCTCTGTCGGTAAGACTAAAAAGTCCTTGAGCGCTAGAGAGTATTCTATGCTGCTCTGTTTTTATGCCGTGAACCGGAAACGCGAGGTCTTCGGGAACAAGGATAGAATTCGGTTTTGTGGAATATTCTTTAAGCGCGGAGACTGTCGCGAGGGTTATAATCCTCGCTCCAATATCTGTCTGTCCTCCGCTTGAACATCCGTCGCTTATTGCGGCATAAGCGGTATTGAGAAATACCCCAGAGGCCCCGTAATCTTGGCACGGTTTACCTGATTTCAAATGAGATTGTCCAATGTGAAAATAATGGTCGGTGAAAAAGATAGCCATGTATGTCTCTCCTTTCTGCTTTGTTTCAAAGAGCTTTTTCCTAAGAGCATCCAAACCATTTTGGGTGCTCTATAGAAAAGTGGAGGAGGAATGCTCCTCCACATGAAGGAGTGCTGTATTACTAAATCGTTGCCGAAATATCTTTGCTCGGACCGCCAGTGCCAAGCGCCTGCGACTGACTTGAAACCGATCGGGAGACAAATCCGGCAAGCTTTGCCAATTTGCCCTTAGTTGCCTCTCCGGCATTCACGAAGTGAGAAAGGCCGGCCTCATTTTTGAATTCATCAAGTTCCCGAGTGCAGCTTCCGGCATTAATGCCGACAAGCACGGAAATCATGGATTCCAGGATTTCTCCTGAGATTCCGCGTGTCGCTTCGTCCTTCACCATCTTCATGGTCGCGGTAGAACTATTTTCCCCGCCGTCGGTAATGACAAACGCGATCGCGTTTACGCCAAAGTCGTTCTCGCTCAAATTTTTGCCGTATTCATTCATCGCTCCGAGTGACGAGTAACACGCGTCACAAAGGGGTGTCCATCCACCTGGTTTTAATGCTGGGTACGCCTGCGGGTCAATTTCTGAAAGCGGCTTGAATCCGTGAATTTCATTCACCCCATTCGGGTACATATCGGAAAAAGTGATCGCGCGCAAAAGCAAATTGTCGGAGCGCGGAGATTTCTTGCACGCTTCAACAGCCATCACAAGCATACTGCGGAGCTCGTCAGCAAATCCATTTACCGAGCCGGTCTCATCAACCGCGACTGTAACCAACGTGTATTCGGTCGCACCCAGATGCTCTATGCGCGCGCCCGCGAAGGTGAAACGTCCGCGTCCGATGCGATGGTTTTCCATTCCGTCTTTAGTGAGTTTCGGCATTGTGCATACTCCTCTCTTTGCCCTTACTGCCTTAGGAGAGAAATTCCGTGGAGGTGGTGAGCGTCATGCCCCGTCCCTCCATATCTGTAAGCCAGGCCTTCGCAATCGCCGGGAAATCCGGGCCATTGCCAACCTGCGGAACAGGACTTGAGCAATCAGTGAGCACATGGAACTTTTTCACGTGGTCGGCACCGATATTGTCAGCAATCTGGGTAACCGTTGATTTCACGCAATGCGAAAGCGCTTCACCCGCAATCGCGACAATATCCGCCTCTGCCAATACGTCAAGAAGCGCGGTGTTGAGACTTGTCGATGGGTCGGTGGGATCAACAACTTCCGCCATAAGAGCACCATAGTGCTCGGTGAACGTGTTGGTGCCTTTGACCACATAATCAACATTCGCGAATACTTTCCGCTCCCATTCAATAAGAGCTTTCATCAATTCCGACTGCACATTATGTCCCGGAGTGCCGATAATGCAGTGCTCCGGCCACACCATAAGCGGATAGTTGCCCTGTTTTGAAAGCGCCTTTGCGTAGTCAAGCATCCGAGCTCTGAAGTCAGGGTTGCGCGGCGTCCAGATGCCGTTTGCGATATCATCGGGACTAATCATTGTGAACGGAGCGGGCTTGTTGCCGTCTTTGTCTCTCCACATTCCGGGATGACCGACGTCAATCACGCGGTGCGAATCAAGTGTTACGTGAATGTCATCAAATTTCGGGCCGACACGCCGAATGAGTGCGGCAAGGCGATTCATATCAGCGTTCGCGCCGGGAACGGGAAGTGCTGAATCTTTGTCATCCATGAAATCTTTCTGAGGATCAATAACGAGTAGATGTACGCGCATGGCGTTTCTCTCCTTCTGTGGCAGATCCGTCTGAGAGCGGCGGGCGTGCCGGGTGAACCGGGTTATTCCGGTGCGCGAAGTTTTTGCGTTCGCGCCGTCATTTTTAAAGAACTTTTGCATAGCTTCGCTACCTTACGTGAAGCTCTGCTCCCGAGTGCTTCTCTCCAAGCAGCTCAGGTGCGCGCGCTCCCCTAAGAAGTATGCGCATCCGGGCTTCTTGTTATTAAGTGTATTTTTTACACTTTCTTTGGGTAAAAAATATATGGGCATAGTGTATATAATCCATATCTTCGTGTATAAGTTACACTAACATATCACAAAAATTTTTACAACCTCCAATATAGTATATAACATAAAAAATATTATTTGTCAAATTATCACAAAATCTCTACTATTTCCGGCTTTTTTGAAGAAAACCGATAGAGTGCGGCGGGACGATGCGCTCCCCCGCTTGTTCTGCCTTTTGTTTTTGTAATAATGTGAAGCGAAAGAATTTTTTTTCTAAAATTTCTTTTATCAAGTTTCTTTTTTAAAATTATTTCATAGACATCCTGCAGTTCGCCAAGCGTAAACGTGTCCGGAAGCAGGTGCGAGATAATATTTGTATACGTAAGTTT
Source organism: Parcubacteria group bacterium (assembly GCA_016180525.1). Taxonomy (GTDB): domain Bacteria; phylum Patescibacteriota; class Minisyncoccia; order Phycocordibacterales; family UBA2135; genus JACPBB01. The sequence goes on along the minus strand of JACPBB010000002.1, from coordinate 305,487 downwards.
CCCCTGAAGTCTCGTTACTGCCGTTGAAATAATTTCAGCGTGATCATAGGCGAACGAACGCAGCTCGCCAGCGGGCACCCACGCAATGTCTTCATATTCTTTTGTAGTTTTTGGCCTTACGGAAGAGACAGGCACAAGTCCAATGTATGCGACGGAGACGACTCTTCCAAATGGATCGCGGTTTACCTTGCCGAAGGTATAGAGCTGTTCTACATACACATTGCTGATTCCGGCTTTTTCTTTGAGAATCCGTTTCGCGGCATCGTTCGGCGCCTCGTTTGGTTTTACGAGCCCTCCTGGCAGAGCCCAGGAACCTTCAAACGGCTTTTTTTTCATTTTAATGAGGAGTGTGTGTAGCGTATCGTCAATCACGGTAAAGAGCACGACATCAACTGCCAAAACCGCGAACGTATATTTTTTTCGTACTGTATGTTTTTTCATAAAAATTATTTAAACGCAAATTTCTCTTGTAAACTTTTGAAAAAATAGTTCGGCTCAAATTCCGCGAATGTAACGAGCCTCGGCGCTCGCCGTATCTTTATAATATCTCCTTCTTTTAGAGCATATATATGTTCCCCGTCAGATGTTACCACCACATCAGCCGGTTCATTTGTCTTTGAAATGGTAAGTAGTCCGCGTTCACGAAAACGGGTAATCAGCAATTCAACTTCGCGATTTTTTTTAATTACAATACTCGGGGTCGGAATATTATGGTCCATGATTTCCGTAAGAATCATGCATTGTATATCAGGCATAACAATTGGTCCATGCGCTGAAAGATTGTATGCCGTGGAACCAGTAGCTGTAGCGACAAGCACTCCGGTGCCGCGAATATATTGCACGATATGCCCATCAATGGAAACTTTAATTTCAACCATACCCAGCATATTCTGCACTGAAATTTCGTTAAGCGAATATGCCGAAAAAACTTTTTTATGTTTTCGCCAGACATCAACTTCCATCATCATGCGCTTCACTGTTCTATAATTTCCTTTTAAAAATGCGTCAAGGGACGGTAAAAAAAGACGCTGTTTGCGAGCCGACGCAAGAAATCCCGTGTGGCCCAAGTTAAAACCAAGAACAACCTGTGATTTTTTTTGAAATTGCTGAACCGCTTCTAAAATGGCTCCGTCACCCCCGAGCACGATAAGCGCGTCAGGATTTTTATCAGTAATGCGGATATATGGATGCTTTTTTTTGAGCCATGCAGCCATTTTCCCATGCCACTGTTTGGCACGAGTGGTGTCCTTTCGGTAAAAAATGGATAATGTGTTAATTTTGCGCTTCATACTACTATAGTGACTAAGTGTACCATGCACACTATTAAATGTCTAGAGGTATCTTCTAAAACTTGATAAAAATTTTTTGTATGTTATAATTAAAATTAGAGGTTGATACCAGAGAGAGGTGCTGCAATGAGAATCCAAACATTCAGTATTTTGGCAGGTAGCGAGGTGTGTAACGCCAGATGTCCATTTTGCATTTCTAAAATGACTCCCCCATTGGGGGTGGCGCTTAAAGAGCCGGAAGTGAATTGGCGGAATTTTGAAATTGCCTGTAGACTCGCAAAACAAAGCGGCGTAACAACCGCGATGTTTACCGGCAAGGGTGAGCCGACACTATTCCCTGGCCAAATTAATAAATACCTTGACCACATGGAATCGTTTAAGTTTCCGTTCATTGAGCTGCAAACAAACGGGATAATGATTGCCTCAAATGAAGAAAAATACGCCCCGTATCTTAAAAACTGGTATGACAAAGGCATGACAACTATCGCTATTTCAATCGTTCACTACGATCCGGAAAAAAACCGCGAAGTCTACCTGCCGCATAAAAAAACATATATTGACTTGGCGGGATTGATTGGTCTGCTCCACGACTATAGATTTTCGGTCCGGCTTATCTGTATTGGAGCAAATGGATTCATTGATAGCACTGAAAAATTGCTCGCCCTTGTACATTTTGCGAAAGAACATAAAGTAGAGCAGCTCACCCTCACTCCAGTAAACAAACCGGAAAATATTCTTGATAAAGCCGCCTGGGAATGGACAAATGCTCACCACCTAACGGAAGAACAAAAAAATAACATAACGAGCTATGTGGAAAAACACGGAGCGCGCCTCATGACGCTTGCGCACGGTGCCGTGGTGTTTGATTTGGACGGCCAGAATCTTTGCCTCAACCAGTGTCTCACGGTACAGCCGGACGCCGAAGAAATGCGCAATTTGATCTTTTTCCCCGATGGACATTTGCGTTATTACTGGCAATATCCGGGCGCGATATTGCTCTAATTGTAATAGGAAGTTTATAGACCTCGTAACTGGTGTTACGAGGTTTTTGTTTACCTACTTGACAGCACGGGGGGCATTTTGATATAGTGTAGATAGTACACTAATTGACAAAGGAGAAGAAGATGGCCACGGTCGTAAAACTAGCCCAAACCTGGTATGAACTGTTTAACCGCCACGCGGGAGACCTCTACCCCGAACGCTATACGGAAGAGAAATGCAGGGAGCTTGCCGAGCAAGCTATTGAAATCAAGGCGCGCGCGCACGAGAAGGGCTCCATGATTGTCGCCCATAATTATCTCTATCCGGAATTTCATGAGATTGCAGACATGGTTGGCGATTCGTTAGGGCTCAGCCTTCATGTACAAAAACAGTCCGTGCCGAGAGTTGATTTTCAGAGCGTATTTTTTATGGGAGCAACGGCGAAAATTATTGTTGGAGACACAACACGCGTGTTTGTCTCTGACTCCCCGGAAGTCCTTGGCTGCTCGCTCGTCTTCGGTACAGATTATGAATGGCTCCATCGGTGGAAAACAGAAAACCCCGGGGGAGTCTTAGTAACCTACATCAACAGCGACGCGTACACCAAGTCCATAAGCGATTACATTTCAACTTCGCGGAATACGGACAAGGTCATAGTGCGAGCGGCAGAGGAACACCCCGGAAAGAAGATCTTAGTGCTGCCGGATAAATACCTTGGCTTTGTCATGAAAGCGAAAGCTGTTGAGCAGGGGGTAAATCCTGATCTTGTTGACGTATACAATGTGCGAAAAGGAGAGTTTCGTTCGGCTTGTTATGTCCATGAACAAATCGGCCCGGATGCTCCAGAGATGGCTCTTTTTGAAAATGAAGACGACGCGGAGCTCATGATACATCCCGAATGCGGATGCGCCTCCTCGTGTTTGTACAAGTTGAATGCGGGTATAATTCCCCGTGCGAAAGCATATTTTCTTTCAACCGAGCAGATGGTTGAACGAGCAAGAATGTCACCGACAAAAACGTTTATTGTCGCGACCGAGAAGGGAATGATTTATCGGCTTCGCAAGGAAATGCCCGAGAAAAAATTTGTTCCCGTTTCAATGAAAGCAGAGTGTCGTTTTATGAAAGCTAACACGTTTGAAAAATTGCTACGCTCACTCCGTGAAGACCGTCTGGAAATAGTTCTGTGCGATAACTGCTGTGATCCAAAGCATCCCTATCGGGATGAACGTGTCATTCACATTCAGCGCTCTGTGGCAGAAAAGGCCGGAGTGGCAATTAACCGAATGCTCTCGATACGGTAGCATCGTGCCCCCGAAGCATGCTTCGGGGGCACTTTTTTTACTTTCGTTATATACTTTCAATAAAGATATGGTTTTACACAAAAAGAAAAAAATTATTATCTACAGCGGAGCATTCAATCCCCCGCACATAGGACACGCAACCGTCATAGAGGCGGCGATGCGTCTTTTTCCGTGCGATGAATTATGGGTTATGCCGACCGCAAACCGCCGGGATAAAAAAATAAAAGTTTCTGGAAAACACCGCCTCGCCATGCTGAAGAGTATGAACAGAAGTTTGTTTTCGCTTTTTCCCAAACCTATACGAATTTTACCCCTTGAAATAAACCGCCCGCGGCTTACGGCAACATATGAAACAAAAATAGAGCTGGAGCGCATGTATCCGCACTTTGCATTTTATTTTCTCATCGGCTCCGACATCGCGGGAGATATCAAAACGAAATGGGTAAATGGCAAAAAACTATTTAAAACCGCGCAATTTATTATTTTTAAAAGACATGCGTTTTCGCTCCCTAAAAATATTCCTCCGCACAGTTTCATATTGGATAAAAATATTCAAAGTTTAGATTTCTCAAGTACATTCATACGAAACATATTACAAAAAGGACATTCAGGAGTTCCTTATATCACTCCCGAAGTCGCCGCTTATATCAAAAAACATAAACTTTATGTATAAACTCAACTACTATAATTTGACTCTTTTAATCAATATCTCTTATCTCTCTTTTCATGAATCTCCCGCGTACGGTTTTGATGCTAAAGTAGAGCGCGAAGAGAAATAAAAGCGCGAGCGCGTGACTTTCCAGAAAAAAAATATTTTTATGTAAATCTACGTGTGTCGCCATGCGCTCTGTCAAAAGCGCTTGATATTCAAAAAACACGATGCCCATGGCGGCAACAGCAACATTTAGAATCATCGTCCATTTCTGCGCTGGATTTGCAAACCCCGCCGCAACAACCAAAACGCCCACCACAAGTATCGGATAAATAATTGGTGTCGCGAGCAGATGCGTAAAGAGTGGAAGAGAAAGAAGCACAATAACAGCTCCAATTAAAAACATATTGCGCACATAATCTCCATAATAATGATGGAGTTTTTTTGTTCTCTGTGCGATTGCTTCAAATGACATACTCGGTTCTTTTTCGTTCATAGTATATATTTTAGCATATTCTTAGAAAGATTACGTTTCAAAATATATCACTTGCCCTGTTTTGTAGTTTTCCAAGCACTCCGACAGGCGTTCTTTGAGCCCAACGGCAAGTATTTCTTTCGCCTCCGCAATTGAAACAAATTTAAACTCATCAAGTTCTTCTTTTTGAAGCCGTATACGTGCAATCTGCTCTTTGCTTAAAACACCACCTGAAAAAATAAAGTGGAGTGCTTCTGTTTTAATCCCGTGTTCTTGTGCAAAACTCACGCATATAAGTTTCGGGTCTTTAAGATCAATATTCAATTCTTCTTTTGTCTCCCGCACAGCAGCCGCCTGTGGCGATTCATGTTCATCAACAGAACCACCGGGAATAATCCACCCCTCTTTGTAATTCGGTTTCACGAGGAGCACTCGGTCTTTTTCGTCAAAAAATAAAACCCCCGCCCCGATGCGCTTTCTCGGCAAACTTTTGTAATATTCCTCTGGAGGTAACATATTTAGTGCTTACTAATTAATTTTAGTTTTTCTTCTCTTCGCCATTTTTTGATTTCTGCTTCACGCCGCAGAGCATCGCTGCGGGTAGGATGTTTTTCTGAGTATACAACTTTTTTAACCTTATGCGCGCGAGTATAGTGGCCACCCGTGCCGCTTCTGTGTTCCTCAAACCTGCGCTTAACCTCTGTGGTAATACCGGTATACATGCTTCCATCCTCACATTGAATTAAATACACATACCACATGATTCATTTACATTTTACCAAGAATTACATCATAAGAAAAAGGCCGTTCATTCTGAACGGCTTGTGTGCATATATGTGCATTTTTTATTTTGGATAAATCAGAGCTGCATATTGGCCCGCCTTGAAATAAATACACTCTTCTTGAATCGCTGTAGCAATCTGGGCAAGTTTTCTGGCAAGCAACGTTATTTTTTCCTTGCCAACAAACGAAACTTCATACAGCCTGCACTCGTCGTATACAATGACCTGATTGCCGCTTCTCCACGCCCCAAAACTCGGCATGGGAATGTAGGTAAAGGTTCCAAAATGCTTTATTAAGAACCTGTGAAGATTTTCCTCAATTTGCAATATTTTTTTTACGGGCAATAAAAACACTGCCGGCCTTCCTAAATCAACAAAGGTAAAAAATTCATTATCCAGTCCGCACCATTTGCTCATTCTGTGCCCTCCATCAAAATCGTTGCTCTAATTTAATATTAACATAAAAAAATAATTTGTCAAAAGATTATTAACGATTAATCATGCCTGCGTAATGCTTAAGCATAAAGTCATGGTAAAAATCATTTTCTGAAATATATTTATAGACATTCGCGGTTTTCTCCGGCGACTCGTTGTTAAACTTTGCGCAAAGTGCGTCAATACTCTGCTCTGTCTCTGGCGACAATTCGTATTCCTCCGTGTGCCCGTCATCAAATTTAAAAATGAAAATGATTTGTTTAGGTCCCACAATTTCATTCCAAAACCCTTTTGTTAATTTCTTTTTTATAAGTTCAATGTATTGCGGCAGAGATTTCTCCGGAATTTTGAGCGTGCGGTGTCCAGAATCAGTTTCCCTCGCGACAACAATATTCAAAGCCGCAAGTTCGGAATCCGCAATCTCCTCCCCGCCCATGAGATAACTTAAGTGCGTGTTCATATTTTAAAATTACAATAAATAATTCAGAAGTTCTTGCGGAGTATCTACAATTTGGGCTGGATTTCCTCTCTCAAGCCGCTCTCTGCTCTGATATCCCCATGTCACACCAACGCTTTCAATACCGACTTTGTTCGCCTCTTTTATGTCCCCGAGCGTGTCAGTTATAAAAAGACATTCTTCTTTGCTGACATGATAGAGCTCCAGGAAATCTTTGAATTTTTCAACTTTGCTTGTCTTTCGCCTGATGCCCCACACTTCTTCAAAAATATTATCTATCTTGCTCCGCTTTAAATATGGGTTGATGATGTCATCATCAATTGAAGAAATAATGACGAGGTGATACTTGGGCCGGAGCGCGAATAAAACATCTTTAAATTCCTGTTTAATAATTCTATTTTCAAATCCTTTTTTATATTCCTCAAAATACTCTATGACATTCATCGGACCTGCCGCTTTTACCGTCGGATGCTCATAAATGTTCCCGTCAAACCACGTCCGATAATCTTCCTTATCTAAGTTTTTGTATCGTTTCCTGGCAACTTCAAAATTCCAATCAAATGTATCTTCCAAAACTCCGTCAAAATCAAAAATAATAAGTTTTTTCATTTTATTTTAATTTTTTATTTTAACGTGACTCTCCTTCAAAATTTTGAACGACTTCGCCAAACTCTAATGTTTTCGGGTCTAAAAGAAGATAAAGACTCTTTCCCACCGACGGCCTTGCCGTCATTGGCTCTCCGGGTGCCCGGTCTGCATAATTTACTATGACTATTCTTCCTTCGCCCCTCTCCGTCGTTTGCGGAGCGATCCTGTCGCCCAAGTAAACCGCGCGCGAGCCAATATATCCCCCCTCTTCTCTTTTAAGTGCTCCAACCGCGTAAAAAAACGTGCCACTGCCACCCGTCTCTTGCGTGATAAGAAACACCACATCTTCCGCCCCGTCGCCGTCAATATCATGCGTTACCTCATTTCCAAAATACCTGACTATTGTCTTTGAATCTCCCCCGAGCGCCGTGTATGCCTCGGCAACGCCGTCTTTAAGCGTTACCGGTTCTCCACTTATAGTAAATGTCACTTCTTTAAAATCTTGCGGCAAACCATCCCCTTGTTTTTCATTATAAATATATGAATTTAAAACATAAAAACCTCCGATAAGAACCGCAAGAACGACTACTATCCAAATAAAAATATTTTTCATATCATTTAAAATACCTTACTGCCCAAAGAAACTTCAGACTGCGGAGTAAGATACACCGCCTTATCGTCTTTGTCGGAAACGCCGAGAATGAGCACCTCTGATGTCTCCGGGCCTACTTGTTTTGGCGGGAGATTTACAACGGCGATGATTAACTTCCCGAGCAAGTCTTCTTTCGCATAACTACGATATCCGGCGCATGACACTTTTGTGCCAACTTCACCTCCAAAATCTATGGTTACCTTATACGTCGGCTTTTTTGTTTCTGTGTCTTCAACATTCACGATTTTTCCCACGCGGATATCAAGCGCCTCAAAATTTTTAAATTCTGCTGTAACTTTTTCCATAAATTTTTTTATTTTACCTACTTTTTAATAATACAAATATAAGCCGCGGCTCGCCGTCTCCGTAATAATTTTCTTTTCGTGTTTCAACGACAAAACCGAGAGATTCATACAGTTTTATCGCAGATTCATTATCCGGATGAACTGCGAGGTCAATTCTTTTTGCATCTTTGCACTCTTTCAAAATACTTGCTAACGCCCCTTTCCCGATCCCTCTATTTTGGAATTGGGGCATTATGGCAAGCCCGCTGATGTGATAGTGTCCACCTCCTTTATGTTCATAAGAAATATTTCCAGCAACCACTCCATCTTCCTTAATAAGAAAAACAGGGCCTTCTTGCAATGCCTTTTCCCACTCGTTCTTTCCCAGCATTGGTGAGTAAATATTCGTGCCCGCAACACTCTGCTCAATCTTTATCAATTCAGGAATATCTGCAACTGACGCTTTTGTAAGTGTTGCGGGCATAAAACTTTATTTTGCCATTTTCAAAACACTCTCTACGACATTAGGAAGTTTCACGCACGAATCTTCTTTATCAACGGGGCCAGAGAAATGTTTGAAATTATGTTTGATGATTAACTCCGCCCCGAGTTTTTCTTTGAAAATATCTCCGTGTTTCAGTGGAACATACGGGTCATCATCCGAGTGAATCGCGACAAAATGATTCGCTTTCTTTCTTATTTCCCGAAATGGAATATCGGTTGTAAAGAAATTAGTAAGTTCTTTCATGCCGAGATTATCGGTAAATCCGGCAACAAGCACTGCTCCGCCTATTTTCTGCCCCGCGGAAAGAGACTCAAGATATCGCAAAATGGTAATGCATCCGACACTGTGCCCGATTAAATACGTGTCCTCATCTGGCACCCCTGCTACCTCTTTTAAAATAGGAAGCCACGTATTGAGATTTGGAGCTCCTTCTGGAAAAGCCGGCACTTGAACAGCAAAACCCTTCGCCTCAAGCTCTTTTTTTACATACGGATACCAGCAATATTCCGGATACCCGTCCCAACAATGTACTATAATTGCCCGTTTCATATATTTATTTTGAGTTAAATGTATCTAAATCAACTTTTTGATAATCTATGAACTTCTTGGTGACTAGATCATATTGACCTTTATATGGATTATTGAACCCTCCTATCTTGAGAGGGTCTTTTTGAAACAGATAAATTTGTGATTTAAGGGGTAAACCAGGATACGCCAGTAAAATCCATGATTCCCGACCATCAACAAAATGATTGCGCATTTTAATTTCACCGTTAAGTAATAAGTATGCGAGAGTGTGTTCTTCTAGGAAGAAAGATCGCTGATATTCATTAAATTCTTTTCCGTTTTCTTCAGCGTCTTCCTTTGCTAGTTTCTGAAAAGCCTTGTCCTTGTCATAAAATTTTTCAATACTTCGCCGTGCATTTAAAAAATCAGGATGCAGTAAATACATTTGAAACCACGAATCAAAACTAAACGCGTCGTGAATTTGAAATTCTAGGTAATGCTTTTTTAAAAGTCTACGAAAAGCGTTTGCGTGTGCAATAGCTGATGCCGCGTAACTATTTTTTATCTCATATGCCTTTCCGGGCATGTTCATATAGAGTCCTTCGGTGTAGAGAAAATGAATTCCGATTCGAGGCTCGGCAACCTTGGCAGTAAAAAAGCGAAGATACTCAAGATATGCCTGAGCGCTTTGGGAATTGGAAATTCTTGTCATTGAGATTGGAAAAACAATAAGCCCCCAGCCTTTTGGGAATTTATTGATATCAAAAAATTTTTGTTCTTCCATAAATGTATTGTACCAATTTTTGCTTTTAGATTTTGGCTTCTGTCGGCTCGTAATTTTTTAAAAGGAACTCCTTGTTCGCAATAATATATCGGTCATTTGTCATTTCTCCTTCGGAAGAAAGTTCCGCTACAAACACTGCCTCTCTGCTTCCGTCTTGAAATGCCGGTTTTTCCGGCGTTGCCCACGGAGCAGAAATTCTCACGTGTTTTCCAAACGGATTTTGTAAAGTAATGATTGTTCGCTCTCTGGGAATCCATTTCTTTTCATTGTTGGAATGATACAATCTATGAAATTTTTCATTTGTGAACACCATCTGCTCTCCCATCGCACCTGTTACAATCCAGTCTCCGTGTTGTGCTTCCTGCGTTGTTTCTATCGTACTGTCTGGCAATTTGGTTTCTACCATAGTCGGCTTTATAGCCTGTTCCGCCTTGCGAAGCGGTTCTGTTTTTCGCCGATATATTTTACCTTCCTGTTTAAACCTCTCTTCCATTTCCTTCGAAAACAAATCCACAAATCGCGGCTCTTTTTCTGATCGTATTGTTTCCATGAGTTTATTTTAGCAAAAACAGCCACAAAATCATAAAATCAGTCAGAATCTGCTACTATATACATAATGAAGCAGAAAATTGTAATCGTTTCGTTTTCATTTTTTTTATTGCTCTTGCTTGCGCCCTCGAGCGTTTTTTCAGCCGAGCGGTCGCTTTTCTTGGGAATTTCGGGAAATGATGTCCGCGCCGTGCAAACTACGCTTATCGCGAGAGGATACCTTGCCGCCGGAAACGCCACGGGCTATTTCGGGCCCTTGACCGAAGCTGCGGTAAAAAAATTCCAATGCGACCATAATGTTATTTGCTCAGGCTCTGGAAGTGTGGGCTACGGCGTTGTGGGTCCAAAAACGAGGATAGCGCTTGCCTCTTCGGGCGCTGCCTCCGATAACCCCGCCGCCATAAAACCAAGCGCTCTCACTCCGCGTGCGACTGGAGCGTTTGAATTTTCCGGGTGGATACCCTACTGGCGCTCTGCGACCGGCACCGCGGATGTCCTTCCGCATTTATCGCAACTGACAAGCGTAATGCCTTTTGGATACTCGGTAAAAAACGACGGCACGCTCGCCGACACCGCGCGCCTTAGCGAAGAGCCGTGGGTGAGTTTTATCGCACAGGCGCGAAGGCAAAAAGTGCGCATCATTCCCACGGTCATGTGGGGCAACGGCGCGACGATTCACAAGATATTGAGCAATACCGAAACCCGCATAGCCCTTGAGGATGAAATAACAGCTCTCGTTAAGCAAAATAATTTTGACGGCATTGATATAGATTTTGAAGCAAAAAAGCATGAGACAATAACTTATTTTTCCACATTTCTTAAGGGGCTCTATCAACGTATGGGGAACAAGTGGGTGTATTGCACTGTAGAGGCCCGCATGCCGCTTGAAGACCGCTTTAGCCCCGGCGCCACTATTCCGCCTGACGCGACCGACTATGCCAATGATTATGTAGAGATGAACAAATACTGCGACCGTGTGGAGATAATGGCCTACGACCAGGGCACCATAAACATTCGCCTAAACGCCGCTCGCACCGCGCCCTATGCTCCGGTTGCCGACCCCGGATGGGTGGAAAATCTAGTCACACTTGCCGCGCAGAGCATCGCGCGAAATAAAATAATTATCGGCGTTCCCACATACGGCTATGAATATACCGTAACGCCGATTCCTGGTGGCAAGTACCAATATAAAGTGCTCTGGCCGTTTAATCCACGATACGCGATAGAAATTGCCGAGAAACTTGGCATTGTCCCCTCCCGCAACAGCGCCGGGGAGCTTGGCTTTATATATGACCCGAAAACGCTCGCCGCGATTGCTCCCACTGAAGAGGAGTCAACACAAACACAACAAACAATCGCTCCCCTCTCTGTCGTACAAAACACGGGTTCGCAAGTAAATACGAGTGAGCCCTTTAATTACTTTTCGTGGAGCGACGCGCAAGCGATTGCCGATAAAGTCGCGCTTGCGAAAAAGCTCGGAGTCCGCGGCATTGCCGTCTTTAAGTTTGACGGCGGCGAAGACCCCAATATGTGGAGTGTATTGAAATAAAAACATCCCCGCCCTTTGAGGTGGGGATGTTTTTATTTTTTACCAATTTTTTGTAATTAAATTAATAGTGGCTGTTCCCATTAATACTAATACAGAGCATACCTGATACCTTTCTTCACCAATTTCCCAATTTCGGGTGAAGCCCCCTTTATCTATAATTTTTAAACCAGTCCCAAGCTTGTTTTATCAGCCACCCTTGTTGGTTTTTAGGATTAACCTCCATGATTATGTGCTGTCTCAGCGGCATATGTTTGATTAAAAGATTATAGAGTTGATTAACTTCTAGTTCAGAATCTACAAAATAGAGTCCTCCGGGCAAATAATGCCACCATGCTTTTATATAACCAAGATTATAGAGATTTTGGATAAATATGTGAAATTTACCCAAATCAAATGGGTATGTTGTATCTGGCATAATCATGTAAATTTTTCTATTCATAATCTTGTTTCTCTATTTTATCTACCAACAAAGAATCAGGAGTTTCTGGCTTAGGTAAACTCGGGTTATTCTCTAATTTTGATGATTTGAAATCTTTATATGTATGTTGCTGATCCCCTAAAACCTCTAAAGCTCTCATCATGAAAATATGGTCTTCGGATTGCAGATCTTTTTTGTCTCCAAAAATTAAAATACCAAGAAATGAAATCAGGAACACGCCCAAAGTAGCTCCGATTGCCCACATAAAGAAATATTGCACGATGGTGTTATCAGTAAAACTAACAACTACTAGCCCAGCAACAAGAAAAGGCAATATCCACAACAGAGAACTAAGCACGGTGCTAACACGCACCTTCCTTACCATTTCTGTAGCTGATTTTATTGGATCAATTGACATAAATTTATTTTGATTCCACAATTTTAATTTCCTCCGGGGTGATTATAGATTATAAAATATTTATTTTATCAATTTTTTAGATATTCCTTAATACGTCCGCTGTCTTCATTTTCGTGCTCATTTTTAGAATACATTTGAATAAACTCAATCTGAGAAATTGCTGTATGAAAAGCATAAATAATTCGCAGGGATGATCCCTTTAGATATCGACAAAATAATCGAGCTTTAATAATGCTGATTTGTTCAGTTTTTGTTATAACGTTAAAATGTTTGCCGCTACCGAGTGGAAGTGCTGAAACAACCTTTTTGAACTCAAGCAAATCATCGGGAAGAGATTTATATTTTTTTGAGAGCCGCTTGAAATCCTTAGAAAATTCATCTGTTTCATTAAAGTTCATCTTCGTAATTTCTCATAGAATAGCGTTCATCGCGGTAGAACACACTTTCATAAGAAAGCGGTTTGCCGTCTTTGGCTACCCTCCAAGGCACATCTTCGTGTGAATAAGATTCGATCTCTTTAGCATTTTTGTCTGCAAGACGCGCCAATACGTCATCAATGTGTTCAATTTCTTGAGCAGAGAATTTCTCCAAATTGGGTCTTTTCAGGGCAAGATACTTCTTTTGTTCATACTTAAAATATTTACTTTTTACTACTTCAATTTCTCTGTTTTTCTTCATATCAGCAATAATATCTTTTAATTCTACTGAAGTTGGTCCATGATGATTTTTGATGTAGGTTGCGCCAATTAAATTTTCTTCAAATTTTTCGTAATAATCAAAATCAATGAAATAAAGTAGTTTATGCAGCACCGTTTCGCCAACGTTTGGCCTGCCGCCAACTTTTCCCAATATGTACAAAAGTACTTGCTTAAATTTATCTAAATTCTTGCTAGTAACGCGAATTTTAAGATCATTGATAATTTTTGTCTTCGGCTTATCTTCAAATATCACTTCATATTCAGGAACATCTCCTGCAAGAAAACCTTTAAATGTAGTGCCAAAAAAACTAGCGAGTTTTTTTGCTTCTGATATCGTGAGTTCCCGCTCGCCCTTTTCAATCTGCATATAGGTGGGACGAGAAATGCCAAGCACCTCTGCAAGCTGCTCCTGCGAGAAACTACCCTTTTCGCGTAGTAATTTAAGCTTTTTATTATATAATTCTTTAACCATAGTTGAACACGCTCACTACAAATATGTTTATATCGTCATATTACTTCTGTAAAGAAAGTTTGTCAAGTGGATAAGTAAGAATACTTGACGTCGCTATTTGAGCCTGTAAAATAAATACGGAATCTCAAGATTTCCCCTCCCTACCCCCTCTTGGTATGGCGGCATCGGCTTAGTCGTACCGACGATCAGTAAAAATGAGAAATCGCGTAAAAAAATGAATACTATTTTAATTTCCTATGATTTACGAACCCCGGGTAAGAATTACATGACCCTATGGATGCATTTGCGATCATATGAGAATTTCGCAAGGCCGTTAGAATCTGTTTGGCTGATACGAACTGTTTACAATGCCGAGCAAGTACGGAATTCTGCACTTAATCACATCGACCAAAACGATAAGATTTTTGTCGTCGACGTAACGAGTAGATTCTCCGCGTGGAAGAATCTTACAGTGGAGGTGGTTAGGTGGATAGGATCAATATTATAAACGGTTGGGAAAATGGTTTGGTACCAATCGGGCAACTCACCTCAAGAAAGATATTTTGTCGCATTCAGTATTACGAAATTTGAGAGGACAAGTCAAAGATTGCTCGTGTTACATCTCCTGACTCCATCCTTAGACCCGCCAACAAAAGGCGGGTCTAAAAATTTTACTTTTGGTTTTCAACAATTTTCTCCTCCGTGATGGGTTGTAAAAATTTATAAAATATTTATTTTATCAATTTTTTTCATTATTTTGTCTGTTTCAACAAGCGCAACAATGATTTTTTGGTAGTGTTCTATGTCTTCATTCGTGAGCGTGCGTCCCTTTCTGTCTTTGAGCCATTTTTGAACAGGCTGGTAGCCGCCGATAAAAAAATTCCAGGCAATTTCCGGAACATCTCCGAAATATTGTTCGGTGTTGATAAATGCTTTTCCGTCTTTGTAAGTAACTTTCTCTACGGTATTGGAGCCGGAAATTGGATATGTTGTTATAAATTGACTGACCTTTGGCGATTCAAGTACATGAATTTCATGCAGTTCACGGCCGAGTGCGACGAGCCTTTCAAACTGTTTTTTGTCTTTCGGATACGGCACACGCGGGAAATCTATCTTGAGAAATTCTTTATACTTCTCGCGGTAGTTCGGCGAGTGTAGAACAGCATAGATGTAATCAAAAATATCTTCAGGCGTTCTACTACCGACAGTCTTTTCTAGTGCGCTAACGATTTCTTTTTCGAGATTTGCGGTCTTTGATCCTCCTTCCGAATATGCATAGAGCGGAAACACGTGCATAGAGTCTGCCGCAGAATCTAGGGTATGGCGGTCAGTAACCAGCTTAGAGATAAAGAAATAACCTGTACTAACTTGCCTATTCTTTAATGTCGTCAAGAAAGCGACGTTATCTTTTCGCATGTGGCCCATTACATTCGTTCGTAGCCTTTGGATTGATGCACTATCATAAGGCATTTTACGAATATCAAATGGACGATATAAGTAATCCACAATTTTCTCTTCCAAATAGATTTTATCTAAAGACCGCAAAGTCTTAGTCATATCTTCTGTCGTCATCTGTACAAAGACAGAATCTTTTCCTGTAGCTGTCCCCGCATTATGAATTTTAAATAATTCATCAATTTTAAATCCTTTTTGGTACTCTGTGCTCTCACTAAAATCCTTTGGTACAAAGAAAAACTGTGGTTCCGAATAGTTTAATTTGTGCCATTTAACTTTTTCGATATCTGACTCATTGAGAGTTTTAAATTTCTTCTCCCGTTTTCCGAAAATTTCTGAATGGTAAACCGTACCGAACTCCGTTTTGTTTTTGTTTTTCCTGACAAAGATGTTTATTGACACTCCTTGCTGAATATCAAAGACATTTTCGTCTTTTCCACCGTCTGGAGCCTTTTCTTTCTTTTTTGAATTACCGTGAAGATCAAGAATATAAATCTCGTCAAATGTTTCTAGCAGATGTTTTCTCATCTGGCGATGGATTGTCCCGTCAATAAATGAATTATTGGTAATCATGGCAACAATCCCAGTTTTATTTTTCTCAATGAAATGCTCAGCAAAACGCAGAAATTTTATGTAATCGTCCGAGATAGGTTGTATATTCCTCTCGTTTAAATCTTTTTTATAGACTTCTATTAAGTTCTGTATCCATTCTCCCTTGTTTGGTGAGCTGACGCTGTAGGGCGGATTGCCAAGAACGACCATGATAGGTTTCTCATTTTTAATTTTTGAGGCCTCTTTTGCTTCCTCAGCAATACTTGCCCCGAAATCAAGGGCTAGTAATTGTGGCTGAATGCTACTTTCTTCAAGTGAGTTGGTGAGATAAATACCAAGACGTTTGTCTTTGTTGAATATGGTAAAGCCCGTGTCCGCGAGTTTCATACTAAGCTTTAAGTGTGCGATGGTATAAGGTGCCATCATCAACTCAAATCCGTGTAGTCGCGGCAATAAATCATGATGAACATATGTTGTCCAGCGACCTTTTTGATTAGAAAATTTTTGATAAATAGTGTCCACAATTTCACTAAGAAACGTCCCCGTACCAACGGCTGGATCAAGAATCTGCACTTTGTGGATTGTTCCTTCTTTCGTAGTATCAGCCAATCCTTGTAATAATTTGAATTCTTTTTGCAATAGAGTATCAATTGCCCGTACTATAAACCGCACAACGGGTAGGGGTGTATAATATGCCCCCCTGTTTTTGCGGAGGTCTGCGTCATATTCTTTCAAAAAATCTTCATAAAAATGAATAACCGGGTCAGGTCCTTCGTGCTTTTGCCCCCACAGATCATCTTTAAAGTATTGTTTCATTAGCTCTTTAACGTTTGCGTGAGAAAAAATTTCGCACAGTTCATCTACAATATACCCAAGTCGTTTCTCAAAATTACGGCCTGCAATGTGGTCAAAGAAATGTCCGAGAAATGGGTTAGACGCAGGAACAAGATCGCGCGCTTCTTGGCGAGAAAAATCTTTTTGCGTTTCATCATGAAAGCGAGCCACAAAAAGTCCGTACACGAGTGTTTGCGCATACATATCAGCAAAAGTATCTAGCGTAAGGTCATGAACAAGAAATTTTTTAACCGCTTCATACACACGATTAATTTCAGCATCTTTGCCCGATTCCGCCGCAAGAAGCTGTTTCACATTATCTCTGATTCTCTGCGCTCTTCCTCCCATAATTTTTGCAAGGTGCTGTCCAGATGTTATCGGCTCCTTTTGCGATTGCGTAAAATCTAAAAGTGTTTTGGTGGCATGTTCATAATTTTCCGAAATTGGTGTAATCGTTCTGTTTTTTAAATCATAATTTGCTATTTTTATTGGCTCTTCATATGGTTCACCGTTTCTATAAAAACGAAATTCTACATAATCCGTAAGGACCAAATTTGTGTAGCCGTAGTATCTCGCCATCTGCTCCGACTTTTCAACCTTATCTAGAGAAACACCAATATCTTTTGCTTCAATATATAAAATTGGTATTTCATGATTATAAAGAACAAAATCTGGCTTATTCCCTTGTTTTGCGCGAGCGTCGTGGTCAATTCGTTTTACATTTATGGATTCAAAAATTCCCTTGAGTAAACTCTCAAAATCGGTGCGGTAGCCCATTTCGCTTGTCTCCTTGTGAGAAAATTTAGTGGAGACAGATTGAATGTAATTTGCAAAAAGTTTTTGCATATTTACTTCATTAAATTGGTTTTAGACATATTATTTCCCCATAATCACACCCTGAAGCGCAAAAGTCAATTTTTTGCCTTTGCGTGGGCGCGCAAAAACGTTCTATTTCAAGTTCAAGCGCAAAACCCCGCCCGCCCCTCCTCCCCCAAACCACAACCCCCTCAAACAACATCCTTACATACTTGCCTGCCCCGTAGTGAGCTTTGCTCTACTACTTGGGGAGAATGTAAGGATGTTGTGTTGCGGAATTTAGAGCTACGGCGAAATGTTTACCCCCACACCTATCGAGCAATAGCGCCGTAGCGCACGTTAAGAATTACTCGATAGGTGTGGGGGTTTAAATCTATTTTTTACAGAAAAAGGTACCTGCTTGCCCGTCCGTAGTCCTTCCAAAGCTTCAGCGTAGGAGGACGAAGGAGTGACACCATTTCCCCACCATTTCTACAAACCGCGGCCATTTTTCTGATTGTATTGTTTCTATGAGTTTATTTTAACACATTAAATATTGCTATTCTCTCATTATTGAAACAAGCTTGATTTTAGTATAGATTAATAACATTGCCGGGTCGTCTAACGGTAGGACAATAGACTCTGGATCTATTTATCTTGGTTCGAGTCCAAGCCCGGCAGGAAGCTTATGCTAAGTCAGGTGACTGAGATGCCAGTAATCTCACAAATTTCATATGAGTAGTAAATCCGTTTGTTCACTCCCACAGACTCATAGACGCCTGAATCAGGCCTTTTCAATGTTTGAAGAAATAGGGATCCAATATCAGAAACCAGAGGAGTTCACAACGGCACTCAACGACTTGGTACAAGCCCTACGCAACATAACTTTTATTCTTCAGTCAGAGAAGTCAAAAATTCCAGATTTTGATAATTGGTACGCGCCATACCAAGCGAAAATGAAAACAGACAAAATTTTACGCTGGCTCGTAGATGCCCGTAACTATGTAGTTAAGAGAGGGGACCTAGAAAAGGAAAGTCATCTCACATTGAGGATAAAAAATCATTTAGACCAAGTTCTTTTTGCAGCGGTACTTAACCCATATGTTTCTCTAGAAGAAGCGGTAGTAAACTTCAAAAAAGTAGTAAAACTAAAGTTACCTAAGCATTACAAAGACGAGACAATTATCGAAGCAGAGCGCAAATGGGTTGTAGAGAGTTTCCCGAAAGCCGAAATAACTGATGTCTTGATTTATTGTCTCTCCATCCTCACAAAGATAGTTTATGACGCTCATGTGGTATGCAGTGTAAATCCCATGGTTTGTGATCATAATACTTTTGTAAAACCAGGTCAGGATTTCATGATTACCATTCGGAACGACGTGAAAAAGGGACGCATCCTTAAAGTTCATTATAGTCAAAATACAATTCTTACTCCCAAAGAAAGATCAGTTTCTCTTTTTGACAAAATATCTGGTAGCGATGAAACACACTACGAACGTGCCAAGAAACGTTATGGCGTACCAAAAGAAATAATGGCTCTGATGAATACGGGAGGAAAAGATCTCCCTTTCAGTCAAGTAAGGTACCACATTGAGACAGCCAAACATTTGTTTAGTATTGATGGTTATGTGGACCCTGTCGCATTTTTATATTTTCCCGATCGACACCCTGAAATAATCCGCATACAGATGGATAAACCAGAAGACCGTTATTTAATGGCTGAGCGTATTGCTGAGAAAGTAGAAGAAACGCACTGCGCAGCTGTGTTAATAGTCGGTGAGATGTGGTTGGGTGAGCTGCCGAAAGAAGGTGAAGATTTAGTGCCTCCTCGGCTTCAAAAAAATAAAAAAGAACAAGTAATGATATTGGCCGCATCGCCGGAAAGAACAGAGATGCATTTTATGGGAATAAATCGAAAACCTGATGGAACTGCGACATTAGATAAGGAATTCAAAGAGTCTGTTGGGAATATAGGTTTTTTGACTCGGGTCTACAAAGTTTGGGAATACCATAAGCGATAAAAAACAGGTCTGATTGAGATGCCTCAATTTGCTACACTGGAAGTACCCAAAGAATCCTTACAAGGTCTCAAGGTGTGGGGTTCTAAACTGAGGTAGTCAGTCGTCTTTCGCCAAGGCTTCAGAACGACTAAAGCTATGCATTATGTCTACATTTTATGGAGCTCAAAATCTAAGAATTTTTATTATGGTTATACAGAAGATTTGCGGAAAAGACAGAAACTTGCCAAAGATTTTGAGCGATATTTAAAATCAGGTTCTGGAAAGGCTTTTGCGTATAAAAGACTATTGAACACTGAAGCCTTGAAGAAAGATGACTAAGCGCAAAAGAGGTATTCCGAAGCTTTCTTGACCTCCGAAGCCTTGGCGAAGGGGGGTAGCGAAGGATACCAAGCCCGGCAACCAACTCGTGACAGGTAATCGCGCACGAGGTGCGTTTATTTGAATTTATCTAAGGTTAAGGGCTATACTATATTTATGGAAGGTGGCCTAGAAAAATTCACTCCCAAAATAGAAAAAATCACTGCCTCTGCAATTAGGTTAGGTGGGCAGATATTTACAGGCAACACTCATATGGATGCCGTTATTGCTATGGAGGAGGAACGTCCTGATTGGTCCGATTATGATACGAAACCCGAAGATGGTTTTATGACAAGTACGGGCAGGTTTGTACAGCGTGACGAAGCTGGAGAAATTGCTGAAAAAGCAGAACAATTGGATCACTTGGGGCTAAAAAGGAAAAGAGATGCTTCAGAATACCTCGACGCGCACGATGTTGATGAGCTAAAACCAAAGTGGCTTAAGTAACACGTTCTTTAACTCGCACGAGACACGTCGTTTTGATAAGCGAAAAGAAAATTAAACCGAGTAAGCGGGACTTAACCGTCAATAGTTCTAACTCAAGACGGCCAGTTTTGAACGCAGTGAAAAACTGCCGGGCTGGACGAGAACGTGAAGGGGGTCGGGGAAACGGGAGTTTCCCCGCGGCGGAGCCCACGAACCGCTGAGTTCGTGAGCGCAAGCCGATGGCCATCGGCTGAGCAGTGAGATTCCAAGCCCGGCAGTTTTGAGTAGAGCAAAAGAACTCGTGTTAAAAAAAGCGCACGTGTGTGCGCTTAATTTCTAAATCTTAGTCGCGGTACTCTTTGGCGAGAATCGGAAATCCAGCAGTATCGCTTTTCATTTTATGCTTCTCTAACCTTGGATTCTTTCTCTCTTTTTCCAATCGCTCACGAGCAAGCATCCGCGGGGACATCAACTTCATCTCCTTAAGCGGATACTGTTCTTTCCACTCGGCAAGACCGAAATGTTCGAGAAGCACCTCATGCATTTTTTCATCTGTTTCATTGTGTGGCCACCAGCGCTGTCCCTCTTTCACCGACGAAAACCATTTGTGCTCGGCGGGCTTGCCATCGTTTTTAGATATGCCGTCGGTTGGCGTAAACGCCCAATCAAGCGCAAACAAATCCGGACTGTCGTCTCCGTGAGAGTAATAAATGCTGTATGTGCCTCGCTGTTGCACTGTAACTGTTTTCACGGTCTGCATGTGCAGAACTCCTTCGCCAAAGTTGCTATGCGTTATTCTGTGCCATTTCTAGCATGATATAGATATCCTGTCAAGCAAAAGTGGCCCTGTGGCCTAATAAAAATGCGAACGGGTTGAACCATTCGCACTGTACGATTTTCTCACTACGCTGGTCTATAAAGTCCGAGCGCCCAAAGAGCTTTTTCTAATGTTGGAGTTTGTTTCTGGGTGGCGGGTATTTGAGAGGCAGAAAGTCGCGCGCCAGCCTTCCATCCGGCTATGATTTTCCCCGTGGGGCAATGATCCTCATCAAGTTCGTACGCATACACGCTTCGATGAATTGGCACGCCGTCAATACACTCGCCGTCACAGACAGTAAGTTCATCAAGTGTGCATGGAGCGTGCATGATAAGCACCTTGATTACATCTATTCCGTGCGTTTTTGGATCTAAGAGAACAATTCCTCGGGAGAGATATGATACACCGCGCCACTTTACCCGAACATCCTCTTCCGCGGGCGTCTCAAGGATAAATGCTTCCCCTGGTATAAAGTTAGAAACTGATAAATTAAAAATTGCCCTTGCGGTACTTTCAACAATATTTTTAAGCGCAAGCGAGTGTCCAAACGGATCATCTTGCAGGTGCGGATATAAAACTCCGTGCGGAGTTTTTACAAGAACTTCTTCCATTCCTTCGCGAAACGCAAGACGAAGCGGATAACACATATCTTCAACAGACGAACCGAGTCCTGCCGCAATCGTATCGCAATCCGGGTTAGATGGAGCCCCTGCGTCTCTGTGAAGCGCAATGAGAACATTTTGGTTGTCTTTGAGCGCAAGGATAATCGCAAGCCCTCCTGCCGGCCAGCGCCAGTCTAGGCTAGACTCCTGAAAATATTTTCTACCGGCCTTATTAACGGCAACAAGCGGGTCATCATCAATCTCTATTTCCCAAAACTTATCAGTTCCTATCTCATAGAAAAGCGGCACCGCGGGCACAAGAACTGTCTCCCCGATAGATCCCGACTTCACGAGCGCAAGAAACTCTGTAAATGAAACGAGCGGACTTTTTGCCACTACAGACCTCCTCTGTACATATTGCTAAGCAAACAATCTAATATAGAGTAGAGCAATTTGCACAATAATTGTCAAATAAAAAACCTCTTTTCTATGAGGTCTTTTTCTTTTGCCGCTCAACACTTGCGCGCACAGCCTCCTCTACCCAATCAAAAATTTTTTCTTTGTCTTCCATTATTTCCTCCGGCAGGCGCCAGTAATTTTTTAATGTCGCGGTTTTCCCCGCGCGCGGATATGAAAACGGCTCGCTTCCATATTTTTCAAAATCAGGACGATTCTTATCGTCGGTCCTGAAATACAAATCGCCATCGGCAATGATGGCAAACACAATCCCGTCTTTGTATATTCCAAAGCCGGAAAACATTTTGCGCGACGTGATGCCCGGAATGCCTCCGAGTACATCGTGCACAATATAGTCGTGATATTCGGAATTTGAAGACATCGCTTTTTACAGACATCCTAATATTCTCCAGAATATTAGGATGTCTGTAATGAGATACGATAATGGTCTTTTCTTACTTTTTGATTGCCGCTTTTATAAACTCCGTAAAAAGCGGATGCGGAGAGAGTGGTCGCGCCTGAAACTCGGGGTGAAACTGCGTGCCGAGGAAAAATGGATGTACTTTTTTAGGAAGCTCCACTATTTCCATAAGTTTTCCGTCAGGTGAGGCGCCAGAAAACACAATTCCCGCTTTCTCCAGCCGTTTAATATAGTTTGGGTTTACTTCAAAGCGATGCCGGTGCCGCTCATGCGCGGTTTCTTTGCCATAGGCATTCCGTGCAATCGTTCCCTTTTTAAGAAGCGCTACGTATTCGCCAAGCCGCATTGTGCCACCGTAATTCTCATCGGCGACAATCTTTTTCTGTTCAGGCATGATGTCAATCACCGGATGCGGGGTCTGCGACAAAATCTCAGTCGTATGCGCCCGTTTTAATTTGGCAACATTACGGGCAAACTCAACCACCGCAAGCTGCATGCCGTAGCAAAGCCCGAGATACGGAATTTTTTTCTTACGCACGTATTCAATAACCTTTATTTTCCCGAGAATGCCGCGGCTACCAAACCCTCCCGGCACCACGATGCCGTCAAATGAATCCAATTTCCGGAGCGCGCGGGAATTTTTCTCAAATTCCTCGGCGGAGAGCCATGTGAGCTCCGGCTTTCTCCCTTGCGTATATGCCGATATTTTAAGTGCCTCTATAACGGAAATGTAGGAGTCGGAGAGCACAAAATCTCCCGTATCAAAATATTTGCCGATAAGCGCGATCTTCACGCTCTTTCTCGCGCCCTTTACTTTAGAAACAAAACGCTTCCAGCCTCCCATGTCGCTCTTCCGCCGAGATATTTTGAGTTGTAATTTCCGCAATAGCATCTCTCCGATTTTATCTTTTTCAAAATTAATCGGCACATCATACACACTCTCTACATCAGGCGCGGAGATAACATATTCGGAGAGGACATTGCAGGAAACGGCAATCTTCTCTTTTCTCCGTTTATCAAGCGGCGCTTCGCTTCGCGCGATGATCACATCGGGCTGAACGCCATATGAGTTAAGCTGGCGCACGGCGTTTTGCGTCGGACGCGTTTTCATTTCTCCTATCATTTTAGGTATCGGAAGGTATGTTACGAGCACGAAAAGCACATCATTAGGATTTTCAACTTTGAGCACGCGCGCGGCTTCAATAAACATGACGTTTTGGTAATCGCCAACGGTGCCACCGATTTCAATCACGGCAACATCCGCGTTGTTTAAATCAACGCCACGCTTGAACCGACGAGTTATCTCATCCCGAACATGCGGTATGGCCTCAACGCACTTTCCCTTATATCCGAGACTCCGCTCTCTGTCTATGACACTTTTGTACACCATGCCGCTCGTGACATAAAAATCATCCTTTAAATCTTTCCCCAAAAAACGCTCGTAGTTGCCCATATCCTGATCACACTCAAGCCCGCTTTTTAAAACAAACACCTCTCCGTGCTCGGTTGGATTCATAGTGCCGGCGTCAACGTTTAAATACGGGTCAACTTTGATGGCGTTTACAGAGAGCCCGCGCGCCTCCAATATTTTAGAAATAGAGGCGGTGGCAATACCCTTGCCAACGCCCGACATTACACCTCCGATGACGAATATATATTTACGAGATTTTTTCATGCCAATGTTGTTAAAATATATTCGCTTCGCTCATTATTTTACTTGATAATATTTTCCCCCCAAATACCTTCGTACGGCGATATAACTTGAAATAACACCGAGCACAATTCCAGAGACCGTGATAATGAGAAAAATCTGTCCGAAATTTGCTATGTAATAATCAAACACGTTGATGCCTCCGAAAAACCGTTCCGTTGCTCCCCCCATCCACGCGGTAACCGGATAAAAAATAATAAGAGATACGACTGCGGAAAAAATACCATACAAAAACCCCTCAATCATAAATGGCCCGCGGATAAATCTGTTCTCTGCTCCTACAAGCCGCATGACACTGATTTCCTCGCGCGAGGTATAAATTGCCAAACGCACGGTGTTAAACACAATGACAATAGAAATAGCGGCCATGACAACAATAATAGCAATACCGAGTGTTTCGGCCCCGTCAATGACTCTGCCCAGTCGCTCAATGGCAACTTTATTTTGATTGTAGTTTATTGAATCAATGATTGACGAGTTCCCCTCCGCGGATGGACCCACATTTTCAAGAAACCGCGCGATTGATTCGTATTGAGAAGTCTCCGTCGCACGAATATTGAAACTCGCACCAAGCGGATTTTCTCCCAATTCTTCAAGAGCCTGAAGCGTCAAAAAATCATTTTCATGCCGCGTACGAAACTCGGCAAGGGCTTCGTCGCGGGAAATATACGCTACGGAAGAAACTTCCGTGAGAGATTCTAAATTCCCCTTAAGTGCTAAAATATCCCCTTCTGGCGCGGCGGTTGTAAAGTAAACATTAATATCTACTTTATTGCGAAGCTCATCAAGGGCAAAATTCAAAACGGCGCTAAAAAAAATAAGGGAGCCGATAAGAAACAGCGTTATGGTAATAACGAGAATTGAGGCGAGGGAAACAAAGCCATTTCTCCAAAAATTAACAAACCCCGACCGTATGATTCTTTTAATATTTATCCAAAACATAAAACTAGGCTTTAGGCTTTAGGAATATTTTTATTTTTTCCTAACGCCTAGTGCCTTAACGTAAATTACAGCACATATCTTCCCGATTTATCGTCGCGGACAATCCTTCCTTTATCCATGGTAATGACTCTTTTGCGCAGAGCATCAATAACCCCTTTATTGTGCGTCGTGAGGAGCACTGTCGTCCCCATCTCATGAATCTTATTTAAAATTTCAATAATCTCACGAGTGTTCAAGGGGTCTAAATTTCCCGTCGGCTCATCAGCAATAATTACATCGGGCTGATTAATAATCGCGCGAGCGATTGCGATGCGCTGTTTTTCCCCGCCGGAGAGCTCGCTTGGAAAATTCCACATTTTGTTTCCAAGGTCCACGAGGTCAAGCACATGTGGAACATCGGAGGCAATTTCTTCATCAGTACGACCCGCAACCTCCATCGCAAAGGCGATGTTTTCATATGCCGTCTTGTGAGGCAAGAGCCGGAAGTCCTGGAATATGACACCAATCCTGCGGCGGAACGAAGGGATGTGTTTGTGCGGAAGCGCGTGGATATCAACAGACTCAAAAAAAACACTCCCTTGCGAGGGTCGCTCCTCCGCTAAAAGCATTTTCAATAATGTTGTTTTTCCCGCACCCGACTGACCCACGACAGAAACAAATTCTCCCGGCTCAATTGAAAGATTCACGTCATCAAGCGCGATGGAGTTGTCGGAATAAATTTTAGAAACTTTGTCGTAGTGAATCATGCCAATTTTGTTTACGAACGGAGTGAGTAATTGCAAAATTGAGCACCCCCTCTTTTTGAGTTCCTCTTTTAAATTTAGAAGAATCTAAAAAGAGGGGGTTATTGAAAAAGATACTCAATCTAAAGATCTCGTTCTTTTTCAATAAACTCATCTAGCCGTCCTTCTAATAATACCGCATCTGTATCCCTTACCTCAACCCCGCTTCGATGGTCTTTAACCATTTTATAGGGGTGGAGCACGTACGAGCGCATTTGATTGCCCCATTCCGCCTCCGTTGTTTTTGAAACATGAAAGCCCGCGTCTTCTTTCGCCCGTTCTTTCTCCGCCCGCACAAAAAGCTTACCTTTTAAAATTTCCAATGCTTTTT
Source organism: Parcubacteria group bacterium (assembly GCA_016180525.1). Taxonomy (GTDB): domain Bacteria; phylum Patescibacteriota; class Minisyncoccia; order Phycocordibacterales; family UBA2135; genus JACPBB01. The sequence continues at coordinate 279,210 of JACPBB010000002.1, read as the reverse complement.
GGCGGTTGCTTTCCTGGCTTCTCTCTGAATCAACATGAACGGAAATGTTTGTCGGAATATGAACAATACGAACAGCCGTTTCCCGCTTGTTTACGTTCTGTCCACCCGGCCCGCTTGAGCGAGCAAACTCTATTTTGATGTCATTCGGTGAAATATCAATCTCTTTTTTTTCTATTTTGGGAATAACCTCAACCATTGAAAATGACGTATGGCGAAGTTTTTTCGCGGAAAAAGGAGAGACACGCACAAGCCGGTGTACGCCTGATTCGTTTTTAAGGGTGCCATATGCATTTTTTCCCTCAACCTCAACAGTCACGTTGCGAAACCCGTTATGATTATTTTCATTTTTGTGCAATAGCCGAACTCCCCACCCTTGCCGTTCAATGTATTTGAGATACATATCATAGAGCATGCGGGAAAAATCCTCCGCATCGTCTCCTCCGGCCCCTGAAAAAATAGTTATAATCGCGTGTCCTTTGTCATACTTATTTACTCCTACGGCTTTTGCCTTAAGTTCGTTTAACTCTTTTACCATTTCATGCGCTTTTTCTTTGTTATTCCAAAAATCGGCTATAGACATTTCCTCTTCTATCGCCTGTATGCGCGCCTCTATTGCTTTTTTATCATTGACCATGAAAGCAGTATAGCAAAAAATGCCAAAGAAAAAACCTACGCGAGGGTAGGTTATTGTTCTTAATTGAAAAAAGTGCCGCTTACGGCGAGATATTTTATTGCCGCTCCACCTGACACTCTATTGTGTAGTTTATTCCGGATTTCAAAGGACCGGCATTCACCGAGCCCGATGTTGCTTCTGTTTTATATTCAAATCCGTCGGTGCCGCGAATCGCGCAGTTTGCGGAGGGCGCGCTCCAGGTGAGAATAATATTTCCACTTTTTTGAGAGAGCGTAATAGTCGGGTTTTTGGGCAGTTCAGCCTCTTTTAAAACCTCAACGGCCACAGCTCTCGTTTGCGAACCCCCGGAGCCTACACAGGTTATTTTATATTCCGTGTTTTCTGTTTGTGTTACTTGTACAGATCCTGATGTCTTTCCGCCAGTATCAAAATTTGCTCCAATACAAACAGCTGTATTTTCACTCTCCCACGAGAGCGTGGTATTGCGACCGGTAAAGTCAGATAAAGATTTCAATTCTATTGTAGGTGCTAGCGCCGACGGTGCGAAGGTGGGTGGCGTAGTGGAATTTAGAGACCCTTGTTGAGTCGATGATACATTAATTGAGTAATGGGCTGAATTCCCATTGCCCGCTAAACATGTTAGCGCGTATGTAGTGGTTTCTTTAGGCAAAGAAACAACAACTTCCCCGTCTGTCTTCCCTCCTGTTTCAAAATTGTATCCCGTACAGATTCGCGCCCCTGATGTTTCCCACTTAAGCATTACCTCTCCAGAACCATGTGGCACGGCTGTAAAATAAATCGCGGGTCGTCCTTGTTTTGACACGTCTTCAGTGGCCTGTGATTTTTCAGGGATGATTTCTTTTCTAGATTCAGCGGCGATATCATCGGCTTCTTCAGTAGTGACATCTTCTTCAAATCGGGCAATCGCCGCAAAAATATCATTTTGAAGAGCCGCTTCAGTTTCAGTCATTGCAGTAAACAACGTCTCTACTCTTGCATTTGATCGCAAAGAAACATCTGAAACACCGAGACGCAAAATACTGTCAAGCAATACCCTGTCCGCACCATATATTTTTTCCAGTGATTCATCAATAAGACTGTCTACATATTGAATGGTATACAAACCGGTGGCGCCAGAAAATTCTCTTTTGCGTGCGCGTTCATTAAAAGGCTTTTGTAAATAATTAAATCCTTGAATTATAAAACCATAAAAGGAAGTTGGGCGAGAATTTTGAATTACATAAAGGTCATCTGCCGGCCGTTCATCAAAAAATGGAAAAAGATAAGAAAGCAGATCGCGAAGCGGAGAAAAGTCAAAAAACCCGACTGCAGCAACTCTCTCTTTCGCTCCTTCTTTTAGCGTCTGCAACTCTTCCGTTTGTCCAACTCTGTCCCCAATAACCTCCCATAATTTTATGAAAAATCCGTCAAGCAACTCTCGTAACGCCAGCACATCTTCTGTTGATGGGTCCCTAAATCCATCGAAGGCAAGTAGCTGTATCTGATCTACTAGATCACTTTTAGTCCCCCAGTATTCTTCTCCCACATTTATGCCGTCTTTCAACTGAAGTGGCGCATACTCGGAACGATTCAGGTTCACTCGTATATAAAATTCGACTTCTGGAGTGTCCCATCTCCCATTTTGATTTATGTCGTAGAAAGAATTTGTTGGTTTTAATTTTACCTGTGCAACAACAGCCGCGACGCGGGGGCTCGCAAAAGATGTGCCACCTTCTATTTCACCTGTCGATTCAACAATATCGTATCCATCTCCGTTGGCAAAAAAAGACGCTGACTCACCAAATATCAATCCGCTTGTGCCAATGAGAGCAAAGCGCCAATGTGCAGGTTTCCCGTCCTTATCAAGCGCTCCAACGCTGATAGACGCCGGATGGAATTTCCCATAATCCCGGAGAAGGCCGGAAGTATTGCCAGCAGCAGTAACTATAGTAACCCCTTTGCCATGCGCATAATCAAGTGCTTCCGCTCCCAAGAAACTTTCACTATAGGTATCCGGTATAAAATTACCTTCTTCGTCCTGGTTCAGTAAAAAGTTTCCTTCTTCGTCTTGTAACAGATAAAAACCAGTTGATAAATTGATGACATCCGCTCCATTATCCACTGCATAACGAATTGCTTCATTTTCCCACACTGCATATCCTTCTTCATTAAAAGTGCGTATCGAGTAAAGCTCTATATGATTGTCAATGTGTAATTGTTTGGCCGTGTCTACAAAAAGGCGTGAGACTGTTGCGCCATGTCCACTGGAGCTACATTCTGAAGTATCTCCCATTGATATCTTACTTACATAAACAATGTCTGGATCGTCACATGCCGCCCCATCATCAAGAATAAAAACTTTAATGATTTTATTTTCATCAATCGGCAAATCCTCGTCAGAAAAAGAATCGACATCTATAAGATTCCCTTTAAAATCATCCAGAACATTTTCAAGCTGTCTACCGAGCGCGGTTGCTTCAACTGCTGCCTCTTTGCGAACCGAGAAGACGGCATCTACAGCACTCGCCAGATTCTCTTCACCAGAGGAAAGTTCAGGGTGCAAACGGTCAAGTTCGTCCGCAATTTGAATGACTGCTCGAAGACTTGTTTGCCCCAATAGATCATCTTCCTCTTCCGCATTCGCAAAAACTATGCCCGCAAAGGTAGCAATCAAAAAAAAGAAGAAGAGTGTTATTTTAAGATAGTTCAAGAAAAACTTCATACTATAACTTTCATTATACCATGTCTGAACCGACGAACTTCCTAGTAATATAGTTTAGAAGCCACCTCGGAGGATCGAACTCCGGACCCCAGCTTTACGAAAGCTGTGCTCTACCAACTGAGCTAAGGTGGCACTGAAGCCGATGGCCGGAATTGAACCGGCGACCTACTCCTTACCATGGAGTTGCTCTACCATCTGAGCTACATCGGCAAACGAGGAGTAAAATGAAAACTTGTTTTCATTTTCTCCGAGTGCCGCCGATGCAAGATTCTCTTACATCGGCACTCAATACCATAATATTTTATTTTTAACTTTTATGCAAAAACCCACCGTCTGGGTGGGTTTTAATTTTGAAAAATTACACAAGACCTGTTCCACCACCGCCACTTCCTTGCTCTCGTTTCATTTTACGAATACTACGAATAAGTTTGAAAAACTCTCGCAGCATTTGAAATCGCGTATGTAACTGAATGAAACTATAACGCGTATCGCAATTGCTACAGTGAAGCCGTTGTTTTTCCGGGAATCCATTCGGATAATTTTTTGCCCAATGTTCGCACACATGACACCAAAAGAGATAAAAAGGATTTTCCCCCGTCCAATGTTCATGCTTTTCGGGGCCTTCGTAACAGAGAAATATTTTCTTACCAAAATTTTTCGCAAAGTACAGTTTCATTCGCCCTAATACACTCTGTTCCAATGCTTCAGCCGCTTCGCGCGCCTCATTCACAAGCTGGATGTTCAACAGTGCCTCCGTTTTATATATCTTACCTCAAACTAGCACAGCCTCAGACTGTTGTCTATAAAAATACAGTCTGCCAAAGCTTCACTTCGTCCTCTTTATTTTTGCGCGAGCGACGGGATTTGAACCCGCGACCTCTTCCGTGACAGGGAAGCGCTCTAACCAGCTGAGCTACGCCCGCATCGTTTTATGTTCTATAAAAAAATTTTATGTGACTCGTCCAGGGTGTCGGGGGGCGGGATTGAACCGCCGACCTTGGGTTTATGAGTCCCATGCTCTACCAACTGAGCTACCCCGACATTCTAACACAAAATAGCATGAAAAATATGGAAAGACAATCCGTTGCAACCGTGAATAGACCATGATAGGAATATATATAGAACATTAGGGGCAAAAAAATGAATTCACTTTTATCACGGGGGCTTTTGATTATTGCTATCCTGTTTCTTGCGCTCGGATGGACTGAAAAACATGCCAATTCCGAAGAGGCGTCCGCGCAGAATTCATTTGCGACCGTATCGGTGTTCGTAAAAGACTATACGGGCACATCAGTGCTTTCAAGTATCAGAGACGAGAGCTGGAAAGGATACCGGGGATACGGTGTAGAAGAACAGTATGTTTCCGGAAATAAGCCCGTCGCGCAATTTCATGATGTTCCATATGGGGCATATGCCGTTTTTATCGTCATTGAGGGTTGCATCGGAGCACGAATGGGTAATTTCACGTTTGGAAAAGGTGTAAAAAGAGTTGATATTATATATGACGTAAAAAGTTGCTCTTATTCTTTTGGTTTCTCGCAATAAGCATATTTAAGAACCTAGTCTGGGTTCTTTTTCTTTTAATACTTTCTCATTGAAACTTTCTTATAAACAGAGTATGATGCAAAGCATGCCGCGGGAGGGACGGACGGTAAGTCGCAAGGCTCATAACCTTGAGAAGCGGGTTCAATTCCCGCTCCCGCAATAGCAAAACAAAATGCCCCATATGGGGCATTTTGTTTTGTATTAAATAAAATGGAACTCCTCAAAGACGTCTTTGTAGAGATCGATCACGCGGCGAGCTTCTCGTTTTGTGAGCACAAACTCTCCCTCGTGCGCGATGCGGTTGCGTACCTTATGCGCTTCCCACGCCTTATCAAGCGTAAGAAAATCACTCTCTTCAATCGTTTTCAGCCGCTCTCCGATAGTCTCTCCGTGATAGCCCATTGTCTCAAGCATTTCATCAAGCATGGAGTCAGCAGAGAGAATCGCCCTTCTCCAGTCGGATTCATTAAACGAATCAAGGCGGTCAAGAATCTCGGCCCAGGTTCTGTTGTGTTCTGTTTTCGTGACATTTTCAAGCGCTGAAATATGAATGTCGCTCCAGCGAGCATTTTGTTCTTTCCGTATATTTCGTATTTTCCAAAATGAATAAATGCTACCCCAAAGGAGGACAGCTGAAAAAAACAAAAAAATATTTTCAAGAGAACTTTTGTCAATATAAGTTCCGTCTAAAAATGCTCCTCCACTTATGGAAAAGAGCCATTTGAAAAAGGTGGGGACCAGATTAAAAAAATACTGAATATTCAGATAATTCGGATCAAAAAAAGTAACCTGTTGCGCAGTTTGCTCGACTTTTGTTGCTTGTGCAAGTAAATCCATCCCGTTCCAAATAGGGCGCGGGCGCCTTAAGCGCAACGACCCATTATGTTACTTGTAATGTGAATTTTTGTTGTATATATCATATGCGTTGTTTCGCGCCCGCGATTTGGAACGGGATCCATAACACGAGGCTTTAGGAATCTCTATTTTTCCTAGTACCTAATTATTCCTTAATTATTTCAAATTCTTTTCCTATTGAAAATAGGACATTTTCTTCATTGTGCGGAGCCATAAACTGAATTCCAAGCGGAAGACTGCTCTTCCCACGCATAACAGTGCCCGAAGGAACGGAAATTGCGGGGAACCCTCCAATATTTGCAACAACAGTTAAAATATCAGAGAGATACATGGCAACAGGATCTTCCAATTTTTCTCCAAGAACAAAGGCGGGGGTTGGCGAAGTTGGCGTAACTATCACATCAACATTCTTAAACGCAGATTCACAATCAAATCTAATAGCGTTTTGAACAGCGACTGCTTTCCTGTAATACGCGTCATAATATCCAGATGAAAGCACATACGCCCCAAGAAGCAGGCGCCTTCTTACTTCGGGTCCGAATCCCACACCGCGTGTATCTGCATAATCATCAAATAAATTTTTACCTTCTGCGTAGAGCCCATACCGCACACCATCAAAGCGCGCAAGATTCGTAGACGCCTCTGCCGGCATAATAATATAGTAAACGGGCAAAGCATATTTAACGAGCGGCATTTCAACCTCTTTTACGGTATGGCCCTCTTTTTTGAGCATCTCTATAGAATTATTAAAATTTTGTAACACATCATCCTCAAGCGGAGTCTCTTTTCCAAACAAAAAACTTGGAATGCCAATAGTAAATTTTGAGGTTTTAGGTTTTGAGTTTTGAGTTATAGATTCAGCGGATGTTGAGTCATACGGATCTTTTCCAGAAATTGCATTAAAGACAATCTCCGCGTCTTCAACGGTTTTTGTAATAGGGCCAATCTGATCAAAAGATGATGCCATGGCGACAAGCCCGTATCGTGATACCGCACCGTATGTTGGTTTAAGGCCAACGACACCACAAAAACTTGCCGGCTGACGCACTGAACCGCCCGTGTCAGAGCCGAGCGAAGCCAGCGCCCCATCCATCGCAACCACGGCCGCAGGACCACCGGAGGAGCCGCCCGGAGAACGAAGGGTGTCATGTGGATTTTTTGTCGGACCGAATGCAGAGCGTTCAGTAGAGCTCCCCATGGCAAACTCGTCCATATTCGCGCGTCCCAGAAAAACTGCCCCCGCTTCTTTCAGTTTTGCAATCGCCGTGGCGTCATATGTCGCTTTATAATTTTTTAAAATTTTGGAACCACATGAAACATGGCGTCCTTTAATCAAAATATTGTCTTTTATCGCAACCGGAGTCCCGCATAATGGTGACGATTTCTCTTTTTGAGTAGCAATCTCTTTGTCCGCCTTCTCGGCTTGCGCGAGCACATCATCAAATATCTCTACATATGCGTTAATATCGGAATTTTTTTTGGCGATATTCTTTAAATAACTCTCGGTAAGTTCCTGTACGGTAAAATCACCTCTCAGCAAATGGTTACGAGTTTTTGAAATAGTCAATTGTGAAAGATCGATGCTCATGCGGAAATAATCTTTTTTACTTGTATATAGCCGTCTTTTTTTTGCGGAGCCTCGGCAAGCAACTCTTTTGTATATGCACCGCTCTCGTGCGAATCTTTGTCTTCTCGCATTACATTTTGTAAAGAGAAGCCGTTTTTAGTTTCATGATGGCCGGCAGAGACTTCCTGAATTTGAGAAATATATTGTAAAACCCCCTCCATGTCCTTTTGGAGTGTCTGCAATTCATCCGAAGAAACCGCAATGCGGGCAAGCGTGGCAAGTTTTTGAAGTTCTTTTTTATCCATTGACTCAATCATATCAGAAATAAAAAGATTTGACTAAAAAAATCCCGCCTCGAGAAAGACGGGGTTATTTTCATCTTATTTTTTTTCGAAACGCGCCTGGAAAAATCGCAGGTCTTTCGGCTCATATACCATGGCAAGCCCACGAATGTGTGAACGCCGTCTCCATGCTGTTTCCACCACATCCGCAACATACATAAGGTGTGCCAATTCGTACACTCTCCGCGGAATAGCAAGACGGACAAATTCCAGCCCGTCGTATGGCTCACTGCCATGCTGCCCGGAGACAATACCGCGTTCCATGGTCCGCACGCCACCCTCAATGTAGAGTTCCGAGGCAAGTGTCTGCGCCGGAAATTCACTCTGGGAGAGGTGCGGTAAAAATTGCTTTGCATCAAGAAAAACAGCATGCGCGCCAGGCGGTTCGCAAAGGGGAATTCCTCTATCGCGAAGCATTTTGGCAAGCACAGAAACCTGCCCCACATAATGAGCAACCAGCTCCTCATTCTCAACCGATTCTTTTATGCCGATTGAAAGCGCTTCCATGTCGCGACCCGCCATACCGCCGTAGGTATGAAGCCCCTCATATACCACGACGAGAGCACGCGCCCTTTCAAACACATCCTTTCGTACTGTCGCCAAAAAACCGCCGATGTTTACATAATGGTCTTTTTTTGACGACATCGTGCATCCATCGGAAAATGCGCACATCATTCGCACGATTTTCTTAAGCGACCAACTCTTATATTTCTCCTCACGCTCTCTTATAAAGTGAGCATTCTCAACAATTCGCGTGGCATCTAAGAGCAAAAATATGCCGTGTTTTTTACAAAGCGCGCTTACTGCCCTCTCGTTTTCCATTGAAAACGGCTGGCCACCCGCCATATTCACCGATGCTTCCATTCGCACAAACGGAATTGATTCTGGTCCTTTTTCTTTAATGTATGTTTCAAGTTTTGCAACATCTATATTGCCCTTAAACGGACAAGTGCTTTTCGGATCGCTCGCCTCGGGAATACTCACGTCAAGCCACGTACCGCCGGCAATTTCCTGATGCAGGCGGCTTGTAGTGAAATATAAATTGTTCGGAATAAAGCCGCCTCTGCCGCCAATTAAAACCTGTGCCATAATATGCTCGGCGCCACGCCCTTGGTGTGTCGGCACCAAATACGGATAGCCGAACACGTCTTTGACAGCATCTTCCAGATGATAAAAATTTTCGCTTCCGGCATATGCTTCGTCTCCGAGCATAATGCCGGCCCACTGGCGGTCGGACATTGCCGATGTTCCGCTGTCTGTCAAAAAATCAATGAAAACATCTTTTGATTTCAGAAGAAACGTATTGTATCCAGCATCTTTAATCGCTCTTTCCCTATCTTCACGAGAAATGAGAGAAATAAATTCTACAGCTTTATTCTTATACGGCGGCAATGCGTAGTATTTCATACGCAAACTCCGTTCGGTTTAATCACGTATCTTGTTTGATGTTACCACATCTATAAAAATATGTCAAAAAAATTTTAGAAACTTACGGAAGTAGTTTAAGAAATTCTTTTTCGGTTAAAATTTTTACACCGATTTTTTGAGCGTCGGTGTATTTAGAGCCCGGATTTTCTCCGGCAACAACAAAATCGGTATTTTTTGATACTGAATTATGTACATCGCCACCCAAAGATTTTATTTTTTCCCGAGCTTCATCGCGAGAAAGTGATTCTAATGTACCAGTTAAAACAAAAGTTTTATTTTTAAGAGGGAGCACGCGAGTAGACTTTTGCTTTACCGGAGTAACCTGAACATATTTTAAAAGCCGGTCAACCAAACGCTTGTTGTCTTTTTGGCTAAACCACGAGTGGATCGACTCCGCCACAATCGGACCAATGCCTTCTATGCGTTCAAAATCATCCCTGCCCGCTCCCTGAATTGCCGCAAGTGTTCCGAACGCTTCCGCCACATCTTCAGCCATTTCCTCTCCCACGTGATCAATTGATAGGGATATTAAAAACCGAGAAAGTGGAATTCTTTTACTGTTCTCTATCGCGGAAAGAAGATTGTGCGCTGATTTTTCTTGGAATCCCGGAAGTTCCAGAATGTCTCCCTTTTTAAGAGTGAAGATGTCATCGTAGGAAGAGACCAGTCCGTTGTCTAAAAACAAATTCAAAATTTGAGGGCCGAGCCCGTCAATGTTAAATGCCTTTTTTGAAACAAAATAATGAAATTTTCTTCTTGTCTGCGCGAATGAGTTTTTGTTTTTACACCGCCATGCCGCCTCCCCTGGTGCTCGCTCAATTTCGCCGTTACCGCCGCATTCTAAAACTTTTTTCGGAAATATAAACGGTTTTTCTTTTCCGGTTCGCATTTCTTTAAGCACGCTAACAATATCCGGAATTACATCTCCCGCTTTTTGCAAAATCACCGTATCTCCCACCCTCACATCAAGTCGTTTAATTTCGTCCTCGTTGTGAAGCGTCGCACGAGAAACAGTAGAGCCAGCGACTAATACTGGCTTTAGGTGCGCAACCGGTGTTAAGACGCCCGTCCTGCCAACTTGAAGCACAATATCTTCCACAATAGTTGTCACTTGTTCTGCTGGAAATTTAAACGCAACGGCATACCGCGGCGCCTTTCCGGTATAACCCAGTATTTCTTGATACGTTCTTTCGTTTACCTTAATAACAACACCGTCAAGAAGATAGTCTTCCGCGCGAGCTTTGGATTTCCATTTTTCCCAAAAAGAAATAATTTCTTCAACATTTTTACAGAGCGCAAAGTTTTTATTGACCTTGAAGCCGAGACTTTTGAGAAGCAATAATTCTTCGTGCTGGGTTTGGGGTAGAGGTTCTTTTGAAAACGAAAGGTCATATATAAAACTGTCTAACTTCCGTGAAGCAGCGATCTTTGGATCAAGCTGACGGATAGAACCAGCCGCCGCGTTGCGCGGATTCGCAAAGAGCGGCTCGTTATTTTTTTTCCGTTCTTTGTTTATTCGCTCCAGCTCATATTTGGGAAGCCACACTTCTCCCTCAACAACAATATCAAGAGGTTTTTTGAGACGAAGCGGAATGGAGTCTATGGTCTTTACATTTGAAGTAACATCCTCGCCGATAACACCGTCTCCCCGGGTTGCGGCAGTTTCAAGAAAGCCTCCTTTATACGTAAGCACAATTTTAAGGCCGTCAATTTTAAGTTCGCATGTATATTCCGGCGTAACGGGACGTTTAAAGCGTAAACCAAGTATTTTTTTTACGCGCGCATCAAAAGCAACAATGTCTTCTTTAGTAAACGCGTCATTAAAAGACCATTGTGAAATTTTGTGTTGTACTTTTTTAAATTCTGGAAGGGGTTTGCCCGCGATCCGCTGCGTGGGAGAGTCGGGTGTTATCAACTCCGGATATTGTTCTTCTAAATTTGAGAGTTCGTATTTCAAAGAGTCAAGCGCTTCGGCTGAAATTTCTTCTGTATCTTCTACGTGGTACAGATACCGATATCGCTCAATGGTCTTGCGTAATTTTTCTACGCGCTGTTTGGTTTTTAAAGATGCTTTTAGAGACATGTTTAGTATCTGACTCTAATTGCTCGCTCAATTCTCCGCGGGCTATTTACGTTGCACGTATTATATCCGAGAGCATTAATGACCGTAACAGTGCCGCTTCCGCTTTTTAAAATAGTAACTGTGGTACAGGTGCCATTATTAAAAGCAAGATCAAACGTGGTATTTGCGGTACTTCCAGTCTGATTCGTTATTTCCCAAGTGCCCGCAACATCTTCGTTGGCACAAACAACGCCGCTTGAAGGAGGAGTAGAATTTGTTGAGGTTGCAAAGACGGTTATTCCAAATCCAATATGTGTTCTGTCCCAATACAGGGCGCACTCAACGCCGCCATCAGCGGCATAAAACGCGGCTTGTGACAGTCGGCCCGCTGAAGCAAGAATAAGTCCTTTGTTTACGATATTTACAATACCGAGACCAATTGCGAGCACAATGCTTGAAAGTACTACAGCAAATAATAATAAATAGCCGCTCTGCATCTGTTTTTTTACCCGATGTGATTTTTTTGATTTTAGAAACATGATAGAAATTTTAATTTCAGATTTCAAATTTCAGATTGCAGATTGTTAACTATAAATTTGAAATTTACAATTTGCAATTTGAAATTATTTTTACTGCCAATTAAATATATACTCTCGTATTGTAAAATTTCTTTCAGCGAGACCTTGTCGCCACCTAAGCGTTACATCAATCGTTGCCTCTCTGTTTCCTGATGTCTCATCAATGGTTATTTCTCTTGTAAAGATAGTGTTGTTTCCATTTGTGTACCCATACACCCCGGAAGAAGAGAGTTTGAGCGGGTCACAAGAGACGCCACAGCTAAAAATAATTCCCGCAGTTGGGTCAACTGCACACACTCCTCCAACGCACGCAGAGAGGTCTGCGAGCCAATCCTCTCCTGCAATTATACTGTTATCTCTCGTGTTTCTCACGAACTCTGCCGCGTCTTGTGTAAGATAAAATGCGGTAATTTCATCACGAGCAAAGCGCGCAAATGAAAGCGTTTTTGAAATAATAGTAAGCGGCCCGACGACAGACACCAGAACGATTGAAATCGCGACCAAAGATTCCACCAATGTGAACCCTGCGGATTCACGAAAATTTTGAATTTTGAATTTTGAATTTTGAATTTTCATATTACGTGTCTCGCAGCCTTTGAGACGCAATGGTCTGCAGGCTAAATGTAGTGCTTGTCTCTGGAGTTGCTCCGGCAACGCCCCTTACAATAACAAGAACTTCTGGCTGAAGCCCGTCCCCTGCTTCCGAACCTTGAACGAAAAAGCGCAATTCTTCAACCGTAATTTCCGGAGCCGTAATGCCCAAAAAGCTCGCCCCAAGGTCTTCTGATTTTTCAATCCTTCCACTGTTTAATCTAAAAATAATTCTATCCCCGCTTGAGTTTGTAAATGCAATAAAGCTATCTCCGTCAACGGGGCAGTCGCGCGGAACATTTAAATCTCCGACCGCGCCGCAGTGGTAATCAACCCCGACACGCATGTTACGGGTAATGTTTTCGAGCGCAAAATTGAGATTGTCCATAACAATACGGAGCGATTGGGCTTTTCGATTAGCGTCAATCATAGAAACAAGCGCGCCGATACCAGAGACCATGACAACCACAAACACCGAAACAGCAACAATCATCTCTATAAGGGTAAAGCCTCTCCTACGAACATGTATGAAATTACGCGAAAGCATTGCGAAATTTTTTCGTATTTGTTCGTATGTTTTTTTAGTACAGTTTAGTAGGTTCATGTTTATTGGATGGCTATTTGTCCGTTTGACCATACAACCACGGAACGCGTTGCTCCAGACGGGGAAGAAATCGTTATGGTTGCGTATGAATATAGATTTTCAGACACACCAACCTTTCCTAAAAGTGTTGGTTCCGGATTCGGCCGTGTAAAAACAATATCAACAACATCAAGCGGGGTACAGCTTGATGCGGACGTTAAAAAGCCGCAGATTTCACTAATGTAATTTCTCCGCTGAATATTAAACGTTTCTGAAAGTTCAGATTCGCCGGTATATTTGTTGTTTTCATCAATATCAATAAAAAGTGAAAATTTGGCATTTTGGTTTATGTCAAAATGCGCTCCATGGCTAGGAAAAATTCCTGATCCAATAGCAGACTCTTTTGATGAAACACCAAACACTTGTGCCTGCCGAACCGAAAGAGCCACTTCGTGTGCCAAGTTATCAAGAGCTATTTTACTGCTGAATGAGGGGAAATTTATAAGCACGATGCTTGTAACGATTACAAAAATAGAAACCGTCACTAAAAGCTCTACGAGAGAAAAACCTTCTCTACGAACATATACGAAATTATACGAAAACCGTGCGAAATTTTTTCGTATTTGTTCGTATGTTTTTTTAATGCACTTTCGTAAATTCATACTTTTTTTGTATTTGTTCGTATATTTTTAGTACAATTTCGTAGGTATCAGAACATAAACAGTGATTGGATGTCCGCAAAAGAAATGTCACAGAAAAAAACGATTAATGTTCCCAAAATAATAAACGGTGCAAACGGTATCTCACTCTTCATTGTAAATCTTTTAAACCTTTGGGACAAATAAGGAAATGCGCGAAACATTTTTCCTCCGATAATAAACAAGATGCCGACGGCAGCGCCAATCCATGTTCCCAGAATAAGTGCGGTAAACCCACCTGATACTCCAAGAAACCATCCAGTACCAAGTGCGAGCTTACTGTCTCCGAGACCGATCCATTTTCCTGCTGATATGAGCCATAAAAGGAAAAGAGGGGCGGCAACAATTGGCCCTGCACTGAGAGCTTGTAGTTTGTGGTTTGTAGTTTGTAGCAAAAAATCATTGAAAAAGATGCTTGAGAAAGAAAGAGCAATAAATAAATAGACGAGGGCATTCGGAATGATTTTATGTCGAATGTCATAAAACACAATCGCGACAAGAATACTGAAAATAAACAAGTAGAAAGTAGAAAGTAGAAAGTAGAGTGGCGATAAAAAAAAGCCCAATTTTATAATTACAAAAACAAATACTAGTCCTGTGACAACCTCAACTAATGGATACTGAAGCGAGAGACGGGCCCCACAGTACCGACAACGGCCTTTTTGAAATATGAAACTCAAAATAGGAATAAGGTCTCTAAAGGACAGCTTGTGTCCGCATGAAAAACAAAAAGATCGCCCGCCATATCCAAGCCCTGTTTGGTATCGAGTAATAAACGAATTTAAAAAACTGCCGACAATAAGTCCCAGTATAAAAACAAGAATTGAAAAATATAAAATCATAGATTCATTATACCATCAACAGAAACAAGCCCCGTTCCTGATGAAACAGAGCTTGTTTAACGCACTGCGTGCAGTAAAAAGCAAATTACGGCTAAAGCGCTTTTTGCTTCGCAAAAACGCTTGCCCGGTCATCCGCAAAATCAACTGCGGAGTGAGTTAGGGCTTCAAATCATATATCGGATCAGTCCCGGCAGCATCTGCGGCGCTTCCCGTGCAAGCCGTTCCCGCTGCCGCATCTGAATCATTATCAAGCGCGGGGTTTGCCGCATTCTCAAGCGTCGCCCTCAAGTGATAATCAGTACATGTAGCACCTCCGAGTCCTGAGTAGCTATACGCTGCTCCATTTGGGTCTTCGGGAATAACAGGGATATAGCTTCCTGTTGTAAGCGGGGCAAGTGTTGCGGGATATGTGCTGTTGTTATCGTCAAAGTAAAGTTCAAGAGCAAGCTGAATCTGTTTTAAGTCGGCAACTCGCTTTGCGTCCCGTGATTTTTCTCGCGCGCTGTTGAGGGAGGCAAGCACCACAGAAGAAAGAATGCCGATAATCGCAATAACCACAAGAAGTTCAATCAAAGTAAAACCTTCTCTGGTTCCACCTTTTTTATAAAAAATCATATATGTATTAATTATTGTTTTGAACTCGACCTAAAAACATTTTAAAATTGAGAAATTATTATTCTCAGTTGTACTATATAGTATACCATACAATAAAATAAGGTGCGTATATTATCCACATGCCAAATTTAAACGAGCGTTAGCGAGTGTTAAATTTGAGCACCCCCTCACTCTCTAAGAGTGAGGGGGGGGTAAGAAAAATAGAGTCGCTTCGCTCTTTATTTTCTCTTAAAACCCACTCGAAATATTATATATCGGAATGAGCACTGAGGTAAGCAAAAGCCCTACTCCAAGACCAAGCCCTACAATAAGCACGGGCTCTATAAGTCCGACAAGAGTATCGACAACATTGCGTACTTCGCGCTCGTAAAAAGCAGAGAGCGTGCGGAGAATGTTTCCCAGTTCTCCAGTCTCCTCACCCACTTTTATAATCTGTACCATGATATTTGGAATTTCCGCCCTGTGCCCACCAAAAGAATTTGAAACCGAATCTCCCCCCTTCACGTCTTCTGCCGCTTTTTTCAATATGTCTTCATACACGACATTCCCTACGATAGAAGCGGTGATTTCAAGCCCCTTAACCATTGAAATGCCACTCGTAAGCATGGTGTGCATGTTATCGGCAATACGAGCAAGGTATAATTTTTGAAACAATTTGCCAAAAAAGGGAGCTGAGATTTTAAATCGATCCAACGAGTGTCTTCCCGTAGGGGTCATTACAAATCTGCCG
This sequence comes from Parcubacteria group bacterium, assembly GCA_016180525.1. Lineage (GTDB taxonomy): Bacteria > Patescibacteriota > Minisyncoccia > Phycocordibacterales > UBA2135 > JACPBB01. The sequence continues at coordinate 263,419 of JACPBB010000002.1, read as the reverse complement.
AGCGCGATGCCGCCTCCCAGCAACAATATGAGAACCAAAATCCCATAACTCACAAAAAAATCACTTATACTCACAACTATTTTTGTATATATAGGAATCTCCTGCCCTGTCTCAAATAAAATCGCGGAGAGCCGCGGTATAACCATAGTAAGCATAAGTATCATAACCACCACGAAGGTAGCGATAACAAACGCCGGATAAATAAGAGCGTTTCTCGTTTTAATGGTGAGCTCGTACGACCGATCAAGGTAATCTGCTAAGTGCGAAAATGCTTCATTAAGTTTTCCCGCCTCTTCTCCTGCGCGCACAAGATTTACATAAAACGGAGAAAAAATAGATGGGTGCTTTGAGAGTGCGTCAGAAATTGAAGAACCTCCCTGTATGTCATCCGCCACTATTCCAAGTTTTTTTCGTAAATTTGGATTTTCGGATTCTCCCGCCAAAAGACGAAATACACGAAGCGCAGAAACTTCCGCGGTAAAAAGAGTAGAAACTTGCCTTGACAGTATAACCACATCTCGAACGGAAACCCGTTCAAAAAATGAAAGTTGCTTTTCAAAAAAAGATTCTTCTTTTTCTTTAGTTACTGAAACAACAGTAAGTCCTCTTCGTTGAAGAGAATTAATAGCCACTTCTTCATTAAGCGCGTCAATCGAGCCCTCCTGCGGTTTCCCTTCTTGATTAATAACTTTGTATTGAAAAAGCATGATAGATTTTTTAAACGAGTGATAACGAATTCTTAAAAATCATCACCCTGTTAAATCCCGCGAAGCGGGAACCTCGTTTGATAATTTGCAATCAAATTATCAAACGAGGTTATTTAACAGGGTTAAGTAAATCATAGTCGCTTCGCTTCTTAATTTACTTAAATATCTCCGTATTCAGAGAATACGCCCGAGCGCTCTCTTGAGTAATTTCCCCTCGTCGAACCAACTCCGCGAGAGTTCGGTCCATATGAATCATTCCCTCCTCGGCGCCGGTCTCTATGACAACATTTATCTCGTGCGTCCTTCCTTCACGAATCAGGTTCGCGACGGCCGGAGTATTTATTAAGAGTTCATAGGCGGGAATTACGCCTCCAGAAATTCTGGGAATAAGCCTTTGCGAAAAAATGCCGGCAAGGCTTTGAGAAAGTTGCGCCCTAATTTGATTCTGCTGCTCCGAAGGAAAGGTATCAATAATGCGGTCAATGGTTTGCGCAGCATTATTCGTGTGAAGCGTTGAGAGTACGAGGTGCCCCGTCTCTGCTGCAGTTACCGCGGTCGCAATAGTATCAGGCCCGCGCATTTCACCAACCATAATAACATCAACGTCTTGCCTGAATACTGACTGCAGGGCTATGTGAAAATCTCTCGTATCAACACCAACTTCCCGCTGATCAATAATAGAACTACCGGCTTCGTAAACAAATTCAATAGGATTTTCAATGGTAACAATATGTTCCGTGCGTTGTTTATTTATAATATCTATCATTGCTGCAAGAGTTGTTGATTTACCTTGACCCACCGGCCCAACCGCTAAGAAAAATCCCTGCTTTCGCATGGCGAATGTTTCAAGAATAGGAGGAAGACTTAATTCTTCGAGGGTCATCACTCGCGAAGGAATAAAACGGAGCGCGATGCCCACAGCACCCTGCTGCACAAACGCGTTTCCTCTGAAACGAGAGCCGTTTTTTGCGGAATAAGAAAAATCAAGCTCATGGGTTTCCAGAAATTCCTTTTTTGAACTCTCTCCGACAAGAAGTGTAAGAATCTCCAAAGCGTCTCCTTTTGACAAAACGGGGTATTTAGAAAGAGTGGTCAATTCCCCAGCAACACGAATCGTAGGATGTCTGCCAGAAGAAATATGAAGGTCTGATGCCCCCTCTTTCATTACGATATCAATTAATTGTTCCAGAGTTGTTTTTTCCATGATACTAGGCTTTAGGCTTTAGGCTTTAGGAATATCGTTGTTTTTTCCTAATGCCTAACGCCTAGTGCCTATTTTTATTATATTACAGTGCGTTAACTTCACCAAAAGGGATTACACCCTCTAATGCTTTAATGAGGGCATCTTCTTTCATAGTAAGCATTCCTTGTCCCCGCGCCACCCTAAATATTTCAGACTCAACGGGGTTTGTCAGTATCACTTTTTCCATATCCCGATCAACCACAAAAAGCTCAAAAACGCCTGTTCTGCCACGGGTACCACCGGGGCAACTCTCCGACGGCACCGCTTCATAGACATTTTTCATACGGGGAATTTGTTTTTTAAATTCAGCGGGAAGATCCGCAAATAACTTTTCTGCCATTACCTTGATGCTTTCCGTAACCGGCACTGGCTTTTTAGAATCAGGGCAAATTACTTTTACAAGACGCTGCGCAATCGCGACTGCAAGGGTTGCCGCTATAAGATATTGGTCAATGCCCATGTCTACAAGTCTTGGCACAACTCCAGCAGCGTTGTTCGTGTGGAGCGTTGAGAGTACAAGGTGTCCCGTAAGCGCCGCTTGAATCGCTAGTTCTGCGGTTTCCTTATCTCTAATCTCCCCCACCATAACCACATCTGGATCTTGACGAAGCGTAGTGCGCAAACCAGTCGCAAATGTGTATCCAATTTCTGGTCGAACATGTGACTGACTCACGCCCTCAATCGTATATTCTACGGGATCTTCAAGACTGACAACATTTTTCTTGTCACGGTCAAGTTCTTTTAACATGGCATAGAGAGTCGTCGTCTTTCCAGAACCAGTGGGGCCAGTAAGCAAAATCATTCCGTAAGGACGTTTAATCGCTTCGCGTATTTTTTTAATATTTTCTTCAGAAAGACCCGTTTTTTCAAGTTCGGCAACGCCCCGCTGTGGGTCTAAGATTCTCATAACTACCTTTTCCCCATAATACGTAGGAAAAGTGGAAACGCGCAGATCAATGGTCCTTTCCTCTAGCTTCATGGGGAATCTTCCGTCTTGTGGTTTCCTTTTTTCATCAAGTTTCAAATTCGCCATAACTTTAATCCGTGCGACAACTGCGTTTAAAACAGCCGAGGGAAGCTGTAAGCTCGTGTATAAAACTCCGTCTACCCTAAAGCGCACGCGAATATTTTTGGCAGTCGGCTCTATGTGAACATCCGAAGCTCCTCCGTCAATCGCATGCCGTAAAATAACACCAACAATTTTTGTAACAGGAGCATCTTCTAGAATTACCCCTTTGCCAATGTTGACGTCATTCGTAATTTTATCGGTCGGCAATCCGTTTTTATTTATGGATATTTTTTTCTTATTCGTACCGATGTTTTTTCCTGATTGCAGGTCACTTATGGACGGCACGGGCACGGGAGGTGCGTTTTCCGACTGTACCTCGCTTTCAATTTCTGAAAGAGCCTGGTGTACTTCCCCAGTTAATCCGCGATAGTTTTCAAGTAACGCATCAAAATTTGATTTGGAAATAAGAAATATTTTAAATGGGACACCGAGTTTTGAAGCGATAAACTGGAGCGCATCGCGTGCCTCCATGTTGTCGGGATCAATGACGCCAACCTCAAGCACGCCATCGGCAAATCCAATGGGAATAAAATGATAATGTAACACCGATTCTTCCGGTATGTACCGCAACAGTTCGGCGGAAACGGCCGCTGGGTCAATATTTTTGGCAGGCACACCAAAATATTCCGCCTTAAGATTTAAAAGTTTTTCCTCGGGAATGCCGCGCTTTTGTAATGCGGGTTCTATGTCTCCCGAGTCGGCGCTTTCTTCTATAATTGTATCAATATCACGCGACTCTAAAATTCCTTTTTGAACAAGATAGTCTAAAAAAGCCATGATGTTAGTAGTTAACCACTAGGATTTAGCCATTAGTCTTTGACGACCCTATGGCCTAGAGGCTACAGTGGTGCAAACGGATTTACTCGTCCACGAGGCTGCCCAACAAGCTCCACGCTCTCATCGCGCAAACTACGATACACCTCGTCATTGAACAATTCCGCGTCAAGTTTTAAATTATTGAGAGTTCGCAAAAGAACTAAAAATTCTTCAACAACTCCTGATTCCTTGTTTTGAGAAAGAGTACTCTCTGCAATGAGCGGACTTTCGTTTGAATCTTTTTTAAAAAAGAACGAGTACGCCATAAAAATAACAACGAGAAGAACAACGCCAAGTATTATGTTTTTATTTTTTTGAGACATGCCAAAAAATAATGAATTATGAATGAAATGAATAATGAATATATTTTTTGAGCACCCCCTCCTTTTGCGCGCTTGCGCGAAAAGAAAGGGGTAAAGGTTTGGCTTCCGCCATTTTTGAACTCTCAACGAAAGTTCAAAAATGGCGGGCCAATTCACTTTAGCCAATACGTATCAATTTCCAAATCGTATTCAAACAAATCTCCTTGCCCGCGCGCAAATGACAGTGCCACGACATCAACAACGCGGAGACTTTGTTCAAGTTCAGCCAGAAAATTCACAATTGACTCATACCGCCCAATCAAAGAAAACCCTATGCGAATCTTCCCGAAAAGCGCGTCATTCGGTCCAAAAGAACCGGCGCTTTCTTTCGTGCTATCTCTCGTAACCACATTCTGGAGAACCATACCATTCCGGGAAGCAATACGATCAATTTCAAGAATGAGACGCACGTTATCAACGTGGTCCGGTAAAATTTTCTTCAGCCGGTCAATGTCTTCGTCCGCAATATTGTTGTAACTTGTGAGCAACCTGTCTCTCACGGCCTGTACTTGTCGTGAATTGTTGAGGGCTTCGTTAAGGGCGGCTATCTGACTACGTTTTCCTTGAAGCGTCGCGTATTGTGGAACAACAAAGAAAAAGAATATCGCAAGCGACGCTAAGACAAGAAGAATTGGTAAAATTTGTCGTATCATAGTATGTTAAAAACTTTGAGTTACTGCTCCCAAAACCGCGTTCCGGTACAAAGTAAGACGCTGATTCACATTCGCGGAAAAATTAAACTTAACATTTCCTTGATTATTAAGCTGAAGATTTGAAAAAATAGGATTTTCAATAGATCTGTCTTCCCCGAACAATACCGACTGGAGCGCTATGGAGGAATAATTCCGTGCCGTACCGCTGAGCAGTAAATTAATTTTCCCTTCGGACTCAACAATATATTGAAAACTTTCAAATGAAACGCTCTGAAGCGTAATTTGTTCAAGTAAATCAAAAAGCGGAGAAACCGTGCGATGATTATCAAGAATATTTTTTACGGCCTTAATTCTTGCATCAATTCTACTTAAACTAGAAACAAGCTCCGGCTCAATGGCTTCTCGTGCACGTTCAATTGAGGAGGTGAGTCCTTGTTCCTGCCGGTCAAGAAAGACTCCGAATAAAAATACCCCGCCCGCGATAAGCGCAGAGGCGAAAAAAATTACAATTGAAACAAACAAAACAAGGTTGATGCCTTTTTGTGCTTGCCCGGCCCCGCTTGGGGAAATGGGTTTTTTGGGAATAAAGGATGTTTTAAATTCTGCCATGATACTAGGCTTTAGGCTTTAGGCTTTAGGAATATTTTTATTTTCCCCTAGTGCCTAATGGCTAGTGCCTGAAATTTATTCTAATTCCTGCAATCTACGAAGCGCTACTCCAACTGCGACTGAAAAGCTCGGGCCAATATCCTTTAATACAGATTCAAGAAAGGCTGGAGTTTCTACTTTTGAAAAAGGATTTCCATATATCACTTCAGTATCTAAATTTTGCTTTGCAAACGACAATAGCCCTTTGAGCAATGCTCCACCACCGGAAAGAAACACTCTACTCACGGCCGCATGCTGTTTCTTCTCGTATTCAAGAAGCACTCGGTTTGCTTCCGTAAAAATATTTTCCAATATGAGCCGTGCGGTGTGCGCGACCTTACTCTCTTCCCCATCCGCCTCCAAAATTCCCTTTTCGCGCTTCATTTCTTCTGCCTGAAGCGGCGTGATGCTCAAGGCCCTTGAGAGCGCGACTGTTATGTCCTGCGAGCCGCGGTTTACCACATGCGACCGGTACACAACGCCGTTTTCAACAATTGAAACATTCGTGGCGTTTGATCCAATGTCCAATATAAGAGATGTGGAGATGCCGCCAGAGAGAAGCGCCCGGATAGCACTAAATGTTTCAATTTCCAAAAAGCCAACAGAGAGACTAGCAAGTTCGGCGACTCGCGTATATTTTTGAATAATGCTGTTGTGAATCGCAACCAAAAGCACATCAACGCGCCCCGAATCACTTGCTTCGCCCGAATTTTCCGCCAGAGACTCGCGCTCAATTTCAAGAGTGTCGTTTTCTCTTTTGGGTATTACCCAAAAATCAAGTGTTGTTTCGGAAATCGGTACCGGTATGTACTTACGCGCCTCAATCGGAACCATGCTTTTTAATTCTTTCTCGCTGACCGCCGGAAGGGAGATGACAGATGTGAGACTTGCGGCAAGCGGAATAGAGAACGCTGCTTCTTTTGTCGTAACATTTGCTTCTCGCAATATGTCTTTCAACACTTCCGCGATTTTTTCAGCAGAAAGATTTGTCGCTTGTCCGACTGAAAGCCCTGCGTAGGGACCGAGCGCGAGCTCCCCATATGTTTCAAGGATGGCGCGGCCGCCTTCACGGCGCAATTGCACCACCTTAATTGAGGATGGCCCAATATCAACACCGATAACGCTGTTTCCGCTCTTTTTCCCAAATTTTCCAAGAAAAGATAAGGGAGCGCGAATTATCTGCTCTAAAAGACTCATTGCTTTAATAATATCAAGTATCTCCGTGTCTTCCTATGTGGATTCGGCTTCGCTCGCCACAAGTGAATTCGGCCTATATAATTATACCACGCAAGCGTTGAATTATAATATTGAAACTGTCAAACTTATCCCCATTAATTCAGCTCTTATTCTCCGCCTGTAAAGGCGGAAAATAAGAGCTGCAAGGAAAGGGGGAGCAGGAATGAAAAGCAAGCTGCTTTGCTTTTCATCCTATCTGTCGCAGGCAGACTCGCCGTTGTTTCGCAAAGCGAAACAGGCGAGAGGCGCAGTTTTCCCGTGTCGGAGATCAGTGACGCGAGCAAAGCGACACGTCACGTCAAGAACCGAGGGTTCTTGAAATGAATCTCCACGCCTGTTAAGGTGTGGAGATTCATTAAGAGGTATGGAATATATAAAGATATTTTGGTCGACCTTACTCAACGAGCTCTTTCCCGCGCGGTGTTTTAAATGCGGAGTGACGGGTACATATATATGTATGAGCTGTGTTGAAGAGCTGCCGAGGGTCGCGCACGATGAAACTGGTTTTGTTTCGGTTTTTCAATACAAAGATGAAACAATACGCCGCCTGCTGTGGACATTAAAATATAAGGGCGGCAAAGACATTGCGGCAGTGTGCGCGAAGATGCTCTACGAGGAACTCTGCGCCGAGCTGGAAGAGTTGGTCTTGTTTCAAGAATTTGAAAAGCCGCTTGTAATACCCATTCCGCTTTCACAAAAACGGTGGCGTGAACGCGGATTTAATCAGGCGGAGTTAATCGCAAAAGAACTCGTAACTCACGGAGAGGGATTTAAATTGTGCGTTGAAGTTTTAGAAAAACACAAAGAAACAGCGCCACAGGCGACAATAAAAAATCGTGAAGCGCGCCTGCGAAATGTTCTCGGGTGTTTCAGCCTCTCTCATCCCGAACAAATTGCCGGGAGAAATATAATTTTAATTGATGATATTTATACAACAGGAGGAACAATGCTAGAGGCGCGAAAAGTTTTAGAAGCTGCCGGCGCGCGAAAAATTTTATGCTGCACGGTGGCGCATTAAAAAAGCCGCACGTGCGGCTTTACTACATTATTCGTCAATAATTGGTCCGTCAAGTCTCGCGCCACGACGTTCCACCTGAACAAGCGTCCCTGTATCCCATTCGTAATGTATCCCGGGCCTGCTTACTGATTTGGCAACAAATTCCATGCCATCTTCGCAAATCACTCGAACTGTTTTCCCCATTGGCCCCTCTTCTCCAACAACTTTTTTTATCACACTTCCCTTTAATGCTTCGTGCGCATTTTTCACCTGATTTTTAAAACCCATCGCTTTGTTAAAATTCGCGCTTGTCCTTCGAATACTGCGCAACGTTCGTCCAAAATTCTTTACAACCGGAGACATTTTTTTTGTCATTTAAAAAATCTCCTTTGTATTTTCTAAAAATAAGTATATAAGATTTTTAGTAAAAAAATACTGGAAAAGATATGAAAATATGGTATGGTAAAGAATGATTTGGCTAAATCGCTCCGCTCATAGCGGACGATTGCCCAATCAAATTTGCAAAGCAAATTATGATTTAGGGAGGCGTGGCTGATCACCGCCGGAGCGGGACCCCGCCAAAGGCGGTGGGCGGTCGAAAGCAGCTTATGTTTATCGTATACATTCTTTACAGTGACATAAATAAAAAATATTACATTGGATATACTTCTAATTTAGAAAAGCGTCTGCATTATCATAATTCTGAAAAAAATAAATCAACGAAATCTGGTATTCCGTGGAAGGTGGTAAAAGTAGAGAAATATTTCTCAAAAAAAGACGCTTGGTTGCGAGAAAGACAAATAAAGAGGTATAAAGGAGGAGGGGCATTTAAAAAATTAATAACAACAAAATAATATTGGAGGCGTGGCTGAGCGGTCGAAAGCAGCACACTGCTAATGTGTTGAACCCGAAAGGGTTCCGCAGGTTCGAATCCTGCCGCCTCCGAAATGATTTTTTAAGATACCCCATATGGGTATTTTGAAAAAGCGTCTTTTCGTGACGGCAGGATTCGAACACGAAAGGGGTCGGGAAAACTGTAATTTTCTCGTGGAGGATTCTTCAAACCGAGTGGTTTGAAAACGCAAGCCGATGACCATCGGCTGAGTAGTGAGGTTCCTGCCGCCTCCGCTAAAAAATAAATTAGTTATAATTATCTCATATGGAATCTACAATAGTCGGATTTATTCTTTTGGTTGCGGGTGGGCTTATGGTGGTAAGGCCAGATATTTTAATACAATTTCAAATTTGGACTCAACGTGTAATTATGGGTGCAAAATATGAACCGAGCCAACGCACGTACAACATTACTCGATTTATAGGAGTCATTTTTGTGCTCTTGGGATTTTTGGCGATAGTGGGTTTTATTGAATAATAAAAATTTCCGAATAAAATTTGCCGCCAAAGAATAAATTAGCTAGAACGAAAGCATGAAAAGCCCGAAATTCATAAATCTTACAATATTCATAATCTTTTTTGGAACAGCGCTTTTTGAAGCATTTCAGAAACAAAGTTGGATAGAAGTAACACTTTATTTTGCTTTGGGCGTTCTGTTTCTTTGGGCCGATAGCCGAAGAACTTGAAATCGCTCACACGCCTTCCATCCACCGACCCCAGAGAGTTTCAACGGAGCGTCGCATAATATTTTGTATTAATAAATAGCCACGCGTAAAATATTTTAACAATTTTAAAATTTGAAAAATCCCCCATCTGATAAAATGGGGGATTTAGTTACTGTCTCGAGGCAAGAGCCACTGCCGCTTCCACCGTATCTTCAATAGAAGAATAGACCGGAAAATCATAGCCGAGAGCCTTGCTAAAATTGCGCTGCATTTGGCTGAGACCGAAGAAACCCTCTTCGGCGCCGACAACAACGCGCGCGTTCTCTGTCTTCATCCGCCATCTCCACTCTCCCAACTCTCCCCGGGTATCCATTGCGTATGGCTCGGGTCCCGGATGGGGATCTTTTTTGCTTTCGCACGGAAGCCAGAAAATGATGCCGCCGGCAAAGTTTAATGTGCCCGCTCGTTCAAGGTAATATCGCTCCCAGTCTGTCTGCCTTTCAAAAACAGTATCCAGCCCCTCTGTAAAATATGAAGAGAGCGGGTGCTTTGCACTCCACCTGCAGGGGCAAGCAATAATGCAATTCGGCACATGCTTTTGAAGCGCGACGCACGTCTCTTTTTGCCAGTCTCCTCCACCTCGTATTGGCCCCGCCAAAAAGAACAGCGGCTCTTCGGCCAGATCAATGCCATAAAAAATTTTCGGAAGAATGATTTTCATGCACGCCCCTTTTTGAACAAACTATCTGGCAGATTACTTAAGAAAATCTCAAAAGTCAATGAAAAACCGCCCCAATCATGGGCGGTTACTTATTTTTATGCTGCGTTTTTTCTATTTCCTCCATAAGTGAGCATCCAAACTGTATTTCTTCCATAGTGAGATATCCGCATGTAACATGTATATACACATGTCCCAACAATCGTTTATTGAATTCACGCCACAATTTCAAAAAAATATCTGTTTCAAACTGGTTCCCCTCTTTGTCATATCTATTTCCCGAAAGATAAAAATAACGAAATCCTAATATCATTGCCGTTAAATCAGCTGCCACTTCGTCACTCTTTAATTCGTGGCCAATAGAGGCAAGAACAACGTGGGAAAATTCATGCGCAATAGCAAAAATAACCATGTCGCATGGCGCCGCCCGCAGGAATGCCTGATGCAGATACAGTGTAACTTTAGTGTTTCTAAATTCTCTGGTTCCAAAGGGAGATATGTGCTCTGGATAACCTATTTTTGCATTGGCGTCATCGGTACAGTTAACATAGTCAATTCGTATCTTACAGTTTACCTTAAGCGCGCGGGCAATGTATTTCACCATTCCGGCAAAATCTTTTTTCGCATGCAGCACGTAAAGTATTTCTCCAGTAACCGGAGGACGAATTCCGCCAAGCGAATCAGACAATTTCCGGATATGTCCCTCAATCAATGCTCTGCGCACAGCGCCCTGCCCTTGTGCTTAATTTCTTTTACAATTGTAATATAAAACCTTGATTGTGAACATAATCTGTATTAAAAATAAACAAGAACACAAACACGAATAGCAACAATATGTCTTCCACGCCCTTGCATGAGGTTGCCGTGTGGTTTGTGGAAATATTGATGGTGCTCTTTACGTTCGTATACGGAAGATTGATTTACACAAAAAAAGCAAAGCCGGCACTTTCTTCCTGGCTCATCTGGGCTTTCGCGACTGGATTAAGCCTTGCCACATATGTGATTGCCGAGAAAAAAGATTTTGAGACGAATATCTTTAACGCCGCCGATTTTGTTTCCATACTGTTCGTTGTAGCCGCTATATTTCTGTGGGGTAGCCGTGAGATGCTTCAAAAAACATTCTGGTGGCAAAAATATTATCTTCTCGGTGCCGGAATTATTGTGCTTTACGGAATTGCCTCTGGTGACGCGTGGACATCAAATTGGTTTACCCAATTTCTTATTGTGTGCGGATATTTCCCGACGCTCCACAATATGTTTAAAGAAAAAAGAAACACAGAGCCTTTGGCTGCATGGGGTATTCTTTTTTTAGCGGCTCTGTTTTCCTTAATTCCCGCATACAATACATATATTGAAGGAAATATTCTTCCTGTCGCCTACACTATTCGCGCGCTTATCATGATAGGAATTATTCTCCTTGTAGCCGGATATTACGAGTGGAGAACGAAAAATTAGCGACCCGCATAACACACTATGCGGGTTTTTTAAAATCTGAATATTGTGATACCCTGTTGGACAGAACAACAAACAAAAAGGCTCCGAAATGAAAGCTCTGACTATACAGGAGCCGTGGGCGGGACTTATTGTCGGCTCATTTGTAAAAAGCCATGGACTCATCCGTAGCGCGGAGATACGAAAATGGAACACAAAGTACCGCGGGCCGCTCTTAATTCACGCAGGTTCAAAAATAAACAAAATGGCCGCCGAGCATTTTAAGATAGATGTCCAAAAAGAAGACACAGGAGCAATTTTAGGGTTTGTCATGCTGAAAGACGTAATCCGAATTGAAAATGAAAAAGAGTGGCACGCGCACCGACAGAAACATCTTGAATGGGGAAAGCGATGCTATGGAAACGATACGTACATGTGGTCGTTTGAGAACCCGGTGCTTTTTGAAAAGCCAATCTTTTGCGATGGAAAACTCGGGCTATGGTCGCCCACTGCTGATATATTAAAAAATCTGGACAAACAAAAAATACCCGGCATTGCATATAAGGTGCTCGGAGAAAATCTCTCCTCGCTTGGGCTTATGGGTGCCCGAGAGATTACATACATGCCAAACGAGTGGAATATTCCACGGGAGCCAGTGTCACGTGGACCTTGTGAAGGTGGCCTGTGGGTTACCCCCACGCGCTCTGCGGCTCGAGCGCAGCAGAGATACGCAATGAGAAAACACAGGAAGAAGACACGAATGTTCAGATGTGTCATTGGTAAAATATTGCGACGAACATCATGTCGTATTAAAACCGATAAATTGTTCTTTGATCTCAATGACGAAATTTGTTAGCATCCTGCCTTTCTGGCAGGATTTTTGTTTTGTGATAGTCTAATAATAGAAAAGTGGGAAATTCTATTAATGCAATACATTCCTGGGGAAATCATCGTAAGATTTGCAAAACGAGTGTCGACTACTGAGGCGCGGGATGTGATAGAAAAATTTTTTGAGCTCCGCGTTAAAGAATTCATTCAGACTCAAGACGGATTACTCTATTGGGTTTTAGTTGACGACGGCAGGGAAGAGGCTATGATCCTGGGATTTAAAAAACTTGCTTCAATCGTTATTGATGTGCGAAGAAACCATCGCGTAGCAGGGCTCAAAACGCTATAGAAAACTCTGGGCATCGTACCAGAGTTTTTGCTTTACTGTTTTTTAATATAACCCCTTGAAAGAATTGGCAAATACTGTATACTAAAACAAATTAGCAGTTAATCATTACAACAGTAAAATATGCAGTCTAAAGTTATTTTAGGAATTGTGCTCGTGCTTCTCGTCGTTGTTGGTGGTCTTTTTTTCTTTAATAAAAAAGCCGCGGCGCCAGAAACAAACTCAATGCAAGAGGTAAAACAGGAGGTCTCAAATACTCCTCTGCCCTCTACTCTCAACAAAGCAGGGGAAAAAATATCTGCCACAGTCGTCACCTACACGAAAGACGGTTTCAGCCCTGAAACTGTTGAAATAAAGGCAGGAGAAACGGTGATGTTTAAAAATGAGAGTGAGCTTTCTCTGTGGGTTGCCTCGGCTATTCACCCAACACACTCGCTCTATCCCAAAAAATCATCGAGCGACTGTCTCGGTTCTTCGTTTGATGCCTGCGCCGTTACCGCGCCGGGGTCTTCATGGAGTTTTGCATTTACCGAGGTCGGCTCGTGGAACTATCACAACCACATACAGGCAAATCACCGAGGAACAATTACTGTTAAATAAATAAATTCTTCAGGCGCTAGGCGTTAGGCACTAGGCTCTAGGGACATTAAATTTCCTAAAGCCTAAGGCCTAGAGCCTAAAGCCTAGTATCATGAAACACATTTCTCTCATTCTTCGTATTGGACTTGCGTTTGCATTTCTCTATCCGGCGATATCGGCGTTTTTTAACCCATTTGCGTGGATTGGCTATTTCCCGCAATTTGCGCACGCACTTATTCCAAATGACGCATTTTTGCTCCATTCATTCGGAGTATTAGAAATTATAATTGCCATCTGGCTTCTCTCGGGAAAGCGGGCATTTTACCCGAGTGTAGTTTCCGCAATACTCCTCTTTCTCATCGTTGTCTTTAACTTGTCACAGATGGATGTTGTCTTCCGCGACCTTTCAATTCTTGCAATGGCAGTCGCCCTTGCGATTATCCACAAACCTAACGAAAATTAAAAAAACGCCCCGAAACATCGGGGTGTTTTTGAACACATTCTACTTATTGCTCATTTTTTGGATGCTTCTTGGAACAAAGCGTGTACTTTTATCTTTACAAACAACCCTTTTGGGTACGGGTAGAGTTGTAAGGCCAAATGTCTCTGCATCCGCATCAAGATTATAGACCACGCGATCAATGCCTCCATGAGATTCACACAAAGATCTAAGTGCTTCAAATTGTTCTCCTTTAATCGGAAGGCTACGTTCACACGCAAAGAGCGCAACGACGACAACAAATGCCATTATCCCAAAGACTTTAAGCTGGGTACGGAAACTCATGAGATTCCTTTTGTTTGTATTCTATGAGAAAGTATATGCTTTGCATGAATTTTGACAAGGCGCTTACTAGCAAATGTAAACTTCCCAAAAAAGTCCCAAAAAGATATGCTTTAGAAATGAACCCGAGTACAGCGCTTGAAAACATTTTTAGGCTTACACGCTACCAAAAAGCGGCCCTTAAAAAATTGGGAATTGTAACAATGATAGATCTACTGTATCACTTTCCCTCACGATACGAATCAGTTGCGGACGAAAAACTAATCTCCCTTCTCCAGAGGGGAGACGTTGCCACTTTCCACGGCACGATAGAGAGCGTTAAAAAAATCCGAGCATTCAGAAAAAGGATGATAATGACCGAAGCGAAAATAAGAGATCACACTGGGGCAATTAAGGCATTATGGTTTCACCAACCATATATCGCGGACAAATTAAAAATAGGAGTAGAGTTGCGGTTTTCAGGAAAAATCGGAGAGAGAAACGGAAAGCTCTATGTCGCAAATCCAGAATTTGAACATTCATATCATTCACGCAAAAAAAATACCGCGTTAGATGGCGGAACAACAATGATGTACCCCGTCTATCCGGAAAGCCGCGGAATAACTTCAAAGTGGTTTTATCACGCAATCAAAAAATTGTTGCGTGAGAAGGTGCATGAGGATATAAAAGACTCAATTCCGAAAAATATTTTAGGAAAATATAATCTTCCACAATTAAAAACAGCCTTGGTATGGATTCATAATCCGCAGAAAGAGTCGCATCGTATCTCCGCGCGAAAACGATTCGCGTTTGAGGAGGTTTTTTTTATTCAGCTGTCACGACAAAAAATACGGCATGAATATAAAAATAATGCCTCATATACCATTGAATCTAATGGGGAACAGATAAAAACATTTTCTGACAGATTCCCCTTTACGCTCACAAATTCACAAGAGACGGCTATTAAAACAATCTTATCCGACTTTGAAAAAGACGAGCCGATGTCAAGACTTCTTGAAGGAGACGTGGGTTCGGGAAAAACTGCCGTTGCGGCAATCACCGCATACGCAGTCGTAACATCACAACCCAAAGGCCAAAATTTTGGAAATTTACAGATAGCATATATGGCACCGACAGAAATTCTGGCACAGCAACACTTTCAATCTTTTATGGAATATTTCTCACATATGCCCATACAGATCGGTCTTATAACGGGAAGTGGATGCAAAAAATTTCCCTCAAAAGTAAATCCCAAAAGTGCAACGGATATTTCACGAGCCCAGCTCTTAAAATGGGTAAAAAACGGAGAAATTCCAATTCTTATCGGCACACACGCCCTTATTCAAAAAACTGTTTCGTTTAAACACTTGGCATTCATTATTATAGACGAGCAACACCGCTTCGGCACCATGCAGCGAGCCAAATTATCCAAAAAAAACGATGGGGTGTACGCGGCACCGCATTTGCTGTCAATGACTGCGACCCCTATTCCCCGCACGCTTGCACTTACTGTTTTTGGAGATCTTGACTTAACGCTTCTTGACGAAATGCCAGTCGGCAGAAAGCCAATTATTACGGAAATTATTTCTCCGGATAAACGAGGTGCAGCATATGAAGAAATTGCCACGCGCCTCAAAGAAGGCCGGCAGTTGTATGTCATCTGTCCGAGAATTGATGAGCCAGACCCCAAAAAACTCCTTGCGCTCAACACAAAATCGGTAAAAGCAGAAGCAAGACGACTGAAACAAGAAGTATTTCCGGAATATGAAATAGAAATTCTCCACAGCAAGTTACGGCCCGCAGAAAAAGAAAACATAATGAAAAAATTTTCCGATGGAAACATAGATATTCTTGTGGCAACCTCGGTTGTTGAGGTCGGTGTAAATGTTCCAAATGCTACTATGATTGTGATTGAAGGCGCAGAGCGATTTGGGCTTGCGCAACTACATCAGTTACGCGGACGGGTATTGCGGAGCAACCATCAAGCGTATTGTTATGTTTTTGCGGATACAAAAAGCAAAAAATCAATTGAGCGACTTAAGGCAATTCAAAAAGCAAAAAGCGGATTTGAACTTGCGGAACTTGATTTAGAAATGCGCGGCTCCGGAGAACTCTCCGGAAGAAAGCAGTGGGGTATTTCTGACATCGGCATGGAGGCAATCAAAAATATAAAAATGGTTGAGGCGGCGCGCACCGAAGCGCAAAATATCATCTCAAAAGATCCCACATTTAAAAAATATCCGCTTATTGCTAAACAGATCGAGACAGGAGAAAAAATCCATTTTGAATAAACTAAGGGTAAAAACATTCTAATATTCTCCAGAATATTAGAATGTTTTTTGAATTTAAATATTTGAGAATTGAAAAAATGAGTAATACATAGTATTGTATGAATGAACCCACCCCTAGCTCAGTTGGTTAGAGCACAGAGCTTATAATTTCGAGAGAGGAAGAAATATAAAATGTGCGCGTAGCTCAACGGTAGAGCACAGAGCTTATACCTCTGCGGTTCCAGGTTCGAATCCTGGCGCGCACACCAACAAGCACATTATTATATTTCGACCGAACGAAGAAATTATATATTTATATACCTCTGCGGTCCCTGGTTCGAATCCAGGGGAGTGTGGATATAATTCAAAACACCTCGTTTAAAACGAGGTGTTTTGAATTATGAATTTGAGTGATTTACCATTTTTCTTCCTCAAGACCAAGGAGCTCTCTTATTCTCTGCTCGATTTTTTTTGGTTTTCCGCCCATGAGACGACCATCAGCTCCTTTTTTTGCACCAATCCTGCCAATTGTGCTTAACTTCTGAATCCTTGTGTTTCTTATTTTTAAATACTCAGAATGTTCTGGATCCTCTTCAAGTCCTCTCTCGCCATACTTATTTAAAAGATGCTGAATTTCTTCGGGAGAAAGCTTTACACCTTCAGCAACGTGCTCATGTTTATTTTGATTAGCTTGGTTAGGTCTTTCTTTTGACATATGGTTATTGTACTATAAAATAATTCATTAGTCAAGTTTTGGTGTAAAATATAAAAGGTGCGTGCGCCGTTAATTTAGCCTGTTGGAATATTCAATTTAAGACGTATTTTTGACAACAAATCTTCAAGCGCCCAATCACTTTTTGCTAAAAAGTCATATACCCCCTCTTCCATGGCAGCGTGAACTTTTTCGGCATCAGTTAAATTGGTAAGCATGGTGACCCAGGCATCTCGCCCCCACTTATCTTTTCTTAATTTCTGAAGCATCGTAACTCCGTCCATTTTAGGCATAACGATATCGAGAAGTATCATGTCGGGGTGCTCGGCAAGCGCCAGAGCAAGGCCTTCTTCCCCATTTCCCGCCTCAAGAACCGTCAGATTTTCGGCATGGAGAGCATTTACTAAAACGCCTCGTAAATCTTTGTTATCATCAACAATGAGAATTTTTTTCTTTTGTGTATCCATAAGAATGTTTTTATTGTAGTACAGAAGTGCCGCAAAAACAATGACTACATTTAATTTCCCAGTATCTCTTTTACTTTTACGATGACATCCGGGAGACTTAGATTTGTCTTCACAAAGAAATTTTTTACATTCCCAACCATAAGTTCGCTCACCGTGGTCGCGTCGTCAATATTAGAGAGCGCAATAACAGGAATGGCAACTCCCTTTTTGTCTTTCCGCAACTCCCTTAAAAACGCTATACCGTTCATCTTGGGCATTTGCACATCAAGAAAAATAAGATCCGGACTTTCCGCAAGCGCCTTTGCAAGACCTTCTTTGCCGTCGTGTGCCACGAAAACAGAGTATCGCTCTTTTTTAAGAACTTCTTCTAAAAAGTGAGCGAGATCTTTATCATCTTCAATGATGAGAATTTTTTTGCTTTGCGTTTCCATAAAAAAACAATGTCTATATTCTTTATACTATCATAATCAGTATGCGTTACTCAAAAGCGTTTCTATCGCGTATATATTTCTCCGTCAATATTCCTAAAACAAAAATAATGACCCCCAAAAGAACAATCGTGGGCGCCATCTTTGCGGAAATCGGGTATCCCGGGTCTCGTACTTCAATTTCAAATACCGCATCTCGTATAACATCCGGCTCATCGGCCTTTCCAAAGCCAAATTCAATTCTGTAAAGGCCCGCTTGTTTAAATCGATACGATGTTTTATATACGCCACTCTTAACGGTCTCAGGAACAAGCGCGACGATATTGAGCTCTTCATTGTCTTTTGTTATTTCTTGAATAATTACAGAGGTAATGAACGGCTCTGTCGGGAAATAGCCATGCAGGTCTTTCATGTAAAACGTGAAAAATACGTCTTCCCCGACAAACGGAGAATGATGTGGCTCCACCACAAGCGCAACCGCGTGCGTACCCGCATACATTCCAAGTCCCACATGCGCGCTTACGAAAAGAGGAAAAAATATGAACAAAGCTCCCAGCAACAGAGCAAAGAAATATTTTTTTGTGCCTATAGGCATGCGCATAAACTATGACTTATTTCTTTTATCTCCTAAATATTTTTTGAGTGAAAAAGAGAACACTGTTCCCTGTTGCGGTTTAGACTCAAACCAGATTTCGCCGTTCATCAGTTCAACAAGCTGTTTTACGATAAAAAGACCGAGACCCGTGCCTTCAATGCCGTGCACTGATTCTGAACGCCAGAATTTTTCAAACACGTGTTTTTGGTCTTCCGAACTAATGCCAATACCTTCGTCAGCCACATGAATGATAACTAAACTATCTTTTTGTTCCGAAGAAATCGTAATGACTCCGCGTTCCTTATTGTATTTAATCGCATTTGTCAGAAGATTTATAAAAACCTCTTTAAGCCGCACAGGATCAGCAAGTACATAAGAAATGTCTTTTGGGATATTGTTGACAACCCCAACACCACTAGATTTTGCCATCCCTTCAGTTTCTTTTATTGCCTCACCGAGAGATTCGGGAATGGAAACCTTGTTTATGTCAATGGTAATTGTTGTTCCCTCAATGCGGGCAACCTCAAGAAGGTCGGTTACAAGTCGCAACAGTCGTTCATTGCTATTTTTTATGATATCCAAAAAAGATTTTTTCTTTTCAAAAATATCCGGGGAATCCATCTTAAAGGCATCGAGTCCCCATTTAATCGCGTTTGCGGGGGTACGTAATTCATGAGCCGCAACAAATACAAACTGGTCTTTGAGTTTTATCAATTCTTTCGCTTTTTTAATTTCGCTTTCCGATGCTTCCTTCAGTTTTTTTGTTCTGTCTTCAACCATTCTTTCAAGACCAGTCGCGTATGCCTGTAGCTTTACTCCCTGACGAGCTACCGTGCGGGATGCACGCCAGACAATAAACGAGAGTGCCAAAAACATGAGTGTCAATGAAATAATAATTCGTCCTATGAATAAATTACGAAGTTCATTAATTTGTTCGTTAAGGAATCCTGTTCGGGCATATGCTTCAAAAATCCCGATAATTTTGGGCGAAGCGCCAAAGGTAATGGGCGCATATATTTCAAGCCCTTCGACAAAAGATGTCTCGTACTCGTGATGCGGATCCCCTTCTTTGAATTTTTCAATTTCAGCGACAGATTTAAGGTCAAGCGCTCCTTGTAGCCCTTCGGTCAGAGAAAATTTTTGTCCGATAAGACGTGGCTCATCAGAATACACGATAACTCCATCTGGATTCCAAAATTTTACCCGAAACAATCCAGGAATTTGAAGGCCGTCAACAAATGCCTCAAAACGCACGCGAGAATTTTCATCTGCCGGTTTTTTAAAATCTTCAGCAAATAAATGTTCCGCGGCAAGCCTGTTTGCAAACACGACAGTCGTCAGCTCTTGCTGTCGTAGCACAAAATGCACGAGCGTTGGACGGACAAGGCTTGAAAGAAAGATGCCGATTATAAAAAACACAATCGTGCCTAAAAAAACAAATTGCCAAAATGTATTGAAGTGAAATCCTTTGAGCATGATTTGAATGTTTACTGCCGCGGCAAAACAGTAATAACTCCGATAGTGGGGGGCACTTCAAGAAGATGGTCGTGATACCCATGTGCTCCAATTTTTCTAAATGTATGCGAGTAACTCTGCCCCCTTGATATTCCACCAAGAGCGTCAAAATCGGGTAAAGAGCTGTGTGTTGGGTGCGGATCCGCGCCAGGCCAGTGAAGAGCATTATCTTCATTTATAAACGTTACCGTATCTCCAACATAAACAGTAAGGCTGGTGGGACGCCAGTCAGTAAAACTATAAATATGCACTAAGTACTCTTGCAGCTCTTGCGAAATTACTGCTGGTTTTTGGATTGTTGAAGTATTCGTAATTTCAGGTTGCTTTATCGGGGAAGGCTCTTGTTGCGGTAACGGGGTATCATTTTTCAGGCCTTCATCTTGGATTGTTGCATTACTCTCTGGTGTAGAAACATCGCCCGCTTCAGTGGCTGGAATATCAGATACGACCATTTCGTTTTTTTGTTCAGGATTTTGGACTACATTGTTTGGTGCTTCAGTTTTCAATGACAAAAAATAAAAACCACCAGCAAGGAGACCGATTGAAACTGCAATTAATATTATTTTAAGACTAGAAGCCATGGATAGTAATCCTGATACACAAATTCATTCAAATAGCCCAAATAAAAAATGTAAATCTGAATTATTAAGTTGTTATTAATTATTGTACCGTAATAGTACCCGCGTGTAGAGGATTGAGGTGGTCATGATACTGCCATACCCCAACTTTGTTGAACAAAAAAGAATATTCGTCTCCCAAGGAGAGCGTGCGACAGGAATCAAATGTGCTTCCAATACAGCCTCCCAACTCAGGGTATAAACCGTGAGTCGGATGAATATCGGAGGCGGGCCACGAGTGTCCCGTACTCCTCCCTATCCACAATACCGTATCTCCTTTTTGTATAATAATCTCCTTTGGACTAAATCCCGATTCAGTAATATATACGATGTGTGTTTTGGACTGCCGTACCTCGGGACTCGGCATCGACTCTTTTTTTCCGGAAGACAGAGATGACGTAAACGGCCCTTCCCCGAGTAATACTTGTATCGCGAGAGAAATTTCCTTAACTTTTTCATACAGTGCGTTAATCTGAATCTGGATATCGGCAAGAGGTTTCATAGAAGAGGACGTCGCGGAAACGGGTACCAAAAAAGAAGAAAGTGTTTCAAATGCGGAACTCTCCTCTGGAACACCCGAAGTAAAGGAGCCTGAGTAAAACGCGTTGTTCCAATCAAACGGAAAAATCCCATACAAATAACGATTGCCAGGCACTAAATCGGAGTCAGTAAAGCTCTCCGCTAATCCTCGGAACAGAACGGCGCCGTCAAAGGAATGTGACGGCAGTGATTCTGTATTTCTCACAATTTGAACACCTAAAAAATGAGGGTTATTTGGATTTTTCCAACGAAGCGTAACAGTTTTTCCACCCGATTCAGATGAAAAACTTCCCACTCGTAACTGTAGCGAGGGTTCGCTTTCTTCAAGCGGAGGAGTCGGGACTTCTTTTAATCCTTCTTTTGTTGTTGCGCGCACAAAACGAGGGAACGAGAAATTGCCGAGCCCATCTGTTTGAAAAATACTGTACTGATAAGTTTCTTCTGGCCGCAACCCGGCATCTCTATAATATGACGCGTTGCTTCGAAAAACGACCTCTCCATCTTTTGGATTTCTGGCAAAGCGTCCCTGTTGTCGCACAATAATAGTTTCAAAAGATGCTTTTGTTGAACGTACCCATGACAACAACATTGTTGTTCGGCCGGAAACAGTGAATATTCCAGAAACCGGAGAAACATCCACGGCTGAAACTGGTGCGGTTGTAAATGATTTTGGAAACACAGTAAATTGAGGGTCAAAATAGTCTTGCGCCTCTCTTTGCCCTTGCCGTAAAATCGGAGTAATTGAGTTTATCACACGAAAATGATATGTCGTATTTGGACTCAAGCCTTCAATAATGAAAAAATGTTCTCTCGAAGGGAGTGTATCGGGGACTGTTTCCCTCCCCGATACCGCCCTCTCTCTGACTCTCTCTCCATATTCAACAAACGAATAGGTTGGAGTGGGGGTTCTCCACGAAATTATAGATGTACGACTGAATACTTCAGCCGAAGGAATTGAGTTATCAATTGTAAAAGGAGGTGTTATCGCTTGCCCAACAAGTCCGCTTCTGTCAGCCACCTCGGCAATGACACGATAGTCGTTCCCGTCGGGAATATCGCGGACTCTCCATGTATATGATGTCGTGCTGGCAAGTCCTTGCGCAATGAGGGTTCGCTTGGTTAAATTTTTTCCGCTTGTATAAAAAAGGGATACCGGATGATTTGAGATTCCAAACGTATCTCGTTTGTCAATATTATTTAGGTCATCAGCCATAAATGAAATATCAATAACATCGCTAAAAATTTGACCAAATTTAAAGGTATTCGTAAATTCAATCGTTGGAGGATATGACACTGGCCCTCCGCCCTTTGGAAGTATAGGCTCGGGCTCCGGTAAAAAAGAAAACACAGGAGCAGGGCCTGTGGGAAGAGGTCTAGGAGCGCTACTCTGCTCTGCTGGAGCTGGCTCAGAGCAATCCGCGCGGACCGCAAAATCCGCATCAGAATTATCCCAAGTCGCCAGAGAATCATGACCGTTTTCATGCCCGTCAACCCAGACCCTGCCCGTCTCAGATATATTGGAACTGCCTGGAGTCCAATTCCATGTCGTGCCTTGTTGCGGAACGTTTATCGGGTGCTTGATAGTAGAAGAGTCAAGATGTGTAGGCTGCGCGCCGTCGGTTCGATAGTAAATAGCAAGATGTTCAACGTCAGCCCCGCTCCACGAAAATCGAATCGTGTAGGATTCGCCGACCGTAAGACACTCTCCCCCATTGGGTAAAACTACCGTTGTTACATTAACGGCGCGCACGATCAAAAATGGAAAAAAAAATAATATCAGCGCTAAAAGACAAACAAACGCAAGCCTGTAAACAAAAAGAATATTAGCCATTACTAAAATTATACACTATGCAGCTAAATTCCTATCAAAATGCCCTCTCATTTGCAACACAAATGAGAGGGCATTTTTAAAGATGCTTTAAAATGTAATTATTTTTTTTCAATTTCATCTTCTGCTTCTTTTTTAGGCGTAATGCCATTTACAATGAGTACTTTTTCAAACTCTGCACGTTCCAGTGTTTCAGTTTTAATAAGCTCACCAGCAATCGCATCAAGCGCCTTTCTATGCTTTGTAACGACTTTTGTCGCCTTCTCCATCGCCTCATCAATAATGCGAGCAACTTCCGCGTCAATTTTTTTAGAAACATCTTCAGAATATTCCCGCTCTCCCGTTGCGGTTCGGCCCAAGAAAAGCCTTCCACCGGAGTCCTCAAGCGCCACGGGGCCAAATGCCTCTGACATGCCGTATTTCGTTACCATATCCCTCGCGAGAGCTGCAGCAACACGCAAATCATTTGATGGTCCAGTTGTTAAATCTCCAAAAATCATTTTCTCTACAACATAGCCTCCCAAAGAAACAGCAATGTCATCTAAGAACACCTTGCGAGACTGAAGCCGTTTTTCTTCAAATGGAAGTTTCAATGTATAGCCACCCGCATGTCCACGCGCAACAATTGATATTTTGTGCACGGGGTCTGCGTGCGGGAGGACCGAGGCGACGAGCGCGTGTCCGGCTTCATGATACGCGGTTATTTTCTTTTCTTGTTTAGAAAGCAGATGGCTTTTTCGTTCTGGCCCGAGCATCACTTTTTCAATAGAACGAATAAGGTCGTATTGAGTAACTGTTTTGCGACTTTCACGCGCTGCCAAAATCGCCCCCTCATTCATGAGTGAATACAAGTCGGCTCCTGAAAATCCCGGTGTTCTCTGTGCAATCACTTTAAGATCAACATCTTCTCCAAGCGGCTTTTTAACGCTGTGAATTTTTAAAATTTCCTCCCTGTCATGAATATCCGGCAAATCAAGAACAACGCGTCTATCAAATCTTCCGGGACGCAAAAGCGCAGGATCTAATACATCCGGTCTGTTGCTCGCTGCCATCACAATTACTTTTTCATTCGGCTCAAATCCATCCATCTCAACTAATATCTGATTGAGTGTCTGTTCCCGTTCATCATTCCCGCCGCCAACACCAGTACCACGCACGCGACCAACAGCGTCTATTTCGTCTACGAACACGATGGAGGGAGCGGCCTTTTTCGCCATTTTAAACAAATCGCGAACACGAGAGGCGCCAACGCCGACAAACATTTCAACAAACTCTGAACCTGAAATTGAGAAAAATGGAACCTTCGCCTCCCCTGCAACCGCGCGGGCAAGAAGCGTTTTCCCGGTTCCAGGGGCGCCCATTAAAAGCACGCCCTTTGGAATACGCGCACCTATATCTAAAAACTTTTTCGGATTTTTTAAAAAATCAACGATTTCTACAAGTTCTTCCTTCGCTTCTTTGACTCCGGCGACATCTTTAAATGTTACCCTCTGATTTTTATCATTCGGGTCAATAATCCGAGCCTTTGACTGGCCGAATGTAAACGCTTGCATGCCTGCCCCTTTCATTTGGCGAGAAATAAGCCAGAAAAAGAGGAGAATAAATATAATGGGAATCAAAAATGGCGCCGCGTTTAATAAAAAGAATGCGAGTCCTGATTCTTTTTTAATTTCAATTTCAAGGGCGCCCAACTGTTGTGCCGTTACTCCATAGTTTACCAACGTATCGGAGAGAGCCGTACCCGCCTCTTTTTTTGATTCTTTTGTGACATACGCAGACTCATCTCCTTCTTTTGGAGCGGGGGCGTTCGGGTCTTTTTCTTTATATGTTGCCGTTATTTTTTCTCCAGAAACCGTAATTTTTGAAATAAGCTCGCCTTTTATATCTTGCGCCAAAACAGAAATGGGTATTTCAATTTTCTCTTTTTTATTTTCAACAATAAGCGAATACGCCGTAACAATAATAAGAAGTATCAAAAGAGTGCTTAAAAGATTTCCCCAAAACTGATTTCGCGAGGTGCCCTTACTGGGACCTTTTAAAAATGGAGGCATGTTACCCTTTTTGCTCTTTTTTTCTTTTTGATTTTCCGGAAACATATGAATTTTACTATACAACATAATCTCTAAAAATAAAAGGGGTACATTGATTCATTAGAGAAGATTGTTTGACTTTCAGATGAATATCCATAAACTTAGGCCAGACTTAAGAAGGGAGAAGACCGATGAGTACTGCGACGGCAAAAGCGCTTGGAACAGAAAATGTACGCTGGGATTTGTCTTGTTTTTATAAAGGAATTGACGACCCGCAGATAAACGCGGACATGAGACTGCTTGAGGAACGCGCGCGGCAATTTGAAAACATGTTTAAAGGAAAACTCCGCACGCGCCTTGGAAAAGCGGTGGAAACGTGGATTAACATTGAGGAACTTGGAACCAAAATAATGTCTTACCTACTCCTTGTAAAAGCTCTTGACGAAACAAGCGAGAAGGTAAAAACAAAAGTGGATGAGGTACAAAAATTGATGAGTCGCGTAAACGGAGAATATCTCACTTTCTTTGCCCTTGAACTCGCACGTCTGCCGCAAAAATACATTACAGTGCAATCTAAGAAAAGCAACGTTATTTCATTCCATATGCCGTGGATTCTAGATGTTCGGAAAACAAAACCGCATCTTTTAGAAGAAGAGGTTGAGAGCGCGCTTTCTAAGCGCAAGATGTTCGGACCGGAATCATGGAGTAAATATTATGATGAGGAAGATGTGCTGTTGCGCTTCCCGTTTGAGGGAAAAAAGCTTGACCAGAATGAGATACTCCACGTCCTTGGAACAGCACAAGAGAGTTCTCGCCGTGCAAGAGCGCTTAAAGCATTCAACAAGGGATTAGGCGGACATTTCGCGCGTCTTTCCGGACAAACGCTCAACATGATCGTCGGATTAAAACAGGTTTCTGACCGAGAGCGTAAATATCCACACCCCATGTCAGAGCGGAACAAAGAAAACAAAATTCCTGATGAGGCCGTTCTCGCCCTTCATGAAGCTGTTGCAAACATGGGAGCGTCTCTCGCACAGAGATACTACGCTCTCAAAGGAGAAATGCTCGGCATTAAGCCACTCCTCTGGAGCGACAGAAATGCTCCTCTACTATTTGAAAAAAGTGATGAATTGATTACATATCCGGAAGCAATTGAGCTCGTACTTTCCGCATATGGAAGCTTCAGTCCGACACTACGAAACATTGTTGCAAAGATGGTACAAGAGAAGCGCATTGACGCACCGCGGGTTAAGAATAAATCAAGCGGCGCGTTTAACGCACCGCTTACCCTTCCGGGACACAAGCCCGTATGTTTCACGCTTTTGAATTTCTTGGGAACAGAACGAGATGTAATGACCTTGGCACATGAATTGGGACACGGCGTGCACGGTATTCTTGCGGGTGAGGCGCAGGGGGCACTGATGCAGCAGGCACCGATCGCGCTTGCCGAGACCGCTTCCATCTTTGGAGAAATGACAACATTTAATTCCTTAAAACAGAGGGCGGTAGAGAAAAATAATCCTGAAGAGTTGCTCGCTCTCAATATGGGCAAGCTTGGCGATATGATGAATTCCGTTATCCGCCAAATTTGTTTTTCGTTCTTTGAGCAGGAAATCCATGCTTCTCCTCGACGATTGTCGGTTCCTGAATTTAACGAGATTTGGAAAAGAGTAACAGAAAAAATCTATGGCAAAGATGGCTCAGTCTTCAGATACAAAGACTTTGACTATCTGTGGGCATATATTCCACATTTCCACAATCCGTTCTATGTCTATGGATACGCGTTTGGAGAACTCTTAACTCAGTCGCTCTACGCGGCGCAAAGTGGATTTGAGAAAAAAGAGTTTGAAAAAATGTATCTTGACCTTTTGCGCGCCGGAAGCTCAAAAGGACCGAAAGAATTACTTGCTCCATTCGGCCTTGACCCGACAAACCCAGAATTTTGGAACTTGGGCTTCGCGTCAATTGAGAAATTACTTGCGGAGGCAGAACAGCTCTACGCAAAACAGAAAAAGAAATAAATAAAAATCAACGCGGTCTGATAAACATCAGACCGCTTTTTAAAATTACAATGTTAAAATTGATATGTAAAAAGAAAAAGCCCGATTCATTTCGGGCTCATGCTATATCAAAAATTATTTTAACTCCGACAGATCCCACACAGGACTTACTGCGGTTGGAATATCAGTGAGGCCTTCTATAATTGAAGGAAGTTCATCCGGAACGGATGACCACTGCTTCACGAAATTTTTTGCACGCTCATAATCACCAGCCACCTGTAGATTCAGAAATTCTGTGCTTAAACGAGACATTGCCTGAAGAGAACGTTCCACATCAATTTCATACTTTTTAGATGTTCTGTTGTAATGCAGGGCATGAGCCGACTTGAGCCAGTTGTACTCAATAAGCTCGCCTTTAGAATGAGCTTCCGTAAACCCGTGTCTCCATTGGCGGAAGTGAGCTGCGATTTCTGTAATTACCATTCCGGCAAGCATTTTGTCATCAAACACTCCCCGGCTCCTGAAGTAATTAAGTAACCTGAAGCCGAGCATGTCCGCCTTTGCTTCCTCAAGACAAGAGTGGAGATCTTTAAGCGCAACCTCAAATGGCATTTCTCTCCCGTCAACCTTCACCTTGCTTGGACCAAGGCCGTGTGCCAATTCATGTCCGAGAACAAAGTTAAAGAGATTGTCAAAGGTACACAATTCGGCTAGAGCGGGCGGGAGTATTCTCTCCGCAACAGGAAGCACTTCCGTATAAAACTTCGCCTCCATCATTGTTCGAGAAAATACTTTTTTTGACCCCTTAATATCGTGCACTCTTCGATCATTGGGCAAATTGTACGCCACGAACATATAACCGAATCCAGCCTCACCTCCACGCATCACGTCCGCAACAACTTCTAAAGGAATCGCAGCGCCTTTTGGAGCGAAGTTGAACTCTTGACTGAGCATGAGATCAAAGTCGGGCACCAGTGGCGTAAACTTTCCGAGAGCTACTGTTGCATCTTTGTCCGGTAATGCGATAAATGCTTCAAAAGAAGCCTTCAGACCGAGCAGCCTATCAAAGTATGTTTCGTAGGGGCCAATTGTTACTTCAAAGGGGTTTCCATCTGTGTCCACCCACGCCATATCACTTTCAAAGTAATCATTCGAAAGAAAAGCATCCGCACGAAGTTGCAAAAACGATTGCAATGCTCCGGGAGATAAAAGAGACGCTGCTTTCCGCAAACAATTCGCAGCATCTTCCAATCTGTCCTTATATTCTTGTGAATAGGGAACTGCGACCAGATTAGCACCCCGGCGCTTCACTACGGTATAGTTACTCTCAAGTTGTTCGCGTTCTTTATGATGTGATTCCAGATACGATTTCCACTCGCCTTCCGT
This sequence comes from Parcubacteria group bacterium, assembly GCA_016180525.1. Classification (GTDB taxonomy): domain Bacteria; phylum Patescibacteriota; class Minisyncoccia; order Phycocordibacterales; family UBA2135; genus JACPBB01. The sequence goes on along the minus strand of JACPBB010000002.1, from coordinate 235,079 downwards.
CAAATCAGGTGGGTAGAAAGAACCAAATTTTGGCTTTTCTCCAACTCCATGAATAAATGGCCTATCATTATCATACGCGTCCCACGGACATCCATGAATAAGAAAGTAACGCAAGAGATCTCTTCCTTCAGCGTCACTTCGTTTTTGAAGTTCGTTGTAAATGTCCTTATTGCCAGAGTGTGCTTGGCCAAGATATATGTCAGTCATGATTTGCGCCGCACTGACGCAATGAGCAAGCGCTCGTTTTTGTTTTGTGTTAAGAGCCGAAAGATCAGGTTTTACCGAGAAAAAATGTACTTTGGCAAGACGTTCCTGCGCTGTTTTCATTACCTTCTCCTTGCGAACCCATAAGTATCTGCCGTAACCTTATCACACCTGCCAAAAACAAGTCAACGCTATGCTACAATGCGGATATGAGGCTTATAGAAAACAGAAAAGCATATTTCAATTATGAAGTCCTTGAGAAATTCGAGGCAGGTTTGAAATTGCTCGGATTTGAAGTAAAGTCTCTGAAGGGGGGGCAGGGCTCGCTTTCCGGTGCCTATATAATAGTGCGTGGCGGCGAAGCGTTTATAGTCGGCATGCACATTCCCCCATATCAAGTGAAAAATACCCCAGGAGATTATGATCCGAATCGGGTACGCAAGCTTTTACTCAATAGAAAAGAAATATCTGAAATTGCGGGGTATGAAAAAAAGAAAGGGTTGACAATAGTGCCCATTTCAGTGTATAATAAGGCAGGAAAAGTAAAACTTGAGATTGCCGTTGCGCGCGGAAAGAAAAAATATGATAAACGACAAGCTATCAAGAAGCGAGACACTGAGCGCGATATTGGACGAAAATTAAGAGGTTAAGTTCTTTTAAAATCTGTATCAGTTTTAAAAGGTGGGATGTTTGCCTGACCACCTCAGGCATACCTGCCAAACGGAGGAAATATCATGGCAAGGTTTACTCTGCCAGACGGAGAGATCCCAACATTGGATCCCGCCGTTGAAGACGACGATGATTTGGATGAGGTTTCCGAACTTCATCCGCACCACGACACATCCGACGAAAATCCGGTCTTCATTGACCGCGACATCGGCCGGAAGCGTGTGGACATCGCGATCGCGGCATCCTGCTGAACAACTTCGGGCAAGCGACAAAAAGAAAAACAACAAAAGCTTGCCCCCACCTTTTAGGACTGATGTGTTATATTAATTCACATGTCTTATTTTGTTTACATTCTGTACAGCAAGAAAGATGAAAAACTTTATACAGGCTGTACAAGAAATATACAAAAAAGAGTTGCGAGACATAATAAAGGATTTATACCTGCAACAAAATTTCGCAGACCTCTCGTTCTGATTTATACAGAAAAATATATTTCTCAATCGGAAGCATTCCAGAGAGAAAGATTCCTTAAAACTAAGTGGGGAAATGTATTTAAACAACGAGTGAAAAATTTCTATGTAAACAAAATAAGCCATGCGAAGCGTGGCTAAAGCGCTTTTCGCTTCGCGAAAACGCTTGCCCAATCATCCGCCTCTGGCGGAGTGATTTAGGGGGATGAAAGGCATCGCCAAGAAGAACATTTTTAATTGCGCGCATAGAGCTGGCTGACTCGTAAACCGGCCACATAAATAAGTGCAAACTTATTTTCTAAAGTGGAATCAGCGCTTGCGTCGCTCTTCGGAGTTGACCGCGTAGGTTTTGCTCCAGCATACGCATAAATTGCGATAGTTGGTGTGTATACTCTTGACTTCCGATAGAGAGATATACGCATAATATTTTCGGAATAGGAAAATAGTTTGTTTCGGCTGTTTTCCAAAATCCGCTTCGGCGGAAGAAACTCGGTGCCGTGCGATTTTGAATATTTTTTACGCACGATACTTAAAATTAAAATACTCTACATGCGTAGAACCAATTAAAAATCCTTTTTGCACGGCAGTTCAAATCTGCCCATCTCCACAGACGTAGAACAATATGGAAGAATAAAAACACCCCGAAAATCAGGGTGTTTTTATTTCAAGAAAGGGTTTTTCATATCAAATACTATTTTCTCGACTGTATTGATCTCGTCTGGATGGATTCCGTATTTCATCTTGTACAGTTTTCCGACAGCACAAAAAAGAGCACCGCTGTAGTTGAATCCTATTTTTTCTGACACCTTTTTTACCTCTTCTTCTGAATGTCCTTCTACTTCAACAAAGGGTTCGAGAAACGGCCATTCATCAATGGTGATTTCGACATTATCTAAAACCCAGAGCTCACGCCTAGTCTCTTGGTAAGATTTCTTTTCACAGCCGATTGATTCAAGAAGTTTTACCGCTTCATCAAAATCATTAACCACAAGACAGATTTCTTTTTGATCTTCAATTTTCTCACCAGCAACGATCTTTAAGCTCAACGTGATCTTGTCTCCTTCGTCGCGGACTCGCAGCCATGCATCTTTTGAGCGCTTACCTTCCGGTAAGTAAAAAGGGATTCTTCTCTGTAAATACTCTGGTCGTACAAGAGTAGCTCCAGCGTCTTTCAGGCGCTTACGCATTTCATCTTTATTCACATCTAAAAATGTAGCTTCGTATTCTATATTCATAAATCTTTTCCCTCATTTTACCACTTTCGACCAACAGGTTCTAACTTCTTCCATGCATCTCACCTAAACAACACTCGATTCAAATGTTTTGACACATTCCAGCAAAGCGTTTATTTGCGCGCTATCTCTCGATTTAACCAAAGAGGTTCTAACGTCATTCATCAGTCTCCACAGCCGTAGAACAATATGGAAGAATAAAAATGCCCCGATTTTCTGGGTGTTTTTATCTATATTTCTCACTATTGATTTATACAAGACTTCGTGGTATCATATTTTTGGACAATCCCGTCCGTTCCTTCAAATCCCAAACACGGAAAAAAGGAGAGTACTCAATGAGTAAGAAAGCTGGCGGTTCAATGGCCTTTTATCACGAAAAAGGCTTCGTTCCGGCGTTCAAGCAAGCAAGCAAGTTCGCTGGAAAAGACGGTCACATCGGCACCATGCCGGATGCGATCGCGATGCGGCTCGTAACTCCTCCATACAAGGAGTTGGGAATGACTAACTCCTCGAACCCCACGCCGTGGGATCGCTACTACACCACCCTGACGGCCGAGTACTTCGGCGTGCTGGCTGGTCGTACGTCGATCATCGTCGCGCATGGTATCGGTCCGATGTCGACACTGCAAGGAATCCTCGACGCCTACCGCTACGAGTTCGATGACAAGTCGCGCAATCATCGCGGCGGACGTATCTCGCAGGTGGAGTTCGACAAGTTGGCTCGTGGCGAATACGGCGACGTGTCGATCATCGACTACGAGGAGTACCGCAACCGCTGGGGCGACCAGCAGTTTCGAGCTCCGACTGGTTACCGGCGAGCGAGCGACGCAAGTCGCGATGCTTTGCTGGTGGCACGGCTTGGTCCGCAAGCGCACGAGTACATCACGCGTCACGCTGCGCTGGCTCGTCAGTACTACCAGAAGCAGGCAAGCAAAGAGGTCGGCGATCCCCACATCATTGATGTCGAGGAGCCGGGCAACTTGCCGTACTGGTGTCGCGATATCGAGCCGGGTCTTGCCTTCGCACATCTCACCTCGATCGGTGGGATTGGTCTCATCCATCATCAGAACGGCATGCAATTGCCGAGCTGGGCGTGCGACGTCGGTATCCACGAGTGGTGGAACGGTGTGCGACTGCTCGGAGTTCGTCCGGGTCCGGTCGGTAAAGTTCAAGACGGTCCCGATGCACGTCGGTTGTTGCGCAAGCATTGGCAAGAGCTTTTCGAGCCAAGCGGTCTCGACCGCACACCCGACGGGCTCTTCGTCCTGATGCAAATGCCGGACAAGACATGGTTCACGCAGTTCCAGAAGAAGGGAGCCAGCGCGGATAGTTACGAGCCGGAGTTCCGTGTCACGTCAATGGAGAAGGTGGGAGAACTCGCCCGGTTTTACACCGAGTCGAACTACCCCGTCCCAATCTTCCGCTACGACATCCGCGAGGCGCAGACTGTGCTCCCCAAAGAAGCGAATGCCTACGAGCTCGTCGGTGATCCAACCAAGACTGGCGGTGCCGATAGTCAGGAGACTTGTCTCGTGCAGGGCTATCGCATCGAGATTGACCACACCCAGCGACTCATTCGGCAGGATGCACTTGCCAACGACTACGATAGGATGATGCAGTTGATGTAAGTTGCACAATCCTCTGTGATCAAAACTGTAGGCACGATCCACAACGGGTCGTGCCTTTTTCTTTTGAAAAACTACCAGGTTCTAACTTCTTCCACGTATCTCACCTAGACAACCTGCGATTCAAATATTTTGACACATTCTATCAAACCGTTTATTTGCGCGCTATCTCTCGATTTAACCAAAGAGGTTCTAACGTCATTCATCAATCTCCACAAAACAATACTTCTTCGCTGTATACAAAAACCCGACTGAATGGTCGGGCTTTACTGTTCTTGATTAACTTTTCTGCGCAATGAGATAATTATCCGCGCGAATAATAATAAATCCAGCACTCATCGCATCGGCTTTTTCCCGCTCGCTTACCGTCGGCTGCGGGCCAATCTGTGGCATCACATAGTAGCCGCCGCTACGCAGAACACGGTATGCTTCGCTGTAAAACGTTCCTTTCGGCCGATATCCAGCCGCGCCCATCATGATGTACACATCAAATATTTCATCGCTAAATGGTAGCGCTTCAAAATCACCCTGAACAAATTTATGCCCCCTGCCGCGCGCGCAAGCATAATTGAGAAGATTCTGTTCTGCATCAAGCGAGGTGTATATACACATGATACGAGCCCTTGTGAGTTCTGCAACAACTCCGACGGCGGTAAGTCCCGTGGCGGAAGCGGTCTCCAATATCTGAACTGGCGGCCTTCCGCGTTCGCGCAGGTCTGAAACGAGACCCCTCACCACCGCACCGATTTCAAGCGCTTTTTTATCAAGCTTGCAATCAATCGCAAAACGCTCATAACGCTCAGCGTCCGAATAATTATGCGTAGTTGCGTAAAAAATCATTTCGCAGCGCAATTCATCCGTCAGTTGTGATTCCTTATTTCGTCTGCCGCGTGTACGCATATATTTGTCCCTTGTGTATGTGTCTCTTTTTGTTATACACCCAAAATAGTTATTGTCGAGGATTAATCCCACACTCTTTAATAGAACGTGAGACTCTCTCGACAGTATCTTTGCTAATAGATTATAATAATATGTAGAATCAAAAATGTTGGAGCCTAATGTCCAAAATACCCGAGAGCGCTGACATTGATAAAGAAGTGCGTGAATTTGTTGAGAAAAGAAAAACGCTCATACTCGCAACATCTAGTGCGGAGGGAAAACCCACTGCAAGCTACGCTCCGTTTGTAAAAAGCGGCACCAGTTTTTATGTCTTCTTGAGCACGACCGTGCCTCGCACAGGAGACATTTTGGAAACGAAGCAAGTAAGTGTTCTGCTTATTGCAGATGAGTGCGAATCAAAAAATATATTCGCGAGACATCGGATTGAGATGCTCTGCAGAGCAGTTATGATTTCCCGAGAATACAGCCTGTATGAGACAACCCTCGCGCTTTTCCGTAAAAAATTTGGAAAAATATTTGACGAAATGCCGAAGCTTGCAGATTTTAAATTGTTTTGCCTGACACCAACCGGAGTAGTGCGGTATGTGAAAGGATTCGGACAGGCCTACGACCTCTATGCAGACCTCACCCTCTCAACCCGCGTTACGGGACCCGGACACACGCCGAGAGTTGAAAAATAATATAACAGCCGCTCTACACGCGATTAGAGCGGCTTTTTACGTTCTGTTTGTTCAATCATGAAAAAAGCCGCCTCTTCCGAGACGGCTCCAACAATATTAAACCTGTATCGCTTCAAACCAATTAATGTTTTTCAGCCGAGACGGAGCGACATAAAAGATGGACATCCCACCCGAAATCATGGGCTCTGCCTCTGAATTCAATTTCACTTTTGCGCTCCTGTCGTGGGACTCCGCGGTACCAATGAGCACTGCGTTGTATTTCCGCTTTAGGAATACAAACATATCCATGTAAGAGACGGAAGTAACATCTTTTGGAATATCACACCTAAATGCCGTGTCTCCATCCAAGTGGGAGAGAATTTGTCTCACAATCTCTGTAGAGCCCGGCTCCTGCGTTTCAAGAACCAAAAGCGGCACGGAGAGCGAGGATTGACATTTAATGTGCGGGTTAACCTTCTGTAAGAGCGACGCTCTGTGCGGGTCATGAAAATACGCAACCATGTGCGCGCTCTTCTGCATTTCTGCGTTTGCGGCAACGCCGACAGCAAACGTTTGATCATCCGAGTGTCCGTGAACAACGACTTTTGCCGCGCTTCCCACGCACGCCCGCTTCATGACATCTTCCGACGAAAGATCTCCGTGAACAAATTCAACGGTTTTAAATTCTTTGTGCCTCAAAAGCGGATTTGTTTTTTCGCTGCTTGAGCAGAGCACAACGTGTGTTTTCCGAACATCTATATCCGCAAGCAACTCTCTGAAGACTTCCTCAGTTTCACCTTTTCGGTATCCGAAAACCACAATGTGGTCTTTCGCGTCAAGTGGCAACATTCCAGACTCCCTCCATTTTGAGAAGCGGATGACGGACTCGGCTATTTTGCCAAGCAGTCCGGCGAGGATCCCGATGCCTCCGAGCATAATTGTGGCGCCAACAATGCGCCCACCGAGTGTCACCGGAGTAAAATCACCGTACCCGACCGTTGCCGCAGTGACGATGAAATACCACCAGTACACTCCCGGGGAGACAATCGGTACCGGCCCTTCAAACCTCCACATCAAAAACCATGTGGCGCAGAAGAGTACCGGAAGAGTGAAGAGCAGCGCGCGGCTGCTTATGCGGCTTAGCCGCCGGTATAGCTTCAAAAACATCGGCACGCCCCTCCTTTCAACACCCTTCATCCGCAGAACCGTAGCATCTATTATCTAATTTATCATACTATTGTTTATTTGTCAAATATTATTTGACAAAAATACATAATATTGCTAATATGTTGTTCGTGGGACAGAATAGTCTGTCCTCGGTTCCTTAACAAATAACCCTTAAAAGGAGGGTTTACAATGACGCTTGCAGAACTTGGATCCCTGCTCGTATCGCAGGTACTTCCAATCATCATTGTTTCAATGGTGGCAGTGATTGTTTCCCGTGTCGTCTTTGGCATAGAGGCCAGAGTCGTGCACAAATACAGTTTCACACAAGAAGCAGTGGAGTCTGATAACCCAGCAGTACTCATCCGGCTCGCTGGCATGCTCTTTGCGACGATTGTCGCGTTTATCGGCATCGCCAAGCCAAGCGGACTCGGGTGGCTCTACGACATGGCAGTACTGGGAGAGTCGCTCGTTACAGTTATTGTGCTGTTGTGGATTTCAATGTGGGTAAACGACAAGTGCATCTTGAGCAAAGTTTCAAACACAGCCGAGGTTGTGGGAAAGCGGAATACCGCTGTCGGAATCATTGAGGCGTCAACTCTTGCGGCGACGGCCTTTATCTTTTCGGGAGCATTTGCCGGAAGCGAAGACAAGTTCACGACGGAAGTCGTGTGGTTTGCGCTCGGACAAGGCTTGCTCGTCACCGTTGCGTATCTTTATCGGTTTGTGGTGCCAAACGCCGCCGATGAGATCGCGAACCAAAACACAGCTGTCGCATTCTCGATGGGTGGTTTGCTTATCGCGGCTGGCATGGCACTTGGAGGCGCCCTCACTGGGCAGTTTGAAAGCTGGACGAGCGATCTTCTGGACGTTGTGCTTTACGTGGGTATCTGGCTCTTTGTGATGACAGTGCTGCGACTTGTCGTGAACTATATCATTATTCCTGGTGCGCGGATGCGCAAAGAAATGACGGCTGACAGAAATTGGGGCGTTGGCTTTGTTGACGGAACCCTGTCTGTCGCAATTACCGTCATGTTCGTTCACCTTGCAGGCTAGGAAGGAGGCCCACATGAACATCCTCAAGAAGTGCCTCGTCGCACTCGTTGCGGCGACAATTGTTCTTGCTCCCGCCGTTTCCTTTGCTAAGGGTGGTGGATTTAGGGGCGGTGGTGGTGGCTTCAAGTCTTCTCCGTCATTTAAAAGCAGTCCTTCACGTTCATCGCCGTCGTTTAAAAGCAGTCCGTCGCGATCGTCGACGCCAAGCTACAAACCATCGACAAGTCCATCAGCTTCAAAGCCTTTTTTCAGCGCTCCCAGCAAATCTCCAACGCCGTCAAAATCATCTTCATATGACAGCAGCGCCCTAAAGAGCGTCAAGAAAGAGCAGTCGAAAGCAGCGTTTGAGAAAGCAAATCCGCCAAAGCCCGCGGCTAAAGAAACTCCAGTCTACAGGCCGTCTCCGAAGCCGGAGACAAAGAACGCGGCAATGCCACGTGATTATTCAAAAAATGACTGGCAAACGCGCGAAAGGCGCGCCTCAGAGCGATTCGGTAGCAATTATCAGTCCAGCGGACAAACGGTTGTTCATCACTACAACGATGGCATCAGTCCGTGGTTCTGGATATGGCTCATGAGCCAAAACTCACATGAGCGAGACCGGTTTGTCTATAACCATCGCGACTCAATGGACCCGAACCGTCTTGCAGAACTCAAGCAAAAAGACGCCGATATGGACAAGCGCCTCAAGGCGCTTGAAGATACTGGTGTTAAGAAAGATCCGACATATGTTCCGAAGGAGTTAGAGAAAGACAGGGATCTCGTCTACAAAGACGAGGTTGCCGCGGAAAAGGCTAAGGAGTCTTCCAGCCTATCAACATACGTGTGGACGACAATCATTACATTGCTTCTTGGCGGATCTCTTGTGTACGTCGTATTCTTCCATAAATTTAACATCCGCAGGAGAGATGCATGAGCGGTACCGAAAAAATGACTCCGTTTGAAATGTTGAAACAAGCAATGCGGGGCGCCAAAAAGACAACAGAGGTTGTCACGGACGCGGTAGAAGCGGGAGTTCGCGAAGTAAAGCGAGCACTCATTGAATACAATCCTCTTGACCTCTCACTCGGAGACGTCGCGCTTGTCCGAATGGATGAGTATAAAGAAAGTCACTTTGCAGTTGATGCCATAAACGTCACGGCACGCACTATTAGTGATGAGCGGTATTTGTTTGCTGACTATCTCTTGGTAGACAGGCGGGGTGCAAAGACAGACGACGACGCCGTGTGGCTTCTGCTCCGCATTGTGCCGCGCGGAAAACATGATTCAGTCGTTGAGGGAGCAAGTTCCTATCTTTTAGTGCCACAATTTGAATGTAAATATGATAAGGGTGCGCATGGTAAATTAAAGCGTGGGAAGCTTCCGGTAGATGATGTTGGGGGGCTGTCGTTTGCTCGGCCCGGCGATATCAAGGAAGAGCACGCCGCTGTTGTAACGGAGCATACGAGTGATGGAAAGAAAGAAAGCAAGATTGATTACTGGGACTTCATTGCAGAGACTGATGAAGGATTAAGCCTCTATGTTGTTGAGATGGACAAAGAGACCGGCTGGTTCCAGGCATATGCCGGCCACGAAGTGGACCTCAAGACGATTGAGTTTGTCCGAACCGGAAAGTAAGGGTTAGATAATTAACGCCCAGCGTAGGTGCTACACCAACGCTGGGTTTTTTCATATATTAATTTTAAAAAATAAAAAGCCCGATATCATTTTCACGATATGGGCTTTGGTTTTAATGTTTATGAATTCACCGAAAGCGGCTGAACCGTAAATTCTTTTTCCTTCGCAGACATCTTCGCTACGAGTTCTGCGAGAATCGCGCCCGCCTCTCTCCGTTTTTCCGCACTTTCGCGCTCCTTTACCTGGGCAAGTTCCATCGTCTCAGTCATTTTAATAGTCATCGCCGCCAACTTCTCAACCTGAGAAAGGACGTCGCCTTCGCTCTCTTTAGCGGCAAGTACAGTGTCGCGAACAACATCAACTGCAACTTCCTGAATTTGCGCTGAAGCGTCTCGTTGACGCTTTGTGTCACGCTGTGAGCGCTGGATGCTGATGGCAGCGGCAAGATTGAGAATTGTCGCCTGCATGCGCGGCAAATCAGATAGCAGAACGTCAAAGATGTTCTGAATTTCAATTTCTCCGGCGCTCTTAATAAGACCGATCTGTTTGAGTGTCAGCTGTGAAGCTTCTACGTATGCCGCCTTAAGCTTCATAAGCCGAACATCAAAACGAATGATGCGGTCACGAAGCGCCTGAAGGTCAGCAAGTGCAATGGGGTCACGAGCAATATCGGGTTGCGCTGCAAATGTATTAAAATCTTTTACTGCGGCAAGCAGAATTCTCTCTCCCGCGATGATATGGTGCATAAGGCCGATAAGCTGCGTACGTGTAACCTCTTGCTGCCTCTCGAGCTTCACTTGATATTCAATAATGGTGCGTTTGCGCGTATCGGCCTTTTGTTGAATTTGCTCAAATTGCTTTGCAAGAGTCTGCTTCCGTTCAAGGAAATACTCAATGTGACGGAATGATTTACCAAAAACAGGAACGGCACGCGCTATCTTTTTCCAGGTAATCTTATCTCCATCATCAACGCCCCATTCTTTTAGCTCCTCGCGCATTTCCTTAATACTCAAGTCTTTGATGCCGGAAGCAAGTTCAATTGCAAGGTCTCCTGCGACGCCTGCATCTTCCGTCTTTACGTCCCGAAGCAGAGTATTGAGCGTCTCGGAAACAAACACCTGGACCGAAGCGCCAAATGTAAGCGCAACCGAAGCGTCGTCAAAACTGACAGATTTTTCAATAGCTTCAATTTTTGAATAATCGTCTGCGGTGAGTCGTGAAAGTGGGAGTAAATCCCCCGGCTTTTCAGCTGAAACCTTTACTGGCTCAACAACTGCCGGCAAATTATTCGTCGGAGCAACTTGTATTGAAACATCCTGACTTGTCGGTGTCGCCGTAGCGACCGTGTCTTCTTTTCCCATCGGTGGCCTCCTTTCTGCCTGTGGTGGGGTTAGCCGCTCACGACCGGGCGTTCCATCTGCCCGATACGCCGCATGGTCTCGCTTAATACTGCGAGCCCTTCAACATCATTCTCAAGACACTTTGTATAAAACGCCTCAAACGTGTCTTTTGTTTCATGGAGCGTCTTCAAAGATGCCGCAAGCGCTCTGTCGCGCGTGTCAGAAGGCTGTAAGTTAGCAACGCGCATATACTCTTCTATGAGTTTTACGCATTGCGGCGCGTGATAATCAACAAAATTCCGCACGACAGTCACGTCACGCGGGTCCAAAACAAGGTTATCATAAATTTTCTGTCCGACAAGGCCAAGTTCCGTTACCAATACTGCAACACTTCCATCTTTGATTTGCGTGGAAAGCTCAACGATTTTCCGGAGGTGTTTTTTGCCGTCCGCAACAAGCTTCATATGCTCTGGAATTTCCATCACAGTCACATCTGGAGTAACTTTGCTTCCGCGACGATCGCGTAAGAAAAACAAGCCTCCTCCCACCACAAGCACTATGCCCGCAGCAATTCCAGCAAGCACTTCAAGTCCCATGGGGTTACTCTCCTTTGTATATTAAGGTTCAATCCCCAATTACGCATATTACCAATTAATTTAACTTTGTCAAGAGAATTTAAAAAAGCGGGGTTTTTGATTTCCCCGCCTAAGAACATTTAAACACGCGATTAATATTTATGCGCACCCATTCACAGACAAGCGAAGAAAGTCGCAGGTGGTGGTCGTGTACGCTCCGGCTTCTTCCATTTCTCTAATTGCCTGTTTTCCATCTTCTTCGTTGAGCGCGCGGCACGCGTCAGTCAGCAATGTTACCACAAAATGATGTTTGAGCGCGTCAAGAACCGTTGCTTTCACGCAGTAATCAGTTGCAAGCCCTCCGATGAGCAATTCTGTTATGCCTAAACTTGAAAGAATCTCAAGAAGTGATTTGCCATCCTCGGAATGACCGTCAAAGCCCGAGAAACTGTCATCTTTCTTTTTATCTCCTTTTATAATAATGAACGTGTTGCTACGTTCAAACCTAAGATTAAGATTGAGATCTGGATGCGGCTCTGCGCCCTTTGTCCCTGCTACACAATGTCTTCCAAACTTTTTAAAATGTTCTGTGTCTTCTGGGTGCCAGTCAAATGTCACAAAAATATGCCAACCGTGTTTGCGCGCGTGCGCAATCATATCATTGAGCGGCGGAACAATTTCATCTCCGCGAGGAACAACAAGTGTGGGATTTGGATAATCTTTGCGTGGCGGACAAAAATCATTCTCCGGGTCAACTATAATAAGCGCTGTCGTCATGAACGCCTCCTTCAAGGTACGCGGTGTGAAGCGGCCGATTCGCCGCACATCTTCTGTAATCTTATAACTATTCTAGTTTTATTGTAAGTGGCACAAAAAAGCAATGGTAAACTATGGGAGTATTCTACAGACAGACAATAAAAAGGGGACGCCCTGAGTTAGTTTTTCATTAATTAAATTAAGCGTTTTTTGACCTATTGTGTATAGATTGCCCTTAAATTGTCCTTAATGATATACTATTAAGTATTATTCTTAATATATTACCCATATATGGATACTCAAGGGTATTGCGTAAAGTGCAAGGAAAAGCGAATGATGAAGGATGCAAAAGAAGTAAGCTTTAAAGGAAAGGGCGGCGGAGACAGAAGGGCGATGTCAGGAATGTGTGAAAAATGCGGCACAAAAATGTTCCGAATTCTTCCTAAGGCGAAGTAAAAAAATCCCTCCGATTTTATCGGGGGGATTTTTGATTATGGCACAATCTTACACTGACACTCATCACTGTGACACAAATCGCACTCATATGAAAATCTCTGCCATACCAAGTCATCAATAGGAGAAAGAGAAAGCCGTGTCGCAGTAGCAAACATCCAGGATGCGATATCTGCCATTTCTCCACACGCATCATCGTCTGCCTCGCCGGATTTGCAGTGCCGAAGGTCTCTACTTAATTCTCCCGCTTCTTCCGCAAGGTGAGCAACAACTTGAATCGGCATAATGCGCTCATTTTGCCACCGATATAACCGTGCATGGAGCTCTTGATGCTCGCGCAATGTTTTCGGTTCACGACCTTCTCGTTCACGCCGCAATCTGCGAAGGAGTATTGCTTTGTCTTCTTTAGAAATCTCAGGGTGTTCTATGCCACATACACAGTTGCTTTCACGCAGACAGTACGAACAGATGCCGGGATATTTTTTCCATAAAACTTCTTGTAAATCTATGCCGTAGCGATTCGCAACCGCGTTATACCACGAATAAATATTTGGCAACTGAATGGCAAACGCGTCTCTTCTGTCTTTCCGGGCCAACTCCATGGCCACATTGATTTCTTCCATAAGCCGGCGAACAAGATGATCATCGCTGTAGTGTTTCCGGTTTACTGCTCCATAAATATGTTCAAACATCGCCTGAAATTCAGGAACTGTCTCCGGGCGTAGAAGTCTCGGTGTTTTTGCAATTACTACTTGAGATTTGGCCATTTTTAACCGTTTTTTGAACTTCTGTAGAAATAATAATATATATTTTTTTTTAAAATACTTTACATTTTTAATAAGTGTGTTTTTTATAACGCGCACCTTACAACACACAATGGTAATATTTGTGTTTGTTGTGATTTTGCTTACAATCAAGAAAGAATAGCTGAGGACACTTCTGTGACTCCACAGATTCGTGTATTGAAAACAATATTAGAAATTCAAACCCGAATAGGAGAACTGGGAACAGAAATTTCACGCGATTATCAGGAAAAAGACTTGGTGCTTATCGGTATTTTAAAAGGATCGATTTTTTTCTTAACCGATCTTTCCCATCAAATACGAGCACCTCTTGCCATTGAATTCATGCGACTTTCTTCATATGACGGAGAAATTGCCTCAAGTGGGGTAGTCCAAATTATTTCTGATATAACACAGACTATTGAAAATAAAGATGTTCTCATCGTTGAAGACATTATAGACACGGGACGAACGGCGCATTTTCTTATTGAATATTTAAAAACAAAAAAGCCGACGTCAATAAAAATATGCTCTCTGCTCTATAAACCCTCACGCAACATTATCCCCGTTCACATCCACTACCTCGGCTTTGAAATACCCGATGTATTCGTAGTCGGCTATGGAATGGACTACCGGGGCAGGTATCGGAATCTCCCGTTTATCGGTACGCTTGCGGGGGTGAGCCGTGACAAAAGTGTATAAAATTATGAACGCGCAAGGGGAAATAGTATTAAGCCGTAAAAAAGGAAGATATGCTGGATGGAATGGAGACAAAAAAAATAGAAAAATATTTGGGCGGCTTGATTGTAAAACAGGCATGCGAATGAAGAAAGAAAATCGCGTATTTTTTCACAGCTGGAATGACGCAATAGCGGTAGGATTCAGACCGTGCAAACTTTGCAGGCCCACGCCAAGCGACATCTATCCAAAGCGAACTCTATAAGTTCGCTTTTTTTGCGCATTTATGTAAAATGCAGTTAGAAACAATCGAAAGCAATCTGCACAATGAAAAAAATTGCCAATCCTAGGATTTCAAGAGTGGTGGCAACCGGTGGCCCATGCGGAGCAAAAACAACGCTTGCGCGGCGGGTTAAAGAAAAAATGCCCGGATACGGTGTTCTTCCGCTCATTGTTCCGGAGGTGGCAACATACTTCTTAAGCAACGGCATCGAGCCGGTTGCGAATATCTTCACGCGCGCGCAATTTCAAGAATTGATATTGAAAGAACAACTCCACAGAGAAGCACTCTTTGAGCATTATGCTCTCCGCTCTGGAGCAGAGAGAGTTCTTGAACTTTTTGATCGAGGCATACTAGATCCATTAGGATACTGTTCGCGAGACGTTTTTGACATGATCCTTGAGCGCCGTGGAATGTCCACGGAAGACGTCTTTGCCCGCTATGACGCAGTACTTCATATGGTAACAGCGGCAGACGGCGCTGAGGAACACTACACGCTTTTAAACAATGAAGCACGAACCGAGACTCCAGAAGAAGCGCGGCGACTAGACCAAAAATTAATTGAAGCGTGGAATGGTCATCCTCATTGGCGATGCGTTGACAACAGCACGGACTTGGAAGGAAAGATCCACAGAGCAATGCGGGAAATATGTATCGTGCTTGGCATTCCCGTCCCGCTCGAAATAGAACGAAAATTTCTGGTTCGGGAGCCTGACATTTCAAGGTTTCGCGTTCCTCTCTATGAAGTGAATATAGAGCAGGTATACCTCCGTTCAGAGAAGCAAGAAATTGAACGGCGGGTGCGCAAACGTTTTAAGGACAGCGCCGCGTCATACACGGAAACACACAAGCGAGAAATTCGTCCAAAAGTACGGTCTGAAAATGAATTTCCGATAAGTGCAGCTTCGTATCTGTCAGCCCTCGCGTATGAGCGGGATTCCGGTTTTGCGGTTATTAAGAAAAAGCGTTTCTGTTTTCCTTATGAGAGCCAATACTTTGAACTTGACTGCTTCATAAACCCACATCCCGGACTCTGGATTCTTGAGATTGAACTCACAGAGGAACGACAAGAAGTTAAAATTCCGCCGTTTATAAAAGTAATCAAAGAGGTAACAGATGACCCTCAATTTAAAAATCGAGAATTGGCGCGAATCAAAAGATAAAAAATAAAAGCACTTCGTCTTTTATTTCGCCTTCACTCGGACGAAGTGAAAATCGACATTTTCACTTCGTCCCTCGCTAGCCGAAATAAGCCCCATTTGGGGCTTTTTTGTAAAAAACAAGAAATTTGAAAAAAATCAAGTGTTTTTTCTGAATGCTTATATAGTATTAATATATAGGGTCGAGTTTAGAAAAATAACGAGTGAGCATTGGCGAACGAGTATATTTTTCTTAACCGAGCACATAACGCTTTATGTGCTTGATGATGATTTTAATAGTCATTGCATTCCTTTAAAATCTATAATGAAATCTGTAGTTATTTGCGGTTCACAGAGATATAAAGAAGAAATACGAGGTTTTGTAGACTCTCTTAAAGAAATGGGAGTTGCTGTTGTCTTTGAGCCCAATTTTGAGCGACAAGATAAAGGCTTTACACAAAAAGAAGAAAAGGAGCGGCTCCGCTCGCGAAGCTATCGTGCAGCAGTGCCTGCGATGGTACACGCTCATTTTGAAAGAATTCGAAAAGCAGATGTCTGCTACATCTACAATAAAGACGGCTACCTTGGGGTTAACACAACGCTTGAGGTCGGATACGCGCACGGAAAAGGCATGATTATTTACGCATTTGAAACAGAACAGCCATACGAAGAGGGAGGAGAAATTTGCCGTGATATATTGTTTACGGAAATCGTGAAAACGCCGGTTGAACTCGTCAAACGCTTGGCATAGCTATATTTTAAAACATGTTTGTGATAGGATTCTCTAGAGAATCCTTGCAAAAGGTAATTTTTATATTATGAGCAGATGCGACAACAAAAGTGTTGGGATTGTTATTAGACATGGCCCGGATATTGCAATGATAAAAAGAAAAAACTTCCCTATTTCATACGCATTCGCGGCCGGTCATAATGATGGTGATTCTCCTGAACAAGCCGCTATAAAAGAAGCGCGGGAAGAACTTGGTATAACGGTAGAAGGATTGAAGCATTTACTGAAAGTGAAGCTTCAAAATCCGTGTAAGAGACCGGGCGGAACATTTCATGAGTGGGATATTTTTGAGGCAACTAAATGGAGTGGGGAATTGAAATCGGGTTCTGACGCAAAAGAAGCCTTCTGGGCTCCCCCACACAAACTCCATGGACTTGCGGAAAAAAGTGAACGTTTTTTAAAAAAACATAATTTTAAAACTGAGGACTTTGATTTAATGGCTGCAACTTCAGCAATTGACAAAGACCGGGGCTGGCAAAAAAATCCGGGGCTTGAGCTTGTTTGGTTCGTTATGCTTAAAAAGATAAGCATGTTATAAAAGAAATCCCCACACCCGCCTTGAAAGGCGGGTGTTTTTTGCATACGCTAAGAGTAATGAAAAGCATTGTATTCTGTACCAGCCAGCGCTTCAGGTTTGACCTTGAAGATTTTGTAAACAACCTACGACACGAGGCAGAAGGTCGTGGTGTACACCTGACCATTTTTACCCCCAATTTTGAGGATGATGACCCAACACTTGCCTCACTTCATGAAAAAGATCGCTTAAAAGACGCTCTTTACAGGACAAGCGTTGCGGGAAAGGTGTATGACCACCTATTTCGGAAAGTTGTTGTGGCGGATGTGTGTTTTATTTTCAATAAAGATGGCTACATTGGAGCAAACACCACCGGTGAGCTTTTTGCAGCGGCAGCGCTTGGAAAAACGATCTACGCTCTCAACGAAAAGGTGCTCATGGGGGTATACCCCCACGACTTATATGAAGAGCCTGCTCCTCATAAGCTGATTCATGAGGTTGTATCAACTCCAAAAGACCTTCTTCGTCGATTGTCTTAATGTTTGAAGGGCCAGCCTATCCTTATCAGAGCTTGCATTTTTTTTGGAATACGATATCCTTACATTTAATCTGAATGCGAAATAAAGAACGAATCAACAATAGAATACGTGCCTTACAATTGCGTGTTATAGGCGCAGAAGGTGAAAATTTTGGGGTACTGTCGCTTGAAGAAGCCCTTAAGAAAGCCCAGGAACACGGGCTTGATTTAATTGAAATTTCACCAGATGCGCAGCCACCGGTTGCAAAGATTATGGATTATGGCAAATTCCGCTATGAACAAAAGAAAAAAGATCGCGGATCCAAAAGTCCAACTGTTGAAACAAAGTCGCTTCAGATTAAAATCGGCACCGGAGAGCATGATTTAGCGCTCAAGGCACGTAAGGCTTCAGGGTTTCTAAAGGATGGCAACCGAGTAAAAATAGAATTATTTTTAGGAGGAAGAGCAAAATATCTTGATAAAAAATTTCTGGAAGAACGACTTAATAGAATTCTAAATCTTATCACTGAAAATTATAAGATTGCTGACGGACCCAAAAGAAGTCCTAAGGGTCTTGCCGTTGTTTTGGAAAGAAGTAAGTAATAATCCGAATTGATACGAAGTATTATCCGAGTAACCCCAATTGTTTGAGTTACATCATCAAGTTTTTACATTTTTATTCGGAGTATCAAGGTGCATCCGTGTATTAGGATTACTATTATGACAAAAACAAACAAATCATATACAAAGCGATTAAAAATTACGAAAACCGGGAAGCTTCTCGCAAAAAAGCCTGGTGGTGATCATTTTAACGCAAAAGAACGAAGAGTGCGACAACTTGCCCGCCATGCATGGCAACCGTTTACCATGAAGAGAAAAACGAGGGATCGTTTCATGCCCTTTAAATAAATGAAAAATAAGGCAATGGCTATAAAAATCTATTATGTCTAGAGTCAAACGAGGAACAACCTCATTAAAACATAGAAAAAATATCCTGAGAAAAGCAAAGGGATATCGTTTTGGGCGAAGCAAAAAGGAGCGCCAGGCAAAAGAAGCACTTCTCCATGCTGGTGTGTATGCGTTTGCCCACCGGAGAAAAAAGAAAGGAGACTTTCGGCAATTGTGGCAAATAAAAATAAACGCTGCAGTGCGGGAGCATGGAATATCATACAGTATGTTCATAGACAAATTGCATAAAAAGGGCTTAGGACTCAATAGAAAAATGCTTGCTGAGCTTGCAGAACATAATCCCGACACCTTTGGAGAAATAGTAAGGCAAGTGTCTGCATAAAAATCCCGCCATGTGGCGGGATTTTTATGTGTTATAAAAGCACGTCGCGTTCTCCTCCAAGCTTTTTACCATCAGCGATAGACTCATATAAGTGACCGTATTCCTGTTTTTCTTTTTTTACTAATTCAATAACTCGCTCTACGAGCGCTTTCGGATCAGAATCAAAAATAACTTTTTCATTTGGACGATGGGCTTTTTCTATGATGTTGCGAATAACCTTCCCTGTTTCCCACTCACCTTCTAAAATACCGAGTGGTTTTTTATCTTCATACGCAATCGTAAATTCATTAATAGTGCCAATTCTTCCGCATCCCACAAAAACAGCATCGGAGGCGCGAGTAAGCAGAAGATTTCTCCCCGAAAATCCAAAGCCCGTATATACAATTAAATCAAGGTAATCAAGCGGAAGGTCATACACTTCGCTGTGTTCCTTTTCATTTCCAGCCGGAGAAAGGCCGATTGAAAACCCACCTGCTTCTTTTGCCCCTTTGGCGGCCCAAAACGGAAATCCTGTCGTTGCCCCAGTTACTAAAACCGCATTGTTTTGAGCAACTGCCGCGCCAAGTTCTTGCGCTTTTGTAAGTGCGGACTCGCCACAGTGCCCTGTCTCGGCAGCGCCAGAAACACAGAGTTTTAATTTAAGATGTATATGTTTTTTATCTTCAGGAAACATATTATTAATTATAATGTATTTTGTGTGAAGTATAAAGTTATGCCGTACGTACTTTTACTCATTATTTTTCTAAAAATCAATGTCTACGCTTTCGCCCGCTCGCGGAGCGACCGCATTCACTCCTAAATAATCGCGCAAACGCTGTGTCAAAAACGTTGCAGACTTCATCTCCCCCATTACCACAAAAATATTTTGAAGTGTATCAATTCCCTTTTCAACAAAATGAATTAAATTATCTAGATCTTTGTGAGACGAGTAGCCTCTTATTTCTAAAACGCGGGCACGAACAGAAATTTTCTCTCCTGATATCGTAACCTCCCTGTTGCCTTCCAAAATCCTTCTCCCAAGACTTCCCGGTGCTTGATAGCCAATAATAAGAAACATCGTATTTGGATCTCCTAAATAATGTTTTTCGTGATAAATAATTCTTCCACCCATAGACATACCAGAGCCAGCTATAATAATTTTTGGATTTTGAGCTTCAAAAATTTTCTTTGACTCCTCGGTGCTTCGCATTAAATGCAGTTGTTTAAAAGAAAAAAGATCGTTGCCTGAGTTTATAATATATTTCACTTCTTTATTAAAATACTCTTCATACTTTTTATAGATTTCCGTAACTTGTATCGCCAAAGGAGAGTCTACAAAAACAGGCATCGGCGGAACTTGGCGTGTTTCCATCATTCGCTCTATTTCAAACAAAAGCTCTTGCGTGCGCTCAATGGAAAAGGCGGGAATAAGTAGTGTTCCTTTCTTGGCAGCCACCTCTTCAATCACATCTTCAAGCATTTCACGACGTTCATTTCGTGATTCATGATTACGGTCTCCATAGACACTTTCCATAACAAGAAAATTGGTCCCCTCAATTGACTCTGTGTCTTTCAAAAGCGGTGCCGGGGAATTGCCTAAATCCCCCGTAAAAACAAGTTTTTTATCTCCGCGTGAGAATTCCACCATTGATGAGCCGAGTACGTGCCCTGCATCTTTAAATAAAACAGAGACACCGCCCTCCAGAGAGATTGTTTCGTGGTATGGTACTATTTTCCATAAAGGAATCATTTTTTCTATATCTTCTTCGCTGAACAAAGCTGGTTTCTTATTTTGTTTCGCCTCCTCACGCAAGATGTGCACGCTATCTTTCAAGGTAAGTATGGCGAGGTCACGCGTAGGGGGGGTTGAATAAATAACCCCCCTAAAACCGTCTTTAACTAATTTAGGAATTCTCCCCACATGGTCAAGGTGCGGATGAGTTACAAACAAATAAGGAATTGTGCTGGGGTCATATTCAAATGAATCTCGCGTTCGCACTTCACAGGTATCACACCCTTGGAAAAATCCGCAGTCAACTAAAATATTTTGCTCTCCCGTTTCAATTAAAAAATTAGAACCGGTAACCTCGCCCGCGCCTCCATAAAATGTTATTTTTGTTTTGTGTGGCATAATTTACTATTTTTCAACCACAGTATTATAATACTTACACCGGGCTGTGCTCAAAAAAATTACCCCCGCGACGAGTGCTCCAATACTGTCAAAAATAAGGTCTATTACAGTGTCCGAAAAATAATTTTCATTAGGAAGAACGGTGGACCCTATCAACACTTCAAATATTTCCCACATAAATCCAATAGCAAGACTCGCGAAAAGCGATAAAAGAATAATCTGAAACCAGTTATCCGAGTTGTTTTTAAAAGAATATAGATGATCATATACCCAAAGAGTCGTGCCTCCGACCCAAAACCCTCCTCCAAAATGAGAAACCATGTCAAGCCACCAAAATTTCCAATACAGAAAAAACAAGTTCCCGGTAACGTGTATGAGTCCTACGACAAACAATACGAACAAAAGTAGAATAAAAAAAGTGTTGCGAAACATGTGTGCATTATATCATGTCTCCACAATAGAAAAATCCCGATTGCGCGGGATTTTTCTAAAGAGGTTAAGTGGTCTGCCCATTATGCAATACGTGGGTGTCCGCAGAACGCTGCCTCCGAACGAATCAGCAGGCGGCGCCGATATGAGACTCCCTTTGAGCAAACTATGTTGGACATATGCTTAACCTCTGTATGTATTGTAACAAAATCTTTTCAAGAAGTAATACACACCACCCCCATGTAAAATCATAAGACTGCTATTCTAAAAGACCGTCAAGGTTAACGTCATATAAAATCTGCTCCTGAATGAGGCGGTAATTTATCAGCTCCTCTTTAGAAAACCAATGTTTTATTTCCTTTTCCGCCTCATCTTTTGAACCAGAGGCGTGTACCAGATTACGCACCGAACGCCCGTCGCTGTCCGACATTTGATATGAATCAAGTACATAATCCCCCCGTATCGTGCCGACGTCTGATTTTAATGGTTCCGTTCCCCCCGTTATTTTTCTCACAAGTTCAATCGCGTGCGCTCCCTGCCAGACCATGGCAATGACGGGGCCCGATGTCATATATTTCATAAGCCCTCGCAGAATTTTTGCAGTCACTTCAAACGGGTCTTCGGATGGTGGGGTAAGCCCTTTGTCTTTGTATCCTTTTATTGTTTTTTCTCCGGTTATTCGTCGCCATTCCGGATCAATAGTGTAATGCTTTTCTATGTGTTCCTCCGTTGGCACAACCATTTTTACTCCAACGAGTTTAAGCCCAAGTTGTTCGTATCGTTTTATAATTTCGCCAACAAGCGAGCGCTGAAGCCCGTCTGGCTTTATAATTACTAGTGTTCGTTCGTCTTTATAATGCGCCATAAAATAGTATTGTTAAAAATTAAGCATTGTGGATAGTATATTTGATTTTTAAAGTAAAATCCAGTATACTTATATGTGAATTGTTCCAACCCCGCAACCATGGAGAATTCAAATGCCCTTACCCCCGGTTTGTTGTGATCTCGATCTCAACTTGGCGGACTATTTCCCGACCAGCCCGACCGGTCAAGACGGCTACCCGCCGATTCCTCGCCCGTCGCCACCCACACCCACCCCAGCCGACGGCGAAGACGGCGCTTAATCCGCCCCTCACCGGGCAGGACCCTGGAAAGCAAGAATACGCCTCTACACAACTCAACAGCGCTCCCCGGAGCGCTGTTCTTTTGCCAAAAAACAAGGAGTGAATAAAACGAGCGACTATGTTTTTTGAGCACCGAGCACTCAACGCATTGAGTGCTCGGTTATTCGCACATGACATTTGCATTCTATTTATTTTTATAATAGTATATAAACATTAGAAATAATCTTTTTTAAAATATTATGGGACCAATAGGACCAGTGGGATATAGCGATGAGGGATTCGAGGAGGAATTGAAACCGGGCGGAGAAGGATTGAAAGAGGGTCCGCGAGATTTAATTGGAGACGGAGGTGGTATTATCTAAATATATTAATATTAACAAAAAATCTGCCTAAGGCAGATTTTTTGTTAATACCTCTGGCCTATTTTTTGTTATTAAAATTGTATCTTCAAAATGAGCGCTTCGTTTGCCGTCTTTTGTTTTAAATGTATAGCCATCACTGTGGAGCACCACATATCGCGAGCCTTCATTTACAATCGGTTCAAGCGCCAAGACCATTCCCTCAATAATTTCGGCACCGGCTCCTTTCTTTCCATAATTTGGGATATGTGGCTCTTCGTGTATCTTTTGTCCCACTCCGTGTCCACCAAGCTCCTCCACAATAGAAAATTTATTCTTTTTTATATGCGCCTCAATCGCGTGGCCAATATCTCCAATATGTGCTCCAACACGAGCAGCAACAATGCCGCGCGCAAGAGCTTCTTCCGTAGTAGAAATAAGTTTTTGCGCCTTTTTATCAATGCTGCCGACAGGAACGGTACGCGCCATGTCGGTAATAAATCCTTTGTGCTTAAGGCCAATGTCGAGGCTTACGATGTCTCCCTTTTTAAATGCTGTGTTTTTCGGAATACCATGCACTACTTCATTGTTTACAGATATGCACATCGTGGCAGGATATGGTGTTTTTGCCCCAGAAGGTTTGTACCCTAAAAACACGGGCTCATCTCCACCTTCCCGTATTAATTTTTCCGCATATGCATCAATCTCTTTTGGAGTAACTCCTGGGACAACTTTTAGAATGACCTTATACAAAACCGCGGCCAGTCTCCTGCCGCTCTCCCGCGCAATGTTTATTTCTCTTTCTGTTTTTATAATACTCATAGTTTGAGTTTTAATACAATGTCATCGTGAATCTTCTCCACAGAACCAACGCCGTTAATATCTACGATTTTATTGTGCGCACGGAAAAAATCAATCACGGCAGCCGTGTACTTATAATATTCATTGAGCCGTGTCTGGATTTTTTCTTTGGTGTTGCTGTCTTTGCGGCCACGTTTCAGTTGTCGCGCCACCACCTCTTCATCGGGCACAACAAGATGAATGCATACATACGCTGTTCTACCCAGCCAGTTTGCGATAATATCAAATGCCTTGGCCTCAGGAAGCTTTCGAGCTGTTCCTTCAAAAATAATACCTTCACCGGTTTTGAGTTGAAATAAGCCTTCTTGAAAAATATAGGTAGAAAGCCAGTCCGGCATAAGATATCCGTTGTCCATATCTTTGCGAATACGATTCCCGAGTTCAGTATTCATTTCTTGTATTGCTCGGAACCGATCGCCTGAAGAAAAAAGTTTAAAATTGAGTTTTTTTTGTAAGAGACGAGCTTGTGTTTCTTTCCCAGAGCCAGTCTTCCCCAACATGAGAATAGTATTAACGCGTGGTGCCATATACTAATATTCTCGCATTGATATCTGCGCGTCAATTTT
>JACPBB010000002.1:0-210931 GCA_016180525.1 Parcubacteria group bacterium | reverse complement strand
AGCGCCACGGAGACAACAATAAGGAGGGCCGTCCCGCCGATGGCAAACGCGGTAATTCCGGTTATTCCTTGCATGATAAGCGGCAAGACCGCAACAATCCCGAGAAAAATTGCGCCAACAAGTGTAATGCGCGTGAGAATCTTCGCTATATACTCTGCCGTTGCGCGCCCGGGACGAACACCCGGAATAAACGCGCCACTTTTTTGAAGATTTGTTGAAAGTGATTCGGGGTCAAAAGTAACGGCAGTATAAAAATAAGTAAAGAAAAATACCAGAATAAAATATAACGCTGAATAAAATATGGGATTTTGGAAAATAACAAGTACCGCGTTTGAAATCGCGCTTACTGTTATATTATCCACATTCGCGAGAAAACTTACGATCATTTGCGGAAATAAAAGGATAGAAAGGGCGAAAATAATTGGAATAACTCCGGCTTGATTTACCCGAAGCGGTAAGTATGTTGAAACACCTCCGTAAACTCTCTGCCCGCGAATACGTTTTGCGTACGTTATTGGTATGGGACGCTCGGCTTCCGTAATAAAGACAATCCCGGCAACAATCGCAACAGCGGCAAAAATAAAACCAATATATAGAGGAATTTGCGCAGCCGTAAAGGTAAATAAAAGTTGCTGTGTTGTTGCCGGGAGCGCCGCTACAATACCCGCAAAGATAATGAGTGAAACTCCATTCCCAATTCCAAATTCGGAGATAAGTTCTCCTATCCACATCAACAAAACAGAGCCCGCAGTAATAACTAAGATATTTACAAATTGATCAAAAAAAGTAAGATGCTCAACGATACCTTGTCGCCCAAGAAGAGTTAACAAGCCAAAGCCTTGCAAAAGCGCGAGCGGCACAGTCAAAAGCCGAGAATATTGTATAAACTTCTTTTTGCCCGCCTCACCTTCTTCATGATAGAGTGCCTTGAGCTTCGGGGACATGACCGTCAATAGTTGCATGATGATGGAGGCGGTAATATAAGGAGCAACTCCGAGCATCACAACAGAAAGGTTTGAAAGCCCACCGCCGGAGAAAATATTTAAAAGCCCGAAAAATTGATTGTTAGAGAAAAATTCGGCAAGACGAAGGGCATCAATACCTGGGATAGGAATTGTCGCCAACAGCCTAAACAAAATAAGTGCGGCAAAAACAAATAAAATCCTGTTTCGGAGTGTTGTATCGCTTATAACCAATTTTGCCTTGCTTAAGAATGTTTGCATGATAGATTTTTTAAACGAGTGTAACGAGTTCTTAAAAATCATCACCCCCTCTTTTTAGCTTCCTCTTTATATTTTAGCAGAACTCAAAAAGAGGGGGTTCTCATAAAATATAGTCGCTTACGTTTCTTATTTTATGGAACCTCCTGCCTTTTCGATTTTTACCTTCGCTTCTTTTGAAAAAAGAAATCCAGAAAAAATCAATTTGTTCTTAATATCGCCGCTGCCCAAAACCTTAACCGAAGGAATTTTGCCGCTTTTCCCTTGTATTAATTTTTTTTCCACTAAAAACTTTGGGGAAACTTTCGTTCCGTCAGGAAACGCTTGCAGTTTCATAATATTTATAATAACAGGTTTTTCTTGTATGGAAGCAAACTTATACCCCCTTTTTTTGTGAATCTTTTTAATGATATCGCGCATTTCCGGGCGCATCTTTCTTCCCGCTCGAGCTTTTTGACCTTTTCTCCCTTTTCCGGAATACGTTCCTCGCGTGGCCCCTCGTCCAACGCGTTTTGATTTTTTGAGTTTTGTTTTACGTTGTATGTTGTGTAATTGCATATTGATATGATTTTACAATGCCCGTAGAGCAGCGACGGTTGCTCGTGCATTGTTTAATTTGTTTTTACTTCTAGAACGTATTTTTGCCGCAATATCCGTAAGACCGGCTAAATCTAAAACAGTCCTCACCGAACTACCTGCAACAAGCCCCCTTCCCCGAGCCGGAATAAGAATGAGCTGTGCGCTACCAAATTTTGAATCAACTTCGTGCGGAATTGACATAGAGGGAGTCGTGTCCACTTTTATCATATTTTTTTTGGCGCTCCTGATTGCTTTCTCAATCGCACGTGCGGTATCGGACGCCTTTCCTATTCCTACTCCGACAGAGCCCTTTTTGTCTCCAAGCACCAAGACAACGCTGAAGCTAAATCTTCTCCCCCCCGCGACAACTCGAGCAACTCTGCGTACGTCAATTACTTTTTGAGCAAAATCAGAAGCAGCTCGCCGCGGCCGAGCCCTTCTCCGTTGAGATATGTTTTTTCTTCTGTCCGTTCCCCGAAAAGAGGTACGTTCCTTGGCGGATGCGCTGGAAGCAATGACATTGGAATGTGCTCCACCCTCCTCTGTTGTATTATTTTTTGGTTCAGTATTTGTCATTATATTTTATTAAAAGACAAGGCCCTCTTTTCGCGCTGCGTCAGCCAGCGCCTTTACCGCGCCGGTATACAAAAAGCCGCCCCTGTCATACACGACTTTGTTTATTTTTTTTATCTTTGCTTTTTTTGCTACATCAGCCCCGACCCGCGCCGCCAACTCTTTCAAGAGACCGCGGCCCTCTTTTTTTAGAATAATTTCTTTGTCGGATGAAGAAACAATTGTAGCCCCCATTTCATCGTTAATAATTTGAGCATAAATATGCTTATTAGACTTATACACTGAAAGACGGGGCCGTTCCGTTGTTCCAAAAAGCCTCGCTCGCGTACGTATCTTCCGACGATTGTGATGAAATAGTTTTTTTGTTTGCTTATTGAGTTTCATGATATATGTTTTTATATTTTACGAACTAGACGGCACGCTTACCCTGTTTCCTCCGAATAACTTCATCTGCATACCGTATGCCTTTTCCTTTATATGGCTCTGGTTTTTTTTGCGCTCGTACGGTCGCGGCAAACTGGCCAACGGACTCTTTATTGTTGCCGGAAATAGTAATAATCCCTTTTTCTGCGGATACCTTAATTCCTTTAGGAATTGAAATTTTTAGGGGGTGTGACAGCCCTGTGTGTAATACCAGAGAATCTCCAGAAATTTCAGCTTTATATCCAATACCTTCTATAACAAGCTTTTTCACATACAAAACATTTACCCCCTGTATCATATTTTTTATATGAGAGGCCGTTGTGCCCCAGAGCGCTTGCGTAAAGAGCGTTTTCTTTTTTGGATTTACCAAAACCTCTCCATTTGAAACTTCAATTGAAATTACGGGCAAAAAAGCGCGAGAAAGCTCGCCAAGCGGCCCCTTAACTTTCACCACACTATTTTCCACAGATACCTCTGTCTTTGGTGGAATAGGAATTGGTTGTTTTCCGATGCGAGACATATGTTTAGGATTTAGGGTTTAGGGTTTAGGGTTTAGTTTAACTAAACGCTATACGCTAACCGCTAAACGTTTTTCATTATTACCATATTGTAAATAAAATTTCACCCCCAACTTTCAATTTACGAGCTTCTTTTCCTGTCACTATTCCTTTAGGGGTTGAAAGCACCGCATCTCCATATCCTTGGCGCACAGACTTAATATCCCGAAACCCCGTGTACAAACGACGAGAAGATTTTGAAACGCGCACTGCTTTATTTATTTTTGGAGTTCCATCATCATAGGCAATGCCAACCTCAATAAATTTATGTTCCTTTTTGCCTTTTCTCCCTACAGAAGAAATATATCCTTCTTTAAGTAAAAGATTAGCAATCGCAAATTTTAATTTTGAATACGGAATAACCACCGCCTCTTTTCGGACGGCTCCAGCATTTTGAATGCGAGTTATCATATCTGCGATTGAATCCATGTGTTTAAGGTTTAGGTAACTAAACGCTAAATATTTTTTATTATTACCACGAAGATTTCCTTATTCCTGGGATCATGCCTTCGTTTGCAAGTTCCCTAAAACAAATGCGGCACAAATCAAAATCACGCATATATGCCCGCACTCTTCCACAACGAAAGCAGCGTCGGATGACTCGTGATTTGTATTTCGGCTTTCTCTTTGAACGCGCGATAACTGATTTTTTTGCCATACCAAATTTGCCCAAGAGGCAAGTGTTAACGCAGCCGATTGGCTGCAAATTTGAGTACCCTGTTAAACGCGCCCTTGGCGCCCTCCGCTTTTAGCGGAGGATTTAACAGGGTTAAGAAAACTATAGTCGTTTCACTCCTTATTTTTCTAAACAAAGCCCTTCTGGGCTTTGATCGTATGATATATGAACAGCTATATGAAGTCAATAAACGCTGACTAACGAGCTGCGAATTAAAACACTCTACATGACCTTAACGTAAAGGCTTTTTAAAGGCTAAAAAGCTATACGACGGTTGTTCGCCTGAAAAAATTACTTGGATTTTTTAAAGGGAAGTCCGAGATATTCAAAAAATGCTTTCGCCTCTTCTTTGTTTTTTGCCGTTGTGACAATAGTGAGCGCAAGGCCAAAAACGTTTTTTAGCTCTTCATCACCTGTTTCTGGAAATATAATATGCTCTTTAATCCCTATCGTGATGTTACCCATCTCGTCAATTGCCTCCGCTGAAAGCCCGCGAAAGTCTCGAGTCCGTGGGAGCGCGACATTAATTACCTTATCAAGAAATCCATACATTCTTTTCCCCCGAAGAGTAACGGTAAAGCCTATCGTATCTCCTTGCCGTATTTTGAACGATGCTACAGATTTTTTTGCTCCCCGAGAAGACGCTTTTTGGCCCGTAATTTTAGAAAGGCGATCTGCCACGAGTTCATTTCGTTTCTTATCTGATTGAGAAGCCTTTCCGGTTCCAGAAGAGACCGTTACCTTAACGAGACGAGGAGCGGAAAAAGGGTTTTTGTAATTAAACCTTTCTTTTAGGGCCTCAAAAGCTTTTTTTTCTTTTACTTTTACGGAAATCATAATTTACATTAAAATACAAAAACAAAATTAGCACATTAAATAATAGAGCCATCTTTTTTAGAAATACGAACTTTTTTGCCTTTTTCTATTTTAAATCCTACCCGAACCCCCTTTCCTGTTTTTGAATCTAAAAGCTGAACATTTGAGCTATGGATCGGTGCGGCAACGTCAATAATCTGGCCTTTTTGACCAGAACGACGAGGTTTTTGATGCTTCTTTTTTGTATGAACACCTTCCACCACTAAAAGACTCCGCTCTCGCAACACAGTGAGCACCTTGCCCGTTTTCCCTTTATCCTTGCCGGATATGACTATTACATTGTCTCCTTTTTTTATTTTCATACGTATGAATGTAACACGAAATTACAAAATAGCATTCGAAATCTACAAAAATGCAGTATTTAAATTTCGTAAATTTCGCATAGAATTTCGTACATTTCGAGTTGTTTTTATACCACCTCTGGTGCCATAGACGCTATTTTCTGATACCCCAAATCCGCTATTTCGTGCGGAATTGGACCAAAAATTCTCCCCGCGATGGGGTCTTTTTTCCCTTTTTCAACAACAATAACCGCATTTTCATCAAATTTAATATATGAACCATCTTTTCTTCGGAATGGTTTTAGTTGGCGCACTACCACAGCATGCACAACGTCTTTTTTCTTTATAAGCTTCCTGGGTTCTGCCTGCTGAACTGCGATAACCACTATGTCACCGAGCCGCGCATATCGCTTTCTCGTCCCGCCAAGCACTTTAAAAACGCGCCCGACTCGAGCCCCAGAATTATCCGCTACTTTTACCAATGTTTGTGGTTGAATCATACCCAATAGGCTTTAGGAAATTAGGCTTTAGGCTTTAGGAGAATTTATTTTTCTTCCTAACGCCTAGTGCCTAACGCCTAATGCCTCATATTACCTTGAAATGTTTATCTTTTGAAATCGGCCGACATTCCTCAATTGTGACAATCTCACCCGTTTTATGAATATTTGTTTCATCATGCGCCTTATATTTCTTTCCTCGCTGAACATATTTTTTATACTTTGGATGTTTTACAAACCGATTTACCAGAACAACAACCGTCTTATTCTGTTTATCAGAAACTATTGTCCCCTGAAGACGTTTGGGCATTTTTTTATGTTGATTATTTTTTTGTTCGTTCATGAATTTCTGTTAAAATACGGGCAATATCTTTGCGAATATTTCGCCCCTCTTTAACATTTTTAATTTTGCTCCCAGATATTCCAAATCTAAAAAGACGGAGAGATTTTTGTTTTGCTCCCAACAACTCCTGCAGTTCTTTTTCGGTTTTTTCTTTTAACTCCATATTTTTAGGGTTCAGCGTAGAGCGTCCAGGATTTAGTTTAACTAAACGCTATACGCTAACCGCTAAACGCTTTGGTTTTATTCTCTCGCAATAACCCTTGTCTTTACTGGTAATTTTGCTCCTGCTTTTCTAAGCACATCCCGCGCCATGTCTTCTTTAATCCCATCAACCTCAAAAATAACCCTTCCTGGCAAAACTTCAACCTCATAACCCTCCACGTCTCCCTTTCCTTTTCCCATACCAACTTCAGCGGCTTTTTTGGTGTATGGCCTATCCGGGAAAATACGAATCCAAACCTTACCCGTTTTACTCACAACTCTCGTGAGAGTTTTTCTAGCTGACTCAATCTGTCGGGCGTTAATTCTGCCGGGAGCGGTTGATTTCAGTCCAAAAGAGCCAAAGCTTACATTTGTGCCACGCGATTCAACCCCCATCTTTTCAGGATTTTTTCTTCCTCGATGCCATTTTCTATGTTTTACTTTTTTAGGAAACAACATATACCATATACTAATGCGTGCGAATGATGCTAATAAGTACTCCTACTAGTTAAATTTTTGCGATTCGTATCTATTTGTATCATTCGTATATTTAGTATCTTTATTTTTGCTGACCCTCTTTTTTGTCAGCGAAAATCTCACCTCTATAAATCCATACCTTAACACCAATAGTTCCATACGGCAAATATGCTTTTTCGCGTGCAAAATCAACGTCGGCTCTGAATGTTTGAAGCGGTACCATTCCCCACTTCAGTTTTTCCTTTCTGCTCATATCGGCCCCTCCAAGCCTTCCTGAAAGGACAACACGCACTCCTTTTACTTGTTTGTTCGCGCTGACCTTTTCAATGGTTTGTTTAATTACACGCCTAAACGGAAGCCGTTTTTCCAAACCTTCCGCGATCATCTGGCTTACCACACCAGCATCTGATTCTGGAGACCGTATTTCTTCAATTTCAAGTTTTATTTCTTTCGTAGGAATTTTTATCTTTGATAGAAACGCTTCAATTTGTCTTTTTAATTTAACAGACCCTTCTCCCTGCCTGCCAATAATCATTCCAGGGCGCGCGGTCTTAATAATAACTTTAAGAACTTCATTGTTCCGCTCCATTTCAATTGAAGATACATACATGCCTCGAAGTTGTTTTTTGAGATATTCACGCAATAAAACATCTGAACGCAAAAATACTTTGTATTGCGCCCCTGCATGAAACCAGCGAGACTTCCAGTCCCGAATAATGCCAAGGCGATGAGCAAATGGATGTACTTGATGAGTCATGGTAATAGGTTGTAGGTTTTAGGTTGTAGGTTTTAGGTTTTTGGAAGTTTTGATAGTTTTTACTTTTTGATCCTGATTTTTTTCTTCAAGCGTAATAGTGATACGGCTCGTGCGTTTTCTAATAAGGTATGCGGAGCCCCTCGCGCGTGGCATCATCCGCTTAAGTGTGGGGCCGGCGTCTACTCTCACTTCTTTTACAAAAAAATTTTCCTCCGCGTCCTTAGTTTGTAAATTTGAAACAGCAGAATCCAGGAGTTTCTGCACGGGGAGCGCTGCGCGTTTAGGAGCAGCGGCAAGAAGCATCCGGGCGGTTTTCACGTCTTTTGTACGGATTAAATCTGCAAGTAAACGAACCTTGCGTGGAGACTGTCTATAATTTTTTAGAAATGCTTTCATGCCAAATTTTTTAAAATTTTTGAGTGTTAACGAATAAAATTTTCTTAAAATTTGAGCACCCTGTTAAATGCGCCCGCGAGCGCTCCCCGCGTTTATATCAAAAATTTTTGATATAAACGCGGAGATTTAACAGGGTCTAAGAAAATCATAATCGCTACGCTCTTTGATTTTCTAAGATTTTTTTGCCGGCTCAGCTCCCGCTACAGGGGCCGCTTTTGCCGCTTGCGCTGCCGCAATTTCGGCTTCTTTCTTCTTCTGTTCAAGCTCCTTCTGCATTTTTCCTCCATGTCGTAAGAATTTCTTTGTCGGAGAAAATTCTCCCAGGCGATGTCCGACCATCTCTTCTGTCACCCGCACTTCAATGTGTTCCTTGCCATTATATACTCCAAACGCAAATCCAACCATCTCAGGGGCAATCTGGCTATCACGAGACCATGTTTTAATAATGCCTGCCGCATCAGGTTTTTTCCCGCTAATTTTCTTCAATAATTTTGGGTCAACATACGGACCCTTTTTAAGCGACCTAGTCATGAGTGTAGTCGAATGAACGTATTATATATTTAAATAAATAAAGAAGCCCGCAGGGCTTCAAACTATAGTATATAAACGGCTTCTTAAAGTCAAACCCCCAAGTCACTCCCCAACCAAAAAAACCAAAAACGGGGCAGAAATTTATTGCGTTTTTAAACAGCATATCCACAAGAGATTGCTGTTGCAAGCCCACTTCATTCTATATAATGAGTAATGTTGCCATGTTCCGAGAAGGACTTACATTTGATGATGTGCTCCTTATCCCGAGAAAATCTCGGGTTTTTTCGCGCAAAGAAATAAATACAACGACAAGACTATCACGCAACATCACCCTTCATGTTCCTTTAATTTCCGCGAACATGGATACAGTAACCGAGTCTCGCATGGCTCGCGCAATGGCTGAAGCTGGCGGCATCGGCATCATTCACCGCTTTTGTTCTATAGAAAAACAAGTTGATGAAGTTCGAAAAGTGAAACGCGCTGAAAATGTTATGATTGATGACCCTGTTACTGTTGACCCCGACCAAACAGCTCGTGAGGTGCGCCAAATCATGAACGCGCGCGGTGTTTCAAGTGCTCTTGTTGTAGAAAAATATGGGAAAAAGCTTGTGGGCATACTCACCTCCCGCGATATGCTTTTTGAGGATAGTAACGGAAGAAGAGTGAAAGAAATAATGACAAAAAAAGTTATTACTGCAGCGCCAAATATTTCTCTTACCAAGGCACAGGCAATACTCCATGAACATAAAATTGAAAAGCTCCCGCTTGTGAAACGAAATGGGGATATTGCGGGCCTTATCACATTAAAAGACATATTAAAAAAAATCCATAATCCATATGCCTCAAAAGACAGCAGGGGAAGGTTGCTTGTCGGCGCTGCCGTCGGGGTAAAAGAAGACACACTTTCGCGAGCACAAGCACTCCTCGAGGCTGACGCTGACGTAATTGTTATTGATATCGCGCATGGGCACAATGCAAGAGTCTTAGAAACAGTAAAAATGCTCAGAAAAAAGTTTGGTAAAAAAATTGAAATTATAGCCGGGAACATTGCCACTTCGGAAGCCGCCATTGATTTAATTAAAGCTGGCGCGGACGCGCTCAAAATTGGAATCGGCCCTGGAGCTGCCTGCACCACACGTCTAGTAACCGGAGTCGGAGTACCGCAATTAACAGCGATCCAAGATGTTGTAAAAATCGCAAGAAAACACGATGTTCCAGTTATTGCTGATGGTGGTATTAAAAACTCTGGAGATTTTTCAAAAGCGCTTGCCGCGGGGGCCGACACCGCGATGATCGGGAGACTGCTTGCCGGATGCAAAGAATCCCCTGGTGAATATGTCATGGACCGCGGTACAGCGTATAAATATTATCGGGGTATGGCTTCACACGAAGCGGGAAATGACAAAGCAGTGCTTGATGGGGGGAAAGATGGATTTACAAGAGCCCCAGAAGGAGCATCGGGAAAAATCTCCTATAGCGGTGAGGCCGCTATGGTAATTTCCGATCTTGTGTCAGGACTCCGCTCGTCAATGAGCTATCTCGGCGCGCATACGCTTTCTGAATTTAGTAAAAACGCGGAGTTCATCCGTATCACGGAAGCGGGACTTCACGAATCAAAACCGCATGGGGTGTAAATGTCGTAAAACATAAAGCATGTAACTTGAAACATAAGAAATTAACGATATAAAATAAATCAAAAAATTGTACGATATGTCGTACAATTTTTTTGATTTCGCATATTTCGAATATTATTTCGTAATTTCGTGTTGTGTTTAGCGTCGCTTCTCTCGCGCGGTTTTTCTGCGAGCAACAATAAAAACATTTGAGTACTTTTTTGGTTTTCGTGTTTTGATGCCGAACCACGCTTTTCCGTATGTGTTTTTTGGGCGCCGCAAGCCAATTCCCTGCCTGCCTTCGCCTCCTCCGTGCGGATGGTCAACAGGATTCATAGCAGAACCTCGTACAGTCGGGCGAATACCGAGCCAGCGAGACCTGCCGGCCTTCCCCAAGTTCCTTAATTTATATTCATCATTTGAGACAGCGCCAATAGATGCCCACGCGGTTTCTTTTACCCTTCTTATTTCTCCTGATGGCATTTTAAGATGCGTGGAACCCTGATCGTTTGCAACGACTTCAACATAGTTTCCCGCGGAGCGTGCAAGTTTTGCTCCTCCGCCGGGCTGCATCTCGACATTATGTACAAACGTACCGACAGGAATATTTTTAAGAATTAAGCGGTTACCAATTTTAATTGGAGCGTCGACAGATACGATAAACTCATCTCCTTTTTTAAGATTTTTTGGGGCAAGAATATACCGTCGTTCTCCATCTTTATAAAGTACGAGCGCAATAAAGCCGGAACGATTCGGATCGTATTCAATACTCTCAACACGAGCAGGAATATTTATTTTATTATATAAAAAATCAATATCGCGATAGAGTCGCTTGTGTCCGCCACCCTTGTGCCGCACGGTAATTCGTCCAACATTGTTTCTTCCTACATAACGTTTGCGTCCTGAAGTAAGACTTTTTTTGGGGCTTGAGGCAGTAAGAAAATCCCTGTATGAAACAAAGACTGCGGCTCTTCTCCCTGGACTTGTTGGTTTAGCTTTGCGCATAACACGAGGTTTTAGGTTTTAGGCTTTAGGCTTTAGGAATATCGTTTTTCTAATGCCTAGCGCCTAACGCCTAGTGCCTAATTAAACGAATTCTATACTATCACCGTCTTTTAAAAACACAATTGCTTTTTTGTATGAAGCAGTTTTCCCCCAAATATTTCTAACCATTTTTGCTTTTGGTTTCGCATTAATCACATTTACCTTAATAGGTTCTACGCCATACACTTCTTGTATCGCGTTTTTAATCTGTATTTTGTTCGCGCTTTTTGAAACCTCGAATGTATACGAATTTCCCCCGCTCTGCGCGGAAGCCTTTTCGGTAATGCGAGGACGAATAATGATATGCGAGAATTTTTCAGTCTTTCCCGAATCGGCGCTTGCAGGCATTTTTTTAGCCATCTCTTTTTTTTTCTTTTCCTTTGGCTTCTTTTTTTCAAGACCCATTTCGGACGTGTTTGTACTTTTTTCAGAAACGGATTTTTTTTCTTTTTTCTTTTTTAAAATATCTAACAAAGCCATAGAATATGATTAGTTTTTAGCATTTTTAATCTTTTTTACAAGAAATGCAACACTTTTTTCCGGGTCAGTAATAACAACATATTTGTATTTTGCCACATCAAGGGGGTTCATGGAGGTAACAGGCGCAACTAATATATTGCCAAAGTTATTAAAACTTCTTTCTGTCTTCTTGTCTTTTTCGGAAATATAAATGCATGCAGAATTTTTCTTTTTTGTTTTTAAACCACTGAAACCGGAAACTGTACTTAAATTCTCAAGAATCTCTTTTGCGTTTTTGGTCTTGGCCTCTGCAAGAACAATGCGGTCCACAAACAAAAGTTCTCCGTCGTGTAATTTTTTAGAAATGAGCATGAACAGTGCTTTAACTCTCACTTTTTTGTTTATTTTACGCTCATATTTTTTTTCTGTAGTTGGTCCAAAAGTAATGCCTCCTCCGCGCCAAATTGGAGAACGTCGTGATCCGTGCCTTGCTCGGCCTGTTCCTTTTTGCTGCCACGGTTTTTTTCCACCCCCGCGCACGGCGCTTCTGTCTTTAGTGTCCGCAGTTCCAAACCGAGCATTGCTTTGCATAGAAACAACAACCTCATGCACCATATCACTGTTAAAGGGCAGGCCAAAAACCTTCTCTGGAAGTTTTATGCTTCCCGTCTTTTGACCAGATTGATTGTATATTACGGATTCCATGTTAAATAATTTAAGATTTATGATTTAAGATATAAAATTTATAAATCTGAAATCTGAAATTGATTATTCTCCTCGTATCTCAATAAGCGTTCCTCTGCGACCAGGCACAGCCCCTGAAATTAACAGTTGGTTGTGTTCTTTGTCTACCGCAAGGACTTTTAAATTCTGTACCGTTACCCGCTCTCCTCCCATACGTCCCGCCATACGCATCCCTTTCGCGACTCGTCCACCGGCACGACCACCTCCACCAATTGAACCTGCTTCACGCTCGGAGTGTTTTTGTCCATGCGTTCGCCGACCCCCCTTAAATCCATGCCGCTTCACCACGCCCTGAAACCCCTTGCCCTTACTTATACCTGATACTGCTATTTTATCTCCGGGTTCAAACACGGCCGCATCAACTAAACTCCCCACAGAAAGCGAGGCACTTTCGTTTTTATTTTTTGGTCTAAATTCTTTAACATGACGAAAGGCGCCAAGTTCTTTACCGTCTTTTGTAAAATGTCCCTTGAGAGCTTTTCCGATTTTTTTAGTAGTGCCCAGACCAACCTGAACCGCGGTGTAGCCATCTTTTTCTTTTGTCTTAACCTGAATAACAGTAACAGGCCCGGCGCTCACAAGCGTTGCGGGATACGCGCGCCCAGACTCATCAAAAAATTGAGTCATATGTTGTTTTGTTCCTAAAAGAAATTTCATAGTTTAAAAAATGCGCTCAATGGCGCAGTTTCAAAGAAACCAGTGCCATTGGTCCGCCCTTTTTTTAAGGGCGTACGTAGCTATCCTGCCGAATAGGCGGATATATGGAAAAGAGTATACAGGAATATAAAAAGAATGCAAGGAAACTGTATCAATTTAATAATTGTTATATTAAGCAGAAAGCCGCATTTGACGTAGAAACGAGGGCGTAATGAATTCCCGAGTAAAAAAGCTGTTGGACGGCACACGAAAAGCGCTAGGCTATGAAGACGAAGAAGGCGCGTGGGACATTCGTAACGTCAAAGACGAAAAAATTGATATCAATTTAATTGCTGATATCAAAATCCTTGATATGCGAAATATCGGCAATTTTTTAAACGAATTAGGAAAAATATCCGATGAGGGCTATTTTGGAGTCACGGTGGCTATTGTAGATCCAGTAACTGGAAGGGTACTTTCCAGAACGAATACGCAAGATTTTCCAACGGATGAACAAATTGTTTCAGAGCAGCTGATATATTCGTGGTCTATGTTCGTTAAATTAAAGCAACATTAAATTAAAAAGTTTGACAAATCTCCCTGTCGGGAGTTTTTTCATAGCATCCGCTCATTAAAAACAGTATAGTCCACCAAAAAAACAAAAGCAGTCTTGGATAGAACTGCTTTTGTTTTTGAATGCTATTTCTGTGACACGGATCGCTTTTTAAAAGCGTGGCCACTTACGCTCCTTGTTTTAAAGCATCTTCACATCAATGGAGACTCCGGAGGGAAGCGTAAGATTAGTAAGTGCTTCAATAAGCGGATGAGATGGATTGATTATGTCTATAAGCCGCTTATGAGTCCTCATCTCAAACTGCTCTCGAGCATTCTTATATACGAACGCCGCTCTGTTTACGGTGTATTTCTTTATCTCAGTGGGAAGTGGCACCGGCCCGCGTATTTTTGCGCCATGCCGAAGCGCCGTGTCAATAATTTGTTTTACGCTTGAATCAAGTAATTTGTGTTCATAGGCAGAAACTCTGATGCGCAACCTCCCCGCATCTGCCGACTCCTCTTCTTTTTCTGAAACTACAACCTTTGGTTTTATCTTAGTAACAACTGGTTTTTTAGCAGTTGTTTTACGCGCGGGAGCGATTTTTTTCTTTTTAGGTTTTTTTGTTGCAGTTACCACAGTGTCAAATGATTTAAGATTTCAAATTGCAAATTTCAAATTTATGAAGTAGTTTTTTACAATTTGCAATAGTTTAGGCGATGATTTTCGTTACAACACCCGCACCAACAGTTTTTCCTCCTTCACGAATGGCAAATCGCTGCTGTTCTTCAAGCGCAACGGGCACAATAAGTTTCACTTTGAGTTTCGCAGTATCTCCAGGCATCACCATTTCTGCTCCTTCGGGAAGTGTCACATCACCAGTCACGTCAGTCGTTCGGAGATAAAATTGCGGTTTGTAGCCTTTAAAGAACGGAGTGTGCCGTCCGCCTTCTTCTTTTTTGAGCACATATACTTCAGTCTCAAATTCAGTGTGAGGAGTAACTGAGCCGGGTTTTGCAAGTACTTGTCCGCGGGTAATGTCTTCCTTTTTCGTGCCCCGCAAAAGAATTCCAGCATTGTCTCCCGCCATTCCCTCGTCAAGAGATTTATTAAACATTTCAACTCCGGTAATGGTCGTCTTTGCCGTTGGTTTAATTCCAACGATTTCAATTTCCTCACCCACTTTTATTTTTCCTCGTTCAATTCTTCCGGTTGCAACAGTACCGCGACCTTCAATTGAGAAAATGTCTTCAACGGGCATCAAAAACGGCTTGTCTAATTCACGCACGGGAAGCGGAATATAATCATCGAGCGTCTTTGCAAGCTCCAATACAGGCTTTGCCGCCTCATCATCTTTTGACTTTGCCTCAAGCGCCTTGAGCGCAGAACCACGAATAACGGGAGCGTTTTTGCCGTCAAATTGGTATTTATCGAGCAGTTCTCGCACTTCTTCTTCAACCAAATCAATCAGTTCTTTATCATCTACTTGGTCAACTTTGTTAAGAAAAACAATAATTTTTGGAACTCCGACTTGTTTTGCAAGGAGAATGTGCTCGCGCGTCTGTGGCATCACACCATCGGTTGCTGCAACAACCAAAATCGCGCCATCCATCTGCGCTGCGCCGGTAATCATGTTTTTGATGTAGTCGGCGTGTCCAGGAGCATCAATGTGCGCATAGTGGCGAGCATCGGTTTCGTACTCGTTGTGAGAAAGCGCAATCGTAATCCCTCGCGCCTTTTCTTCTGGCGCGGAGTCTATCTCATCCACTCTTTTTAATTTTACCTTCTGTCCGGCAAGATTAAGAACGTTTAAAATTGCTGCGGTAAGTGTGGTCTTACCGTGGTCAACGTGACCGATGGTGCCGACGTTTACGTGCGGCTTTGCTCTGTTAAATTTTTCTGCCATGGTTTTCTTGAAACTTGTAGCGTAAAACACGTAACACAAGAATGATAAAGTTAAATTTTCTTGCGTTCTAAGTTACACGTTACACGTTTTATGATTATTTTTATTAATAATTATGTAAATGCACTAAAAAACACGCGCAAAGCGATTAGATATTACTATAGCAAAAGGCGCACAAAGTAGTCAAGTAAACAAAAGCGCGCTGTTATGACAGCGCGCGTGAGCCTTTTTTAAGGACAATCCCAGCATTTTTAAACTGTTGAGCAACATTCTCTAGCCCCGTTTTTTGCATCTCTCGCTTATAAGTAAATTCATGCCAATAGAAAGAGGGTAAGTGAGAATTATGATTATTCCGAAATGTTTTTCCAAAAAACACGGGAGAAAAGTCTGTTTGATTTTTTCTTTCTAGAGACAAAACCTGATTAACGAGTTGTTTATCCCACGCATTATCCATTTCCAAAAATTGAATTCGCACCTTACCTCTCCAAAGCCGAATGACTGCTGATTCAAATAGGGTACCACTTGTCTTTACTGCAATAAATTCAAATGAGTGTTTTCTGTACCTCTTCAGAATATTGTAAATTCCAAATCCATGCTCAAAAAGAATTTTCCGTAATTCCTTGAGCGTATTAATTTGCCCTCTGCTATATTGAGCCATTCGCCGCTCCTTTTTTTATATCTTTTCTCCGTTCCCATTCAGAAACAAAGACTGTACACAAAATCCCGGGCAAAAACATATAAATCATAAACATTTTGACGATCGCTACGTGCTCTTCCGTCGGCACAAATAATGTCGCTGCGGTTGCAACAGGAATCCATGAAACAAGGAGCGTAAGTCCAACAATGGTGAGAATCCGAATGAAATTCATTTCAAATAAGCCTCCAAAAATCTAATATAAAAAGTACATTATAGTAGCCATCTTGTCAAACAAAAGGAACAATCCGTATGAATTGTTCCTTTTATAACGCAATAAAATATAAATTACTATTTCCTAGACGCAATAATTTCATCCGCAACATTTCTAGGCACTATCGCGTATTCGTGAAATTCCATTACGAATGTCGCACGGCCCTCGGTCATTGAGCGAAGCGTTGTGATGTAGCCGAACATTTCAGAAAGCGGTACTTTCGCGCGGATTGCCTTCAGCATTCCTCTGTCTTCCATTTCTTCAATCTGTCCGCGTCTTGAACTCAAGTGCCCCGTAATGTCACCCATAAATTTATCGGGAGTTACCACCTCCACTTTCATGATTGGCTCAAGAATAACGGGCTTTGCTCGTTTTGCCGCGTCTTGAAATGCCATGGAACCTGCAATTTTAAACGCGATTTCAGAAGAATCAACCTCGTGATATGAGCCGTCATAGAGGTCAACCGAGACGTCAACAACGGGGTACCCGGCAAGAATTCCGCGGCTCATGCCTTCTCGCACACCCTTTTCAACAGCAGGAATATATTCCTGGGGAATTACTCCGCCCTTAACACTGTTTATAAATTCAAAACCTTGTTCTCGTTTCGCGTTTTTTGGAACTTTGGCGCCTTCTTCAAACTGAGGAAGTGGTTTCACTGTGAGTTTCACATGACCGTATTGCCCCCGACCGCCTGTTTGACGAATGTATTTTGATTCAGCCTCTGCCTCAGTCGTAACAGTTTCTCGATATGCTACTTGCGGAGCGCCGGTGTTTGCTCCAACAGAAAATTCGCGCTTCATGCGGTCAACAATAATCTCAAGATGAAGCTCTCCCATTCCCCAAATGACCGTTTCAAGAGTCTCAGGGTCACTTGTTATTTTAAATGTTGGATCCTCATCAGAGAGCCGCTTCAAAGCCATGCCCATTTTCTCCTGATCGGCTTTTGTCTTCGGTTCAATTCTCATAGAGACAACCGGAAGCGGGAATGTTATTTGTTCAAGAACAATGGGATTGTTTTCATCACAAAGCGTGTGAGATGTTTTTGTATTTTTAAGTCCTACAGCGGCCGCAATTTCTCCGGCATATACTTTTTTTACCTCTTCCCGTTTATCGGCCTGAAGACGCACAATGCGACCAAGGCGCTCCTTTTCTCCTGTTGTAGAATTGTAAATATATGTTCCCGACTCCACTGTACCTGAATAGACCCTAAAAAATGTGAGCATGCCAACAAATGGATCTGCTTGAAGCTTAAAGGCAAGTGCCGCAAACGGCTCTTCATCAGAAGGTTTCCTGACAAGTTCTTCACCCGTTTTTGGGTGGACTCCGATAACGGGAGGCACTTCAAGTGGAGAGGGAAGATAATCGACAACCGCATCAAGCACAAGCTGTACGCCTTTGTTTTTAAGCGCAGAACCACAAAATACCGGAAAAATTTCATTTGCAATTACTGCCTTTCTCAAAACTTTTTTTAACTCATCAATCTGTACCTCCTTCCCTTCAAGATACGCGTTCATGAGTGTTTCATCATTTTCGACAATCTTCTCCACCATTTCTTTGCGAAATTTTTCCGCAGATTCTTTCAAATGCTCTGGAATTTCAACTTCTTTTACCTCAATTCCCATGTCGCCCTCAAAGTG
The DNA here is from genome assembly GCA_016180525.1 of Parcubacteria group bacterium. Taxonomy (GTDB): domain Bacteria; phylum Patescibacteriota; class Minisyncoccia; order Phycocordibacterales; family UBA2135; genus JACPBB01. The sequence goes on along the minus strand of JACPBB010000002.1, from coordinate 193,047 downwards.
ATACCCTTTCATTTTTAAAAGATCGACGACTCCTTCATGTTTTTCCTCTTCCCCAATGGGAATTTGCATCCGTACCGCCTTTGGAGAAAGGCGGTTTAAAATTGAGGCAAATGATTTTTCAAAACTGGCCCCCATTCGGTCAAGTTTGTTTATAAAACAAACGCGCGGCACCTTGCCTTCATCTGCATATCGCCAATTAGTCTCCGATTGTGGCTCAACACCGGCAACACCGTCAAAAACAACAACGGCCCCATCAAGCACCCGCAATGAGCGTTTTACTTCCGCAGTAAAGTCAATGTGGCCTGGAGTATCAATAATATTAAAGCGATAAAAATTTTCGGGGTCTTTTGATGCGTCTGTTTTTTTCCAGAAACAGGTAATCGCCGCGGCGGTAATCGTGATGCCGCGCTCTCGTTCCTGCTCCATCCAGTCGGTAACCGTATCCCCTTCATGTACCTCACCAATTTTATGCGTTGCTCCTGTATAAAAAAGAACCCGCTCGGAAGTTGTGGTCTTGCCGGCGTCAATGTGGGCGATAATGCCAAAATTTCTTACTTTTTCTAGTGGGTATTTTCTTTCTTTGTCCATAATAATAATCCGAGTAACACAAATGAGTTACCCGAATAACCTGAATAAAATTCTACCAAGAAAAATGGGCAAATGCTTTGTTTGCCTCTGCCATTTTGTGGGTATTTTCTTTTTTAGTGATTGCAGGGCCCTGTCCTTTGCTTGCCGCGGTTAATTCTTCCGCAAGCTTTTCCCTCATGGGAGCACCTTTTCTACCGCGTGCCGCCTCTAAAATCCAGCGCATAGCAAGCGCAAATCGACGATCTGCTTTTACTTCACGAGGAACCATGTAGTTTGCGCCTCCAATACGGCGAGAGCGCACCTCTACGAGGGGTCCTACATTTTTAATTGCCTTATCAAACACCTCAAGCGGATTTTCTGTTTTTTCTTTTTCCTTTATTATATCAAACGCTCCATAGACAATGCCGCGCGCGGTTTCTTTTTGTCCGCGTTTCATCACATGATTAATAAATTTCTCCACCTTTGTCGAATTATAAACAAAATCAGGCGATAGTACTTTTTTCTTTTTTACTGGACGACGCATGAACAATGTAAGATTTAAGATATAAGATTTACGTTATTAAACAAATCTGAAATCTGCAATCTGAAATTATGCCTTAGGTCTTTTTGCTCCATATAAACTGCGACCCTGGCGGCGTTTTGTAACACCTTCTGTATCAAACACCCCCCGCACGATGGTGTATCGAACGCCGATATCCTTCACTCTGCCACCGCGAACTAATACCACAGAGTGTTCCTGCAGATTGTGCCCTTCACCCGGAATGTAGGCGGTAATTTCCATACCATTTGTAAGACGCACACGAGCAATTTTACGAACTGCCGAGTTCGGCTTTCTGGGGTTTGTGGTTTTTACTTGCGTACATACACCACGCTTAAACGGAGAAGAAAATCTAATGGGACGATTTTTAAGCACGTTAAAACCTCGTTGCAGAGCAACTGCTTTTGATTTTTTTTGAGTTTTCGTCCTCTTTCGTTTTACTAATTGGTTTATTGTAGACATGCCAAAAATTAAGAAATATTAATGACTATAATTTTTGCGCACCGAGCACATAACGCTTTATGTGCTTGGTTAAACAAAATATACTCACCGTTCATTATTTTGTTAAATACAAGTACATAAAAATGTATCATTTCGAAAATAAAAGCGCAAGTGGCTCTTAACTATAGAAAAAGACCTAGGCAAAAGGAAGCCCCGTTGCGAGTTGAAATACATAAAAGATAATGGGTAAAAAAAGTCGCCACAAAAACAAAATGAGAATGAAGATGGCGACAAACCAGTATCGCTCTAAAAACTCCTGAATAAACTGAAGGCGCCACGGCAGAATCGCAAATAAAATTTTTGAGCCATCAAGCGGCGGCACGGGAACCAGGTTAAAAAAGGCCAGCAAGATATTGAGAAATACCACAATGCTTGCGATTTCAATAAACGATGCCGGAAGTCCGAGTGCTGGAGCAAAACGAATAAGTATTGAAAAAACTACCGCAATGGCAATATTCGTAAGGGGGCCTGCAGCGGCAACAAGCGCGCCGTCTCGGCGCGGATTTTTCATGTTATAGGGATTGTAGGGAACCGGCTTTGCCCAGCCAAAAATAAATCCCCCGAGAAAAAATGTAAGTACAGGAACTATAAGCGAGCCCATCATGTCTAGATGCGGCAAGGGATTAAGCGTAAGTCTTCCCGCAAGCCGCGCAGTCGGGTCTCCCAAAAGCTGCGCCACATATCCATGGGACACTTCGTGCGCGATAACGGACATAAGAAGAATCGCGATGGCAAAAATGAAATTTATAGGATCCATTTGCCCATTTTAACATGCTGTGCTAAAATAGGAAATCCGAAATCAAAAATACTAAATCCTAAACAGTTTTGAATTTTTGAGTTTAATATTTAGAATTTAATATTATTATGGCAAAACAATGCTACGTTTGTGAAAAGGGTTCTATGATGGGCGGCGGGTACAGCAACCGCACCCGCGCCACAAAATTTAATCCGACCGGCATGGTGCGAAAACATCCAAACCTCCAATGGGCGACTTTTCCTAATAAGAAACGTTTTAAAATCTGCACTCGGTGTTTAAAAAAGAACCGTCATCTTATTTAAAACAAAAGCCGCATCATTTCTGTGCGGCTAACAAAATACTTTAGTAGCAATCGTGTGCCAAACCGGATCCGGATGATTCATTCGACCCAGCCGCACGTTCCAACGTGCGTGCCAAACAGGCTTCACGCCGTAGCCTTAATTGTTCCTTAAGACGCTCCTGAAACTCTGGGTCCGCGATTTTTTCGGCCCAAGCTTTTTCTTCCGCGCGTTCCCTTTCTTTTTGAATCGCTTTCCCTTCCGCTGACTTGGCTCTTTCTTGCATTACTCCGATAATCGTGCACGGATTCTTGCTATACCCGTCCAACCAACAACTGTTTGGATCCATAGTACATGACGCACTTAAAATCGGGAAAAGAAAAACAACAGAAAGTAAGCCGAGGGTCTTTGTTCGCATCATGTTCCTCCACCAGCATTCTGTTTAACAAACTATATTATTACATTTTTTTGTCAACAAGGACTCGCATCAGGTATTTGGTATAAAAAACCGAGATGAAGCTCGGCTTTTTTCTTTTCCTATACCCTAGCGACCTAATACCTATCACAGTTGCGTCTCCTGCAGCGCCTTGTTTATCGCTCCGATTGCGCGGGGTTTTTCTTTTTTAATTCGCTCAATGTGTTCGGGGCTTGTTACATCTCCAACCAAAAACGGAGAAAGTGTCGCGTCGTCTCCCCAATATCCAAGATGATTTAAAATTCTCATCACCAGTACCACTTCCATGGCGCGAACATCCTCGTTTGTTAACTCCCCCGAGGTAAGCGCTAGAAATCCTTTGAGAGTGTCGTTAAAAAGCATTTCATTTTTCTCTTCTCCGTTTATAAGCCGCCTAATAAGATTTACTATTCTGCCGACAACAAAAAAAGACTCTTGTTCAAGGATGTAAGATGCATTAAAAATATTTTTTATATGAACGGCGCTTACAACACGCCACCCCCCGCTGCCACGCACTAGGTCAATGTACGCGTAAGAAAAATCTTGAAGACTGTAACGCAACTTTGAAGAAACCTCCCTTACCCCGCGAACATACCCGGTAATAAATCCAAATTCTTTCGTTAAAAGATAGAGAGTTCTGCTCGCCTCGTCTGAAATGGCCCCTCCGAGCACAATTGCTTCGGTATGATATTTTGTATGCGTCATATTTTTATACGAATAACGAACGAGAGATTGCCGATGGTAACGTTGCCCCCATCTACATGCTCAAACACAATGCCACTGAGTGAAGCTGATTTTTTCAATTGATCAGCAAACAACTCAATAAACACCTTCCCCTCATCGCTCGTATGAACGGCAATGTCAATTTTTTGTGACGGAAGCAGTTCCGCCTTCTTTCGCAAATCCTGTATATATCGCACAAGCTCTCGTAATTCTCCTTCTTTTTTAAGTTCTTCGGTTATTTCAATATCCAACTCAACGTCGGTTTCAACATTAGCGCCAAAAATAATTTCTTTAACATTTAATTCTTCTCTAATAAGTTCTATGAGCTCAAGGTTTTCCTTGATTCTTGATTCTTGATTCTTGATTCTCAACATTTGAAGAGGCTGGCGTACTTTTATACCCGCTTTTTGCCGCGCCTCAAGAGCAAGAGATACGATTTCCCGCACCCGCTGCATATCTCCTAACACTCGTAAATCTTCATGCGTCCCAAACAATCGGTGAACGAGGGCCATAAAATTCGGCCATACCGGAATACTCGCCTCTTCTTTAGGCCAAGAAACCAGATGAACACTTTTCGCTTCTTTTTGTGAAATAATTTTTCTATATATCTCATCAGCAATAAACGGCGTAAACGGCGCCATAATTTTTGAAAGCTCCGAGAGCACAAATCGAACTGTAGCAAGCGGCCCATTTTTATTTTCACTGTCTTCTTCTTTAAAACGGTCTCGGGAGCGCCGTATATACCAAATAGACAAATCTTCAATAAAATCACCTATTGGCCGAACTGCCCTATCTAATTCATAATGCTCAAGAGCATAGGTTACTTTGTTCACAAGTTCTTTTAGCCGTATCAAAATCCAACGATCAAGAATGTGAGTTGGGTTAGGCAACACAATCGGTTTTAGGGCCATCTTGCCTCCATCATATAATTCATAAAATGAATAGACGTTACGAAGACGAGCAATTACTTTATTCATAATTTCCTGAACATCTTTTTCAGAAAAATTGAGGTCCTCAGCGCGCACGACCGGAGAAGCGAGTAGATAATATCGGAGCGCATCCGATCCGTAGGCATTAATAACGTCCACGGGGTCTCTATAATTTTTCAATTTCTTACTCATTTTCTGTCCGTCCTCGGCAAGGATAAGCCCGTTTACAATGACGGAGTTAAACGCACTCTTGCCGAAAAGACCAGCCGAGAGCACAAGCATGGTATAAAACCATCCGCGCGTCTGATCCAGCCCTTCAGCAATAAAATGCGCGGGAAAATTTCTTTTAAACAATTTTTGGTTTTCAAACGGGTAATGAAACTGCGCGAATGGCATTGAGCCAGACTCAAACCAGCAGTCAAACACCTCTGGAATTCTCTTCATTACCCCTCCGCATTCGCATCTAAGTTCCACGGCATCAATAAACGGACGGTGCACATTGAGTTCGTATTCAGGGCCCCTCGGAAGCGGTGCGTACGGCAAGGCGCGCACTTCGGCATTTTTCATAAAATCTTCTTTTGGTTTTCGCGCGCTCAGTGCCTGTGCGATATTCCATCCCTCCGCGGCGGCAAATATCTGCCAGGCAGTGTCCGCGTGAGTTACAAGCAAAATGTTTTTATTACTATATTTCTTGTCAATGTCGGCAAGAAAATCGCCTACTCTTTTTTTGACATCCAAAAGATTTTCGCCCCCCGGAGGACGTCTCGTAAAACGCTCAAGCGCAGAAGAAAAGTGTCCTCGATACGCATCAATTGATTTTCTGTCAAACTCCCCGACCCCGACCTCTGTGAGTCGTTCATCTGAGAAAATACTTGCGTTGGGAACATGTAAGACACCTGCAACAATCTCTGCCGTTTCACGCGCGCGTGGAATCGGCGAGGCAATAACTATATCAATCCGCTTGTCTTTAAGAAACGCCGCGGCTTCTCGCGCGTCTTTTTTCCCTTTTTCCGAGAGGCCATATTCTTCACGAGGAACAGAATTTACAATATTCAAAACATTATTTTTTGATTGCGCGTGCCGCATCATAAAATAATGATTACCGGAGCCGATAATTTTTTTCTTTATATCGTCTAGTCCTCCAATAATTTCATCTTTTTTACACAATTCACACCGCCACACAGGAATAGGCGCCCCCCAGAATCGTGAACGAGATATGGCCCAGTCGCGAGCTCCCTCAAGCCATTTTCCAAATCGGCCAAGCCGCATTGAATCCGGAATCCATTTTATTTTTTTGTTTAGGGCGACAAGTGTATTTTTCAGCGCGACTACTTTCACAAACCATGACGACGCCGCGTAATTGAGAAGCGGCGTATCGCACCGCCAGCAATGCGGATACGCGTGCGTAATTTTTTCTTTTAAAAATAAGAGATTGTGATGCGCAAGATACTGAATAATTTTTATGTCGGTTGCCTGGTGGTCGTGCTTGGGCTTTACCGGCAACCCTTTAAAATCTTCCACTTCCGATTTAAACACCCCATCAAAAGAAACATGCTGGATAAATGGGAGTTTATGCGTCTTCCCCAATTCCATGTCATTTTCACCGAATGCCGGAGCGATGTGTACGATACCGGTTCCTTCTTCCGTGCTTACAAACGAAGCGGCGTATACCTTCCAGCCGTTTTCCCTGTTTTTAAGAACAAGCGCGTCCGAATAATAATTAAAAATCGGCTTGTATTTTTTCCCAACCAACTCTTTTCCTTTAAATTCATCTATAATTTCATATTCATAACTTTTTAAAGTTCTCTCTGCTTGTTTTTTTGCAAGAATATAAAGACCAGCCGTGTGCGATTCGTTATTTTTAATTCTGATTTTTACATACTCAATATCTTCATTCACCGCAAGCGCCACATTTCCCGGAAGCGTCCACGGAGTTGTCGTCCAAGCGAGAAGGTAAACCTTCTCGCTTGCCCTGTTGGAGCCCGAAGGGCTTCCGACAGGGCTCTCTAATTCAAACTTCACCGTCACCGAAATATCCGTGATGTCCTTATACCCCATCCCCACTTCAGAGACTGCAAGTGTCGTTTCACATCGCGGACAAATGTGCATTGATTTATACCCTTCATAGGTGAGGCCCTTGTTGTAGAGTGTTTTAAACGCCCACCAGATTGACTCGGTATATTTGGCATCCATCGTGCGGTAATCATTCTCCATATCCACCCATCTGCCGAGGCGAGGAATGATTTTTTTCCATTCGGAGTCATATCGCAAAACACTGTTCTTTGCCGCCTCGTTGAATTTTTCCACGCCGTATTTTTCAATGTCTTTTTTTCGCTCAAGTCCGAGCTCGTTTTCAATCAGGTTTTCAACGGGGAGCCCGTGGCAGTCCCACCCCCACACTCGCCGCACATGATAACCCCGCATTGTTTTGTAGCGGGGAATGACGTCTTTTATTGTGCTTGCGAGCAAATGCCCGTAGTGTGGTAGGCCGGTGGCAAATGGCGGGCCGTCGTAAAACACAAAATCACCCTTCGGAGACTTTTTCTCAAGAGATTTTTTGAAAATATTATGTGCATCCCAAAAAGAAAGAATTTCTTCTTCCTTCTGGGCCACGATGCTTTTCTGTATTTTTTCAGGAGGCATATATTGAGTATATAAATATGAATGATGCTACATTTTCTCTGGTGCTTCAATTCCCAAAAGCCACAAGCCGTTTTTTAATACCGTTGCAGTCGCCTTAGTAAGCGCAAGGCGGTATGGCGCTTCCTCTCCCGCATCTACGATTCTTTCTTTCGCATAAAATGCGTTAAATGCTCCTGCAAGCTGTATTAAATAGGTAGCAATGTAATGCGGTTCGTGCTCTTCATATGCACGAACAACTATTTCAGGAAATCTGTCTAAAAGTTTTTCAACATCTGTAATTTTTTGAGGAATTTTTTTAACTGATGGTTTTATTTTTTCTCTTTGTGCATTTTCAATCACGGAATTGGCGCGTGCGTGCGTATACTGCAAATACGGACCCGAATCGCCTTCAAACGAAATTGATTTTTCAATATCAAAAATAATATCACTTCCTGCGGATGACCGTAAAACAGAATATTTTACCGCTCCAACCGCAACTTGCTCGGCAACTTCTTCTTTATTTTTTAAATCAGTGTTTTGCATCTTGAGAAGCGCCCCCTGCCTCACTTCGGAAAGCAAAGATACAGCAGAAATAACATTCCCCGTCCGTGAGGACATTTTCCCCGTAGGAAGCCGCAACATGCCGTGTGGAATATGCTTAGTTTTTTCTGCTAACTCCGGGAATATTTGCTCCATAGCCTTATGCACAACGCGAAAATAATCCTTCACCTCATTTCCCGTCACAACGAAAGAAATATCGTAGGGGTATTTTTCATATTTCATTTTAGCAAGTCCCAATTCTTTTGCTTCATATGTCGGCAATTCTTCTTTTGTTACAAATACTCTTGTATGAAGCGTTGTATCAAATTTCTCTGCACGAAATATGACTGCCCCGTCGCTTTTTTCAAAAATATCAGAGTGCTCTGCAACAATTTTTAGACCAATCGAGCTGGTTTTGCTTTCAAAAAAATAAAAATCAAATTTTGTGCCGAGCACTTTATATAATATTTCAAAGCCATCAAGGCTTCCTTCTCTGCCTCGGCTATATATTTCATTAATAAAATTGTCAGATTTTTCATAAACAAGTTTGTTAATCTTATTAACTCTTTCTTTAAAAACTTCATTTTCTTCGTAAAGTTTAGAACCATAGGAGTATGCTTCAAAAATTTTTTTTCCGAATTCATAATCTGATATTTTCCCAACAGTTTCTTTTAAATCTGGAATTTTTTCTATTAGCCCACCGATTGCCTTTGCAACATGAAGCCCCACGTCCCCCTGATAGTTCGCTCGCTTTACTTCCGCACCCGAAAATTCAACAACGCGCGCGAGCGACTCTCCAATGGCGTTGCTCATCAAATGCCCGATATGAAATTCTTTGAACGGATTCGGGTCGGTGTATTCAATAATTACTTTTTTATTTTCGGACGATTTATTCTTACCAAAGCCTTTTATATTCCCATTTTTGTCCTTTTTTACCTCTCCCTCTTTCAGAATTGTATTTATTTTGTTTGCAAAATATTCTTTTGAGAGATAAAAATTAATAAACCCAGGCCCGGCGACTTCTACTTTTTCAATTTCTTTTGAAAGTTTTTTTTGTATTTCAGAGACTATTTCATCTGCTAGTTTCCTTGGATTCTTTTTTGCTTTTGGGGCATACTGCATCGCAACATTGCTCGCAAAATCTCCATGAGAAAAATCAGCCGGACGTTCAATGTGAATTTCATCCGTTTGTACCCCCAGTTCCTTAAGCACACCTTTTAATAACACTCTTATTTCCTCATACATACTTGTATATTGTAACATTCGTCCTATAAACAAAAAGCCCACTGTTGGGCTTTTTTCTTATCTTAAATTTTTAAAAAATTTTTAACTATTTTTAGAACTTCCTGTTGCACTTCCACCTCAGATTTTGAAGCATCAACTACTACCCCATACGGATATCTGTTTAAATGTTCAAGAAACCCTGCACGCACTGCTCTGTGAAAATCCGCCGCCTTTTTATCAAATCGGGTAAGACCCCCCGCTTTTTGCCGACGGAGAAGCGCGGTATCGGTATCAACATCAAGAACTATATATAAGTCGGGCACACACCCGCTTACCGCAACCGTATCAAGCATCTCAAAAAATTTCACGAGATCTCCCCGCCCGTTTCCATACAGCTGATACGCAATCGTGGAGAGAGAAAATCTGTCAGAAATTACATGTCGTCCTTCTTTGAGGGTCGGAATAACCGTGTTTCCCATATGCTGCATGCGCGCCGCGCTAAACAGCATAAGTTCTGTTTCTGCAAAAACATGTTCTCCTTTTCGATCTTGAAGCAACAAGTCACGAATCTGTTCAGCAAACACAGTTCCGCCTGGCTCACGAGTGAAAAGAACAGGCATTCCTTTTAATTCTTGTACAAGATGCAGTACCGCAGAACTTTTTCCCGTTCCATCCCCGCCATCAATAACAACAAATTTTCCTCTCCCGTTCATTGCACACCACTCCCAAAAAATCTAAGTACTATTGTATAACAAAAGCCCCGTGTCATAACATTGACGCGAATAAAAAATCATCGTACCGCAAGAAAAATTTGCATTTATATAATTTAGAAGTACACTATTTTTAGAAATAAAATATTGGAGGATGCCGTCCATGCCGATTACGTACAAGCCATATCACGAGCGAACAGTGGACACTCAATATCATGAACTACTTGCCCATATCATGAAGAGCGGCCGAGTTGTTCATCCAATTCATGGTGAAGAATCCCGTATGATTTTGGGCCATCAAATGCGATTTAAAATGGAGAATGGGTTTCCTCTTATTACTGAACGCAGTCTTTCAAAAATGTGGAAAAATGGACTGGGAGAATTTATTGCTTTTATGAATGGAGCAAGAACCCATGAAGAGCTTAAATTGTTTGGCTGTTCGTGGTGGAATAGGTGGACAACTGGGGAACATTGCGCAAAATTTGGCCTTCCTGAAGGAGACCTCGGAAATGGTTCATATGGTGAGGTAATGGCGAGATTTCCAGATACCAACGGAAAGACACTTAATCAAATTGAAGTGCTTCTAGAACAAATAAAAGACATGCCATTTTTGCGCAGCCATGTGACAACCACCTGGCTTCCGCCGCGAGTCCTACAATCAAAAACAAGACAGCGAGACACGGTTGTAGCCCCCTGCCATGGAAATTTTGTTCATTTTGCCGTGTACCCTGACGACGGAGAAATGGACATGCACCATGTGCAGCGAAGCGGGGATTTACCCGTCGGGGTTCCGTTTAACTTTGTGCACTACGCAGCATACGGCATGATGGTTGCTCACATAACGGGTTACACATTCAACGAATTGGTTTATACATTTTCAGATGTCCATATATATGAAAGTCAGTATGAGAATGTAGAAGAAATTTTATCCCGCGCCCCAAGGCCTTTTCCAACTGTTTTGTTAGACAAAAATATTTCTGATATTTTTAAATTCCGTCCAGAACATTTTGAATTGAGTGATTATGATCCCCACCCAGGAATGAAAATACCAACACCGGTATAACTTTTACAAAGCCGATGCATGATTGTGTATCGGCTTTTTGCTTTTAAAAGAAAAAAGAAATATTATGAGAATATTATGAGAAAAAAGAAAAAATCAGTATATGTGCCCAATGCGCGCCGGGGTAAGTACCGTGAAGCAATTGAGCAAATTGAAAAAGACGGCGTGTGTCCTTTTTGCCCAAAACACCTCCGTTCGTATCATAAAAAACGGATTCTGAAAACAGGAAAACGCTGGTTGGTAACGAAAAATATGTATCCGTACGAAAATGCGAAATTCCATTTTCTGCTGATATACAAAAAACACATTGAGTCTTTAAACAATATTTCAAAAGACGCATGGACTGAACTTCTTCAGCACTACATGTGGATCCTTAAGAAATATAAAATTCCGGGGGGAACTGTTTTCCTCCGCTTCGGAAATCCCCAGTGCACGGGAAGTTCCGTGACACATTTGCACGCACAGCTTGTAAGCGCACGGCGCGGAAAAACTGTTGTCACCAGAATTTAAAACCCGATCTTATGTGATCGGGTTTTTTCTATCTACTCGAACGATTTCAATATTGTGGCCGCGAAAAACTTCTTCCGCGCCAGTAAGCGAATACCCCTCGGAATAATACACGCGGGCAAAGCCAGCACGAACAACTTCTCCTGCGCAACGAGGACACGGAAATGTGGTCACATACAGAGACGCCCCGTCGGTGCTAATTCCGTGCTTTGCAGCCTCGGCGATAACACCTTGTTCGGCATGCACAGGGGTTGAAAATTCCACCCCCTTGCCCCATGAAAAGTTGCTTCGCGGATCACCAAACACATATAGAGACTGCTGATGCGGCATGTGTTTGTTAAACGCGGACAAGAGTATCTTTCCGTCTTTAACGGCAAGCGCACCCACTTGTCTCCACCAATCAGGACTTTTCTCTGCTTCCGCAAATGCATGCCCCATCATTTCCACATCAAATGCCTTTTGCGAGATAACTCTATCAGGAGAAATTTCTTTTTCGCTTGTCGTATTTTTCATATCCCAGCGCAAAAAAATTGATTCAAACAGGATATCTCTGCCGACAAAGTACTTTTTTGCGATAGCGCGAGATACGTCTTCATCGGGCATGACAATCCGCAAGGGACTTCCCACGCATGATGGGAGAAATGAGCGGTTAAGAACATACACTGAACGGAATATATACAATGCGGAAATGGCTGCGGCCATATCTTGAGCGGAAATAGCCCGTATATCTCTTTGTAGATGTTCAAATGAGTGCAAAAAGTCGGAACCTAAGATATATAGAACGCTTCCCGCATACTTTCTAAAAAACTTAAGATATCCTTCATGTAAAACAGGAATATACCCAACAAGGAGCTGTCTTGACACAACTTGCCTCTTTTTTACTGTCTCATCCGAGCATAATAAAAACTCGGCATACAATCAAGCCGAGTATTAAAAAGAAATGCAAACGAATAAATTATTTTTCTCCCTTTATCCCCGCAAGCGCATCCCTTACAAGTTGAGGAATTCTTTCTATCAAGTGACCCGCAAGCTGGTCCGCCCCCTGAATGCTTAACAGACGAATGCGTGCCGTTGTGGAAGTTGTTGCCTGGTGCGGCAAAGTGATAATTTGTTTGCAATATGGATCGTATGCTTCTGGTGGCGGCCCGATTTTAGAAAAATCTGCAGTTGATTCAGAAGTAATCAAAACATCTGGGCACACGAGTTTAATTAATGCACCAATTTCATCATCAGCGTTTCGCAGTGTCACGATATCTACGTGGCGAAGATGCAGAAGCATGTTTAATCGTTCTTTTTCAGGAACAATTGGCCTGTTGGGGCCTTTTCTTCTCCGTGTTAATTCGTCGGTATCTACCCCAACAATTAAAATATCTCCGTAGGAACGGGCTTTCTGCAGATACAGTGCGTGCCCTTCGTGAACAAGGTCAAAAACTCCTTGCGTAAGTACAATTCTTTTTCCGGCGCTTCGGCATTCCTCAATAAGATTTTTCAAATCTTTATAATCAGGAACAAACCGGGATTCTAAATTTGTAGATGGACTCACAATGTCTTCAAAGGTAGGCATGTTTATATTTTTATAATAACACAGCGCAGTCATCACAAGAGTTGGGGATAATGATGTTGAAAAATGATATACTTTTTGAAGAAACGAAGTGGAGAATTCGGCACATGACCATCTCGTTTGTCGTTGCGATGACGGAGAATTACGTCATTGGGAACAAGGGGAAAATGCCCTGGGGAGAAAAGCCAGTCGATGGAAAGCGATTTTTTAAGCTTACTTCAGGAAAACCCATTATCATGGGAAGAAAAACATTTGAGTCCATAGGGCGCGCCCTTCCTAAACGAACCAATATTATTTTGACAAGAGATAAAAACTATACTGCATCTAAATGCATTGTGGTGCATTCAATGCAAGAAGCTATTACCGCGGCACTGTCTTCAATTTCTTATAACAGAAACCGAGAAGCAGAACCTGAAATAATGATTATTGGCGGAGCAGAAATATATAAATTGTTTCTGCCGATTGCAGATCGCATATACCTTACGCTTATATTTGAACCATTCCCGGGGGACACTCTGTTTCCGCTTAAAACGGTCGCTAATTGGATAGAGTGGCATACCACCAATAGAGAATATTATGAAAAAGGCGAACTGCGTGAATTTAAACTTATGTTTGATGTGCTCGTTAAAATTCCAAGCAGGACTTTGCAAGATATAAGATAAAAACCCACAAACATTGTTGTGGGTTTTTTGTTTTTAATTAAATCACTTTTATACAACTTCTATTCCCATGCTGCGGGCGCTTCCTTCAATTATTTTCATTGCTTCGTCAATACCGTGCGCGTTTAAGTCCGGCAACTTTTTTTCCGCGATTTCACGGATTTGCGCTTTTGTTACTTTCCCTGCCTTTTGGGTTCCCGCTTTTCCGGAACCCTTTTCAATGCCTGCGGCTTTTTTAAGAAGCGATGAGGCGGGCGGAGTTTTTAAAATAAAGTCAAAACTTCTGTCTTCGTATACAGAAACAACGACAGAGACTGTTTCTCCCATTGAGGCTCTGGTAGCTTCGTTAAACTTGGTTACAAACTCGCCGATATTTATTCCCGCCTGACCCAGTATAGGGCCGATTGGCGGTGCTGGCGTTGCTTTTCCGGCCGGAAGCTGCAATTTTAATTTTTTAACAATTTTTGCCATAAAATTTCCTACGAAAAGATACGGGATGTTACGAAAGTATTACAAAATTTTTTCGTATTTGTTCGTATCTTTTTTCGTACAGTTTCGTAGATTATATTTTTTTAACTTGTAAGAAGTCAAGCTCAACCGGGGTTTCCCTCCCGAACATTGAAACAAGAACTTTTATCTTCCCGCGCGCTTCATCTACATCGCTTACTTTGCCGTCCTGTTCTTTAAAGGGCCCATCTACAATAATTACCGACTCACCGATCTGTAAATCAATTTTGTGTGTCGTGGTATCCGTTTTCATCCGCTTAAAAAGATCTTCTACCTCTTTGGGGTTCACGGGAACCGGATACACTCCCGTACCCACAAAGCCTGTTACCCGCGGAGTGTTACGAACAACATACCACGAATCGTCGGTGACAATCATCTCCACGAGCACATAGCCGGGATAAATTTTTTCTTCTTCCTCAACGCGCTTACCGCCTTTTATACGAATCTTTTTTTCGGTCGGCACGATAACATTAAAAATTTTATCTTCCATGCCCATTGATTCAACGCGCTGCTTTAAATTGCGCGCAACCGCCGCCTCATACCCTGCATAGGTATGAATCGCGTACCAGTTTTTATCTTGTTTTATTTCTTGCCGTGGCATGCCAAATTTATATGAACGTTAATGAATAATAAATTTGAGCACCCTGTTAAATAAAATTTGTTTATCAAATTTTAAATTTTCTTTGAAAAATTTATTTAACAGGGTTAAGAAAAATATAGTCGCTTCGCTTCTTATTTTTCTAAATTACAAATAAATCTAATAATGTCGTAAACACAAAATCAAAAAAACCTAAAAACGCTGAAGTTATTATAGACAGAAGAATAACAATAACAGTAAAAAACGCCGTTTGCTTTTGTCTCGGCCAACTAACGTGTTTTAACTCTCCTCGCGTACTTTTGAGATATTCTACTAATGACATAAGATTTTAGATTTATGATTTAAGAATTTTTTCCCTAACACCTAAATTAAAACCCCTCTCGGGGATTTATAGAGTATATGATATAGAACATCAAACTTAAGTCAAGTAGATGAAAATACCGGTAGTTAGTTTGTTGACACACGAAGATAAGAGGCGTATATTTCTTCACAGAAATATACGAGGGTTTCTTCAGATGGGCGCTCAGATAGAGCGGCTAAAAGGCCGGCTCCAAAAGATGGGTGCCAAAAACTTTAGCTTTTTCCCGGGTTCAAAGCCAAATGTAACGCCAGAAGAGGTCGCAAGAGAAGTAAATAAAGCCTTAGACGAAATCGAATCGGGAAATTTTGAGTTCGTTACAGATTTTGAAGATTAACAGGATTTAAAAAACAAAGCCACCTTTTCTAATTCTAAGGTGGTTTTTTATTCCATGATTATAAATTAGTTGCGGCAAGAAAAATAATGCATCATACTAATTCATATGGAACAGTGTATTTTCTGTAAAATCGCAAAAAAGGAAATTCCTGCCCATGTCGTCTATGAAGATGAACATTTTTTGGCATTTTTGGATATTAATCCTCAATCGCCGGGGCACACGCAAGTAATTCCCAAAAAACATTATCGTTGGGTGTGGGACTTGCCGAGTGAATCTTCTTCAGCGGGTAATGTTACGCATTATTTCTTGGTAATACAAAAATTAGCAAAAGCGCTTCAAGGCGCGTTTGGAACAGATGCCGTGTGGAGTAAAATTATGGGTGACGAGGTATTACATGCGCATGTCTGGCTCTTCCCCAATCCACATGAGGCCGTGGGAGATAAAAAAAATTTCGCATACAATACAGAAAAAATTAAATCCCGCCTGAAATAATGGCGGGTTTTAAAATTAAATAGATTTGCAGTCTTGAATCATTCCTTTCTCACACAGTAGGCGTTCCAATTCCTTAACAAGCACACGCATTTCATCAAATTGTTTTTTAAGATCATAGATGTCCTTCGTAATATCGTCCGTTTCTTGACGTAATTTTTTTGCTTCATCCAATGTTTTCCTGAATTCTGCCCTAAAGTCTTCTTCTTTGACAATCTGCTTAATTCGAGCCAAGCGTTCTGATAATTTTCCAATCTGCTCATCGGTCAAAAGTTGCTCTTGATTTAATGGCACAACAGTTTGTTTTTCGTTCTTTCCGTCATCGTTACTCAACCACGCATACAAAAGAGCAAAAAGGAGAAACACGACAAAAAGCACCGTCGCTATCGCAAATGATTTTGATTTCGTCTCCTGAGTAGACATTCTGACACGCACCTCTTTTTTGTTCTAATCGTCAGATTACAGGAAAAAATTTTCTTGTCAATCACCAACGAAATCATCCCGATGGTCATCGGAATGATTTTGTTCTGCATTCTGCATTCTAATGTTTGAGCACTTCAATCCCCGGCAGTGTGCGATTTACTAAAAATTCAAGCATCGCACCACCGCCTGTTGAAATAAAATCAAAATCTTTTTGATCACCCAATTTTGAAATCGCCGCGATTGTGTCCCCTCCGCCGACAACTTTTTTTGCCTTACTTTCCCTAAATGCCTCAATCATTTCTATTGTTGATTTTTCAAATCCGATCTCGTATTGTCCAAGCGGACCATTCCATACTATAAACGCAGAGCTCCGTATCAAGCCTTTTAAAATATTGAGTGCCTCTGGCCCAGCATCAAGTATTTTCTCATCTAACAACACCTCTCCTGGAGATTTTACCGAAACAACACCGCTTTCTTTCTGAACCACTACGTCTTTTGGAAACACGATATTTTTACTTCTCATTAAATTTTCAAATCCGGATATTCCGTCATCAACAATTGACCTTCCCACCTCATACCCTTGTGCTTTAAAAATATTATTAACAACCGCTCCTCCTATAAAGATGTAATCGGCAATATCGATAAACTTTTGAGCAAGTGCGAGTTTTGTGTCTGCTTTTCGTCCTCCTAAAATAAATAAAAACGGCTTCGGCGGATTAAACACGGCCTCTAAATTTTTTATCTCTTCCTGAAATAAAAACCCCGCATAGTGCGGAAGCAGTTTAGGTAAAGAAACAACAGAAGCGTGCTTTCTGTGGGAAACTGAAAACGCTTCGTTTATATAAATATCGCCCAGGGAAGCAAGTTTCTCAGAAAATACGGCCTCATTTTCTTCTTCTTCTTTATAAAATCGCAGATTCTCGCATAAAAAAAGAGCATCTTCCTCTTCAAACGCCTTTGCGGCAAACATATCCGGCACAAACGATGTTTTAAAAAAAGTATTTAAATATTGGGCCATCGGTTTAAGTGTCTGCTTTTCATCCGAGTGGTGGCTCAACAAAATAATTTTTCCCTTTTTTTTCTTCAAAAATGAAAGGGTGGGGATAAGGCGCTTTATGCGAAAATTATCTTGCACCTCTCCATTTAAAATAGGCACATTAACATCAATGCGGACCAAAAATTTTTTTCCGGATATTTTTTTCGCGTTTTTTAAGAGAGGCAAATCCATGTTACTAGGCTTTAGGCTTTAGGCTTTAGGCTTTAGGAATATCATCGTTTTTTCCTAGTGCCTAGCGCCTAACGCCTAGTGCCTACTTTATTTGTTTTGTGATTTTTAAAATTTCTGTAAACTCTTTCGTATCAAGGCTCGCACGTCCCACCAAAAGTCCGTTAACGCCCCCATCTTTTAAAAACGCTTCGGCGTTTTGGGCATTCACAGACCCTCCATATAAAATAGAAATTTGAAATGCGATTGATTTGTCGTACATATCGCTTAATACCTTTCTTATAAAAATGACAATTTCTAAAAGGGCCCGCGGCGTGTCTGCTTTCTTTGCCAGAGCGCCAATAGCCCATATCGGCTCATAGGCAATAATGAGCCGCCCTAATTCCTTTCCGGGAATTTTCCCAAGAGATTTTTTTATTTGCTCTTTTAAAAAAGAAAGATAGTGTCCTTCGTGATCACGCTCCTTTTCTCCGATACAGAGAATAGCATTGAGCCGATATTCAAATGCCGCTCTGATTTTCTTTTGTATATCTTCATTTGTTTCACCGAGTGCACGCTCCTCGGAGTGCCCAAGAATAACATAAGAAACATTGAGAGCGTGTAATTGAGCGGGGGATATTTTCCCCGTATATGCACCTTCTTTTTCCCAAAACATATCTTGTGCCCCCAAGAAACAGTTACGTGAAACAAGGGGAGAGAAAAGTCCTAAAAAAACAGCGGGGGGGCAAACTACCGTCTGCACTTTTGTGAGATGGCCCGCTGTGCGTTTCGTTGATTGAAAAAGAGCGCGGGCCTCTTTAGGAGTCCGTGGATTCATCTTCCAGTTAGCCACTATAAGCTGCTTAGTTTTCATTGCTATATAGTATACCAATAACCCGAATAATCCGAATGACTTACTCGAAAATCCCGAATACTTTAAAAAATGCCATTCAAATATATTCGCGATTTTCGGGTGTATTCGTAGATTCGAGTTATTATTTTATTCAATTTCCTTCCAATCAATAATTTCATATCCACCCGACGGCCCTGTTGAAAATAAAACATTCTGAAGTCCCATGTTATATTCTACCTTCGCGGAATTTTTAAGATGCACCTTGTAGCCGGTCACTTCTCGTAAAAATACTGTATTTTGAAGCACTATTTCTCCGTGCCCCGCATACAATATAATATCCCCCTCTGCGCTATTCCCGATTTCAATAGCTTCCTCTCCTCCTCCAAGCTCTGCGCTATTGTTTTGAGAAAGAAAAAGAATATATGAACCTGGCTCTCCTGAACCATAAAATTCAGATGAATTCTCAAGTTCAATTCTGCTGCTCGTAAGACGATTGGCCGGATTATCCGCGATAACAATAACACTTTTATTGCCGACCGATGGAGCTGCTACTATTGTTGGTGTATTGCTGATTTCTAGATTACCGGCAATCCAGACGTTTCCAGCAAGCGTTACTGTAGGAGATTGACTTATGTTTACGTCACAATTTATTTTTACCGGACCAAGTGTAATGTCATTTTTAATGACATATGGACACGGCGACGAAATAACACCTGCTGCTTCTGCCTCTGTCTTCCAGATATCAACCATTTCATCGGTAATTGGAAAAGCGACCGGCTCCTCCTCTGCGCTTCCTGGAAACAGCTGCCCCAACACAGTAGTATTTACAATATCTTGATAGTGCGCGTCTCCTTCAATCAACGAATCTTTTATTGTGTGCGCATATGCGGAACTTGTCGCGTGTACGTCATCAATTAATCCCTCGGGACCTGCGGAGATAACTTCACCCCGGACAATATTGCTATTGCGCCCCTCAATCGGACCGTTTGAAAATACGTTACCAATAACCTCTGAGCTGTTTTCAAGCAAAAGCCCTCCATCCCCCACTTGTACCCCGTAGACAAATGATGTGCCTTCTCCAACCAAAAGTGCGACTTGTGTTTTCCTTGTGTTTTTCCCCGATTTTCCAAACGCAGTAATATCTTTTCTATCAACTCCAATATCCGCGACCGTTGTCGTTACCGTATCCCCTCCGAGTGAAAGTACAACGTTAGTAGGAACCGGTTTCCCGGTAAAGATTCGATAAATAACATCTTCCTGTCCTGCCTCTGAAAGAAAATAACCTTTTTTCCCGAGAACATTTGAGCGAGAAGCAGACTCTTCTTTAAGTGCCACCCCGGCTGAGCCGACGGAGAGCACAAGCGTCACCGCAACGAAAAAAAGCGTCGCGATAATAGCCGCTTGTCCCGAGTTGTGTCGAGGGGTCTGCCCCCTTTGATTGCAGATTGCAGATTGCAGATTGCAGATTGAATGTTTCATATATTTTTTAAAATTTGAAATTTGAAATCTGAAATTACACTAATAGCTTCTCCGCATAACCGCGGTCGTATTAAATGTGCGGAGCTCCGTTGTGTTTCTTAACTTTCCTTCAGCGGAAAGCTCGAGAGTTATCGCTTCGGATGTCATCGCGGAGGTGGTGAGATGATAAAAAATAAGATCCGTGACAGTAATTTTTTCGGTAAGAGAAACCGGTTCATTTGTCCCTTCTCTCATCATAAGCATATTGTTTGAAATATAAAATTCTCGAGTTGTCGGAGTGTTATCCTCGGAGCCAACAGTAGTGTTTAACTTAAGGATACCCGGATTAATTCCAAGGATGCTTCCGGGAAGATCAATACTGTCAGCCAAACGTATTTCCCGTACCATTCTTTCAACCGCAATTCCAACTTCTCCCAACATATTTCGTTTTAGACGAGCTTTGCCAGAAGTGGCAGACATAACCATTGCCGTATTAATAACAATGACAGTAAGCAAGGACACAATTGCTATATAAATGAGTGTCTCAAGAATTCCCGCACCACGCTTAAGCGAAAAGCGAAAAGCGAAAAGCGAAAAACATTTTTTTCTAATAGAAAATATTTTAAATTTTACGTTGTTGTTTTGCATTTTGCGCTTTGCGTTTTACGCTTTATTAGTTTTGAAAAATATTAGCGATATATGTTTCAAACGTCACGTTTCTTCCGTCTCCCCAGAGGACCTCAATTGTCGCCTTTCTTGTGTCTGGATCAAGAGTTTTTGGGTCAAGAGATCCTTCGTCTATTATTTCTCCATCTGAATCTCTGCGATATACATCATCAAAAACAACTCTTCGAGTGAACAAATTTTCTATAAGCGGGGGAGCGGCGCTTTCTAGAGTCCATGTGTTTGTACTTGATGCAAAAACGAAGTACATTTCTACTCCCGTGGGAACAGGAGCAATGTTCAAAGACCAGGCGTCATCGCGCAGAATTCGCGTGACTTCAACGCCCTCTTCAACTAAAAACCCCGCTTGTGTTCTCTCCAGACTTTCTTTCATTAAACGAAACGCGATTTGGCTTGACGCTGTAAGTGTCACGAGAGAGGCAGAGAGAATCGCGGAGGCAACGAGTATTTCAATAAGACCGAAACCGTTTTTAGCTTGTAGCTTGTAGCTTGTAGCTTGTAGCTTTTTATTATTTGTTTGATTATACATTTTCTTAAATTGTGTGTTTTATGTTACACGTTTCATGACTTATTCAACTGTCGTAAGTCCTACGGGGCGTATGTGTATAGTTTTTGTTTTTGAGGTGTCAGATTTAAGCCGAACAGTAACAACTCCATCATTATCCGTTTCTCCGGTTAGTTTTTTAAATAAAGTATCTGCTCCGCCGCCATTTAATGCTACAGAAGAAATTTCAATTGTTTTAGGGAGTGTCGTTTCCTTATTATCAGAAGCCCCAGCGATGTATGTAGTCCCCGAATAAAAAACGATTTTGTCGGTTTCAAAATGCACTCCGTATTGCTTTGCCTCCTCCGCAGAGAGTGTTTTTGAGCGAGCTTGAATAAGGTTGTTTACGACAATATCAGCCGCAGAGACAAGGTCAGAAGATTTTTTAAATGATGAAAATGCGCCTGTTCCAATCGTCCCGATAACCACCAGAATGCCTATAGAAATAATAATTTCTATGAGCGTTAAACCCCTCTGGGGATTTAAGATATACGATGTAAGATATAAGATTTTATTTTTTTTATTCATTATTTTAAATCTGAAATCTGCAATCTGAAATCTGAAATTGATTCACACTTCTCCCAAAACTGAGTAAAGCGGCGTAATCATTGACACCGCAAAAAGTCCGACAGAAATGCCGATGAATACCATGAGTATCGGCTCAATGATGGTTGACATATCTTTCGTTTTTTGCGCCACTTCATCTTCATAAAACGACGCAAGGTTAAGAAGCATTTCAGAAAGTTTTCCGGTCTCCTCTCCGACCGCGGTCATTTCAGCAACCAAAACCGGATACAGCTTAGGATATTGTTTAAAAACAAATGAGAGCGTGCTGCCGCGCTGTATAGCGCCCTGTGCCTCCTGCAAAACTGTTTTGTAATAAGAG
Source organism: Parcubacteria group bacterium (assembly GCA_016180525.1). Lineage (GTDB taxonomy): Bacteria > Patescibacteriota > Minisyncoccia > Phycocordibacterales > UBA2135 > JACPBB01. The sequence continues at coordinate 171,055 of JACPBB010000002.1, read as the reverse complement.
TTTTGAACTACATCGTGCGTGGTTTGCAGCGCATCAAGAATTGAAACTCCTGCAGAAAGGAGCGAGGCAAGCGTTCGTGCTGTGCGGGCAGAATTTATTTGACGCGTAAGCTCTCCAATGAGCGGCATTTTTAAAAATACGGAATCAAGCATCCGCTTTCCACGCGCCGTGCGTATGCCGTACACAATCCCAAATACAAAAAGCGCGATCAGAAACACAACAAGAATCGTATGTTCAATTAAAAATGAACTGATCGTAATGACCACCTGAGTTGCAAAAGGTAATTCAACACCAAGTTCAATAAAGGTTGAGGTTAAGACCGGAACAACATAGATAAGCATAACCACGCCAATAAGTGCCATTGCTATGAGAATGATGGCAGGATAAAAAAGCGCTCCTCGTATTTTTTTTTGCAATTCATAATTTTTACTAAGATGTTCGGCGATAATAGTAAGCGACTCAGGAAGTTTCCCCGAATCTTCTCCCGCCTTAATCATGGCTGTCGCAAGTGAAGAAAAAACATTTGTATATTGAGACATTGCTTTATAAAAAGAATTCCCTCGCGAAATATCCCGTTCCATATCAACAATAATTGCCTGAAACGCTTTGTTTTTTGTCTGCCTACTCAATATTGAAAGCGAGCGAGAAAGAGAGAGTCCCGCTTTAAGCATCGCGCCAAGACTTTTAATAAAAATAATTTTTTCATCTAAATGAACGACGCCTAAAAATCCTTGTATGTAGGAAAGAAAGCGTGATTTTTTAGACCGAACCTCTTTGGCGAGAATAACGGTATAATTTTTTTTCTTTAATTGCGCTACAAGAGAAAACTTATCGGGTGCATCCGCCTCTCCTTCAATTATCTCCCCACCGGATGTTTGCGCTTTGAATTTAAATAGCATGCCAAATTTTTTAAAATTTTTGAATGATAATGAAAAAAATTTTCTTAAAATTTGAGCACCGAGCACTCAGCATTATTAAACCCATTAAAGTTGCATATTTTAAATATGTTGAGAATTCTTGTCTTCATTGTTTTAACAGCACTGAGTGCTCGATAAGGGTTTGGCAGCCGCAGTTTTTGCTCCGACGTGTCGGAACAAAAACTGTGGGCCAATTCGCTTTACTCCGAAATAACTCTAAACACCTCTTCAAGAGAAGTAATTCCTTGAGCCGCTTTAAAAATGCCGTCTTCAAGCATGGTGATCATTCCCTCTTTCCGCGCCTGCGCCTCTATGTCGGTAGAAGAAGCTTCCTGTAAAATGAGTTTCTCTATCGTCGAAGTTACGTGCAAAACTTCATGAATACCCACCCGTCCACCATATCCGTCAGCGCACACTTTTGAGGGTTTTGGTTTGTAAAAAGGAATAGATTTCCACGATTCTTTTGGCCCGACTATTTTTTCCTCACGGAGCATTGCGAGAACCTTGTCCATATCGGCGTGCTCGGCAAGTTTCAGAAGGTCGTCTTCTCGTATGGTATATTTTTGCTTCTCTTCGCATAGTCGCCGCACAAGACGCTGCCCAATAATAATGCGCACTGTTGAAACCAGCAAAAACGGCTCGGCTTCCATGTCAATAAGACGAGGGATTGCACCCGAAGCTGAGTTCGTATGAAGCGTAGAGAGCACAAGGTGTCCGGTAAGTGACGCGTTAATCGCGAGGGACGCTGTTTCGCTGTCGCGTATTTCTCCCACCATAATAATGTCTGGATCCTGACGCACAAGCGCACGCAGTCCATTCGCAAAAGTATATCCGATCTCGGGCTTTACTTGAGTTTGATTAACGCGTGGAATTTGATATTCAATCGGATCTTCGATGGTTGAAATGTTTACATCAGGACTATTGAGAATACTAAGAATCGTATAGAGCGTGGTTGTTTTTCCCGAACCCGTAGGGCCTGTCGCCAAAACCATTCCCGTTCTTTGTTTTGTCGCGCGGTGGATTTGTTCAAGCCCGTCGCCATGAAAGCCAAGTGTTTCAAGTGTAAACGCTTCCGTGTCTTCTTTAAGAAGCCTCAACACGCCTTTTTCGCCAAAATATGTCGGTAAAATAGAAACACGGAATGAAACCCTCTGATTTCCCTCCGCAATTTTAAAGCGTCCATCTTGTGGCAAACGTTTCTCATCAAGTTTTAAATTAGCGAGCACCTTAACGCGCGCGATAATACCCGAGGCGGCATGCCGCGGAAGAGTCATGGCGTCGTGAAGAATCCCATCAATTCTGTAACGCACGAGCACCTTATCTTCCATTGGCTCAATGTGTATATCAGACGCACCCTGTAAAATTGCGTGATGCAGAAGCGTGTCAACGATTCTTATTACCGGTAAATCTTCGGCAAGTTTTCGCAACTCTTCTTCGCTTTTTGTGTCATCCTCTCCGCCAATACGAACTTCTTTAATCGTCCCCGCTTCTTTTTCTATGATATCGCCAAATTCTGCTTTTAAACTTTTTTGATACTGCAAAAGCGCCGATTTAATGGATTCGGTATCGGTAAGCCGCGGTAAAATTTTTAGATTTACTTTCTTTTTTACAAAATCAAGTGCGGCTAAATCATCGGTATCAAGCATTGCGACCTCAAGCGAGTCGCTTGTTTTTTTAAATGCAATAATATTGTTGTTGCGCGCAATCGGTTCTGGTATGAGAGAAAGAACATCAAAATTAAGTTTTTCCCCCTTGAGATTCACAAAAGGAATACCGAGTATGTACGCCTCAGTTTTGCGCAATTCATCTTCGGTAATGTCTCCTCGTTTCACAAGCGCGTCTCCCAAATATCCCCCGCTTTTCAGCGAAACATCCCATGCTTCGCCAAGACGTTTTGTGCTCACCAAGTCAGCGTCAAGGAGAAATTCTTCCAATTGTTTTTCGTTTACTTTCATGATTGATTTTAAAGGAGTGAAACGACTATTAAAATCATCACCCCCTCTTTTTAGATTCCTCTTTATTTTAATAGAACTCAAAAAGAGGGGGTTAAGAAAATATAGTCGCTCATTTTATTCGCTCCTTATTTTCTTAATTGTACCTTAAAACTAAGACTTTTTTGCTCCCCGTGGGGATATAACATAATTTTTGACTTTTTTAATTTTTATGATATAATTAAAGTTGGTTTTAACAACTTGAGGAGGATGCATTGAGTGCTGTTTGTCCTGATCCGCGAAAGCGAGCGATTGAATTGGCAAAAATGTCTTCGTGTGCCATACAGCACGGAGCAGTCATCGTTAAACATGGAGAAATACTTGGTGAAGATGTAAATCAAGCATTTGGCGAGAGTGGTGGACTGCACGCGGAAATTGGTGCGATTCATGACGCGCTCAAACGTTGTGGAGGAAAGAAAAAGAAACTCTACGGAGCACGAATTATATGCGCTGGAATTCGAAAAAGCACCGGAAGATTCGTGGAAACATCCCGTCCATGTGAGTGTTTGGGCTCGCGAAAAAACATTGCCGGAATCCCGTGCATGAAAAAAATCCGCGAAGTCGGTATTAGTGAAATTGAATATGTGACAAAAACTGGCGACTGGTTTATTGAAAAAGTAGAAAAGGTAGAAAAAGTATAGACGGCCTCGTAAAATACGCGAGGCCGTTTCACATTTTATTGATTTGACATTTTTATTATTGGGTATATAATAGAAATATTGTAAGAGTCCGTTTGACAAAAAACGGGCTTGTTTTTTAGAAAATTAAGGAGCGAAGCGAATATAATTTTCTTAACCCCCTCCTTTTACGCGCTTGCGTGAAAAGAAGGGGGTGATGATTTTCTAATCGCTTCGCTCAAGAAAATCTATCATGTTAGACCTAAAAACATTAAACTCCGCGCTTGAGCAACTAGAGGCAGAGCGCAGTATCCCAAAAGAAAAAATTATAGCCGCGATAGAAGACGCGCTTGCGGCAGCCTACAAAAAAGATTATGGCAAGCGGGGACAAATTATCCGCGCACATTTTGATTTAGCAAGCGGCAAAACAGAATTCGCGCAAATAAAAACAGTTGTGGATGAGTCAATGGTCCGCATTGAGGAAGAAACGGATGAGCCCGAACATGCGCAGCACGCTGTCTCAAAAATTAAAAAAGTCCCTGCAAAACTAAAAGATGAAGGAAGCGAAAGCGCAGAAGGCGTGAACGCGGAAGTGGAGGACCTTCGCGTACGATATAATCCCGAACACCATATTTTCTTGGCAGATGCACAAAAAATAAAAAAGGGGGCAAAACTGGAAGATGAAATAATCTTTCCCCTTGAAGCAAAAGACGACTATGGCCGCATCGCCGCGCAAACCGCAAAACAAGTCATTATTCAAAGAATCCGTGAAGCGGAGAGGGTTTCCGTTACCGGTGAGTACGAAAAAAGAAAAGGAGAAATCGTAAGCGGGGCTATACAACGAGTAGAGCGCGGCACCATATATGTTGACCTGGGGCGGGTTATCGGCGCCATACCACGCAATGAACAAATTCCAGGGGAGTATTTTCGGCAAGGAGAAAGAGTCCGTGCGTACCTTTATTCGGTTGAAGAAACCGCGAGAGACATTACCCTTCGCCTTTCACGCACTCATCCACAATTCTTGCAAAAACTATTTGAAATTGAAGCTCCTGAAGTTGCGAGCGGAGTTGTAGAGATAAAAAGCATCGCTCGGGAGCCCGGAGCGCGTTCAAAGATTGCCGTAGTGAGCCATGACGAGCACATTGATCCGGTCGGCTCATGTGTCGGCCAACGCGGAGTTCGGGTATCCACGGTCATGAGTGAGCTGGGAGGGGAAAAAATAGATATTATTGAGTGGTCGGAAGACCAAAAAACATTCATAGAACGCTCTCTTTCTCCAGCACAGGTTGCAAAAGTTACCTTAAACGAAGAAGCAAAAAGTGCTATCATTGAAGTTGATGGAGACCAGTACTCTCTCGCAATCGGCCGAGGCGGCCAAAATGCGCGCCTTGCAGCTAAACTTACCGGTTGGAAAATTGATATCAGAGAGGCTGGAAAAGTTCGCGAGACTAAAAAGGAAGAGGCGATACCAGAAAAGCCAGAAGATAGCATTGGTGTAAAAACTAACGAAACGAATGTGGCGCACGAAGAAACAACAGAGGCCAACAACAAAGAAAAACCACTCTCAAAAACTAAAACAAAAAAGAAGACCGGTGCGACAAAAACAAAAGCAAAAAAATTAACATAACACGAAATATACGAAAGAATATCCGAAAACTACAAAAAAATAAAAAACGATTTTTGTAGTTTCGCATACTGTTTCGTAATTTCGCATTATACCCTATGAACACATGGCATGACATTGAACCGGGAACAGCGGATAAATTAAACGTTATTGTAGAAATTCCAAAGCTTTCCCGAGTAAAATATGAACTGGATAAAAAAACCGGGCTTATTAAATTTGACCGAGTCCTCTATTCTCCCATGCATTATCCTGCAAACTACGGCTTTGTGCCACAAACGCTCTGGGATGACGGAGACCCCCTTGATGTTCTCGTACTTGCCCACGAGCCACTTCTTTCAGGCTCTCTTGTAGAAGCACGGCCAATCGGACAGCTCCCCATGCAAGACGGCGGAGAAGATGATGTAAAAATACTAGGAGTGCCAACAGAAGATCCCCGCTTTAACAACACAAAAGACTTGACCGATCTGGAGCCGCATTTACTTAAAGAAATCAAACACTTTTTTGAGGTGTATAAGGGACTTCAGAAAAAAAAGGTTGTTGTTGGTGAGTGGGAAAACGCCGAATCTGCAAAAAAATCAATAGAAAAATCATTCAAGAATTACAAAGAAAAATATTCTCATTAAGCCTATTTCATAACCTGCAAAGAGGTGTTATAATGTTAAAGATAGAATAATTTATTTCATCAAACGAGGAACGAAACGAAAACCAGCATTTTTGTTTCGTCCGAGTGAAGATGAAATATAAGACAAAGTGCTTTTACTAAATAAACCATCATTATTACAATGAAGAAAATATCTCTTATTTTATTTGTACTGTTTTTCGTTCCGCTACTTGCCGGAGCACAAACAGATAAAGCAAGCTTGGAAGCCGCAAAGGCTCGCCTGTTAGAATCGCGAGAAGCAAAAACTGTGTTTCCAAGCGTACAGAATGAAACGCGCGCTCGAACAGAAGAAAAGGCCACAGACATAAAAACGCGAACAGAACAAAAAATAGAAGTTCGCACGAACGAAGTAAAAAACACACTCTCTGACAAAAAAGAAACAGCCCAAAAAGACGAATTCAAAAAAGCGGAAGAAAAACGAACCGAGGTTCTCCAGAAAAAAGAAGAAGCTCTGAGAAAAACGGAAGAAAAACGAGCTGAGGCACTTCAGAAAAAGGAGGAAGCGCTTCAAAAAAGAGCAGAGCAGGAAAAACAAGTTATAGAAAAAAGGAAAGAACGAATCCGGGCATATTTTGAAAAAATGTTCAAGCGACTTGACGCGGCCATAGAACGCCTTCAAGGGCTTGCGGAACGAATTGAGTCGCGCATAGAAAAGTTTGAAGAACGCGATGCGGATGTAGAAAAAGCGAAACAGCTTCTAGCAGAGGCACAAACGCTCATCGTGAGTGCAGAAGAATCCCTTGCAAAAGCAAAAATTGCGGCTGAAGAAGTCCTCTCCGGAGAAAATCCCAAAGAAATTTTTACCCGGGTGCATGAATCTGTAAAATTGGTTGTTTCCCACACAAAAGAAGCTCATCAAGCTTTGGTTGAAGTCATTGTCGCGCTCAAGGGGAATGATGGGGGTTCCTCTGACTCTAAGGGCAAAAACGCAGAGGAAAATGAGAATTCTAAAAGCCCAAATACAACCAATAATCAATAATTTTATTCATAAATTCTTACACGTATGGAAAACAGAGATCAACAAGTAAACAACCAAGGAGCGGCGGCATCTCCCTCTCCCCAGATAAATATGGGCAATGCGCACACACAAAAGACACAAATTGGCCCGATTATTGGAGTCGTTATCATCATTATTATAATTATTTTTGGGGGGCTTTACTTTATTGGAAAAAAAGTAAACGACGAAGGACTACTCTCACCAACAGCGGAAGAAATATTGGGAAATAAGGACTCTACTCTTGAAATGCTTCAAACACAAGGAGCATCTGATGAAGTAGGAGTAATTGAATCTGATTTAGACGCAACTATACTTGAAGACCTTGATACAGAGCTTGGAAACATTGATACAGAATTGAATTTTTAAATATTAAAAACATTAAACACAAAACCCGCCTTGAGGCGGGTTTTGTGTTTTTCTCCAGAGAAAATTACTAACCGCGAACTGCGTCTTTGAGAGCTTTTGCTGCTCTGAACTTTGGAACGCGCATTGCGGGAACCTGTACAGGCTCACCGGTTTTTGGATTGCGCGCCGTTCGTGCCGCTCGCTGCTTAGTCGCAAAAATACCGAGACCTGCGATAGATACTTCCCCACCGCCCTTTAAAGAATGAACAATGGCTTCAATAACCGCATCAACTGCTCGTTCAGATTGCGCCTTTGAACCGCCAACGTGCTCATGAACAACATCAACGAGACTTGCTTTGTTTTTGTGCATAATTGATTAGGGTTTAGGGTTCAGCGTTCAGGGTTCAGTTTAAACTAAACGCTATACGCTAACCGCTAAACGCTTTTATTTTTAATCGACCAAAAACGCTTTAATTATCAATAATTTTATCTAAGCTCTTATCATACCGCAACAAAATATCCTTGCAATATATACACAACTTATCCACATACCTAAAACATGTATCTTACAACAAGCAACATGAAGTCAAAATTAGAGAAAAGCTCTTGTAATATATAGGTTTTTGAGTTATACGTTTTAGGGTTTGGGTCACACGACTCTACCTGGCGTATTCAACAATACGATTTTCCCGTATAACGCTTATTTTGATTTCTCCTGGATATTTAAGTTCCTGTTCAACCTGCCGAGCAATATCACGAGCAATTTTCTGCGCTTCTAGATCAGAAACTTTGTCGGGGTACACGAATACACGCACCTCGCGACCCGCTTGAATTGCATAAGACTTTTCAACACCTTCGTGAGAGTTGGCAATCGTTTCCAGCTCTTGGAGACGTTTAAGATAATTTTCTACCGTGTCTCTCCGTGCTCCGGGACGACCCCCAGAAATTGCATCCGCCACCTGCACAATAACCGATTCAACCGTTTCATAAGGATATTCTTCATGGTGCGACTGCATTGCCTGAATAATGGCTTTGTCGGCACCGAACTTCTCCAAAATCCGCCGACCAATTTGCACATGCGTTCCTTGAACCTCGTGGTCAACTGCTTTTCCAATGTCGTGAAGCAGGGCGCCAGCTTTGGCAATAGGAACATCAGCTCCAAGTTCTTCCGCAATCATGCCACCAATATGCGCCATCTCAATTGAATGCTGGAGCACATTCTGCCCATAGCTTGTTCTGAAATAAAGCCTCCCTAAAATAGCTATGAGCCGCGGATCAAGGTTGAAAACACCGCACTCATATGCCGCCTGTTCTCCTTTTTCTTTAATAATTTTATTTATCTCATCTTTTGCTTTCGCAACAATTTCCTCTATGCGTGCCGGCTGCACCCGTCCATCCATAATTAAATTCTCAAGCGCGATGCGTGCAATTTGCCTCCGGACTGGATCAAATGCGGAAATAATGACAACACCCGGAGTATCATCAACAATAAGCTCAACACCCGCGGCGCGTTCAAAGGCGCGAATGTTTCTCCCCTCCTTTCCAATAATGCGCCCTTTTACATCTTCCGAGGGTATCGTAACCGATGTTGCAAGAACTTCCGAAGCAACAGAGTTCCCGAGACGATGAATGGAGGTTGTTAATATTTCTTGAGCTCGTTTCTGCAATTTTTCTACCCCGACACTTTCCAATTTTTGCATTTTCATTACCAAATCCTCTTCACTCTGTTTTTCCATTACTGAAAAGAGTGCTTTTTTTGCTTCTTCCTCTGAAAGACCGGCAACCCGCTCCAATTCTTTCTTTTTATCTACTTCAACGGCAAGCACCCGCTCTTTTATAAGACGTACTTCATCAGCCTTCTTTTTAAGCTCTTCAACCTCCTTATCAATATCAGTCTGTCTTTTGTCTAAAAGCTCTTCCTTTTTTATAAGACGATTTTCTGTCTTTTTAAATTCTAATTCTTTTTCTTTTTCAAGACCTTTTAATTCTGATTTTAATTTGACCGCGTCTTTTTCAGCACCTTCAACTATTTTCTTTGCTTCTTCTTTTGCGGCAAGTTCCATTTGCTTTACGCGCAATTCCATTGAGCCTCGCTTCCCGAGAGTAATCAGAAAGCGGAGATAGTACCCAATGACAATACCAGATATGCCCGCGACGGCGAGCAACACAAAAACCACTTTTAAACTCATATGTTTTAAAAGCCCTCAAGAAAGAGATACCTTCTGAAATTATTGAAAGATGAGCAAACCGTAAAAATTATATTTTCCGCCTAGGAGAAAGTCCCGAATGCATCCATTCGGGCTTTATATTAACGTCTTGTTGTATTTGTTCTTCAGTTTGTCGTAGTTTCATTAAATAAATTCACGAGGTAAGCCCTTCTTAAGCGGGCCTTGTTAAATCACTATAAATGTCAAGTAATATCAGGGTAGCATGCGAGTTTTAAAAATGCAACTGTTAGAACAAAACGCCCGCAAAAGCGGGCGTTTTGTTCTGTAATTTATTTTGAATTATTATTTTTCGGCTTCAAAATCTCGTCAATAACGCCATATTTTTTAGCTTCTTCTGCGTTCATAAAGAAATCGCGGTCTACATCTTTTTCAATTTGTGCAAGCGACTGCCCCGTGTGTTTCGCAAGAATTTTGTTCAAGTTATCTTTCACATTCAAAATGTGCTTTGCGGTAATCGCGATGTCGGAAGCCTGCCCCTCTGCTCCGCCAAGCGGCTGATGAATCATCACTTCGCCATTTGGTAACATAAAACGCTTTCCTTTTTTCCCCGCTGCGAGAAGCACCGAGCCGCCAGATGCCGCAATACCCACGCAAATCGTTGAAACATCCGGTTTCACATGATGCATAGTGTCATAAATCGCGAGCGTAGAAGTTACCGATCCACCCGGTGAATTTACATACAAACTGATATCCTTTTTTGAATCCTCTGATTCAAGAAAAAGAAGCTGCGCGATAATAATGTTTGCGACATGGTCGTCAATGGGACCTCCGAGGAAAATAATCCGCTCGCGAAGCAGGCGCGAGTAAATATCATACGCCCGCTCGCCAAATTGACTTTTTTCAATAACTGTAGGTATTAACATGAGATGATACTAATATACTAATGGTACTAATAATACGAATAATACTAATATAACTAAAAATGTTTAAAATGTAAACGTGTGTAAAGTAAATCGCCCACCAAAGATAATTGGTGGGCGATCATGGGTTACTCTGACTTTGTCGTTGCCGGCACAAGAGAACCAACCCAGTAGAGGTTAACTTTATGTTTATGGCGGTCCAAATCGCCTGAATGGTCAATATCCCAATTTCCGTCTGGCTTTAAGACTGAGAGGGCACAGCAGAGAATCTCAAACTTGCACTTCCCTTTCTGTGCCGGTACTTTAACAAAGCCAGCAATTCGAAATTTTTTAGTGCGGTTCTCAAACACATAATGCTTATCATCCGAATCCATGTCTGCAATAAGAACATTGAAATTACCCGAGAAAACCAACGGAAATGGAAAGCCGGTGATGGAAATATCTTGTCCCACTTTTAACCCGCTTGAAGGGTCTACCAGCATGTCAAGCAAAAATATCGCATCCTTCTCATCATACTTAAAGTCCGATGAGCGATAGCGTACACGGAAACCGTTTTGCAGCGCGGAATACAGCGCAGCTATACGTTGCCAAGAAATTTCTGGACTATTCGGCTCGTCAAAAACGGGGTATGCAGTCATTGGTAATCCTCCTCACTGGAGTTTGAGGCTGACCCACTGCCAGCCCTTCAAGATTCAATAAAATATTATTTTAATCATTTTGTCAAACTATTTTAAAATGGGCATTCCAGATGCCCATTTTTATTTGCTTTTATTTTTTGGCAAAGGTACAACATTCCCTTCTCCGTCCTTCCCGATTTTTGAAGCATGCGGTGTGCGCGGGTGAGCGAGACGCTCTATGATTTCCTGACATCGCCAGCAGTATTTAACCCTTGCCCCGGTCGCTTTTTCAATACCGATGCGCAGTGGAGTGTTACAAAACTGATGACCTCGGGGTGAAATGTCTTTTTGTAAATCGCAGTAGCTCGGCCGCTCAACCTTTCCACAATCTTTTAATCCAAGCTGTTCAGCAACAATCGCCTTCCTGCTCCTCCAAAAATTCAAAAAGTTTTTCACCTTTGTCTCCAAAAAACATTTCTCTTTATAGTATAAAACAATTTTCTGCAATTAAAAATAAAACAATGAACATGCGGGATCTATAGTTTTGTTTTTCGGATTATTCAGATGCGTTCGGAGTATTCGGGTCGCTGTTTTCTAAAAATTGAAATACTTTTTCGTGCAGAAGCACCCCTTCAATATATTGTCGCATGCGGTCTTTGTCCCCTTTGGGATGATGTTTCATGAGATGCTCCATTTCTTTTTGCACTTCTTCCTCGGGCGCCTTTATTTTTTCCGCCTCGGCAATTTTTTGAAGCAACAGTTGCACCTTCACGCCCTTCTCCGCGTCTTTCTGCCACCCTTCACGCAATTCTTTCTCCGTTTTTTTAATTTTCGTGAGATAATCCTCAAATTTTTGTCCCATCGCCGAGACATTTCCCTTAAAACGCGAAAGCATTCTGTCCATCTCGCTTTGAACAAGAACATTGGGGAGCACAATGTCTATTTTGTTTAAAATAGCGTCTATGATAGCGATTCTCTTTTTTTCTTTTGCTTTGTGAGTTTTTTCTTGAACCAAATTTTCTTTTATTTTTGATTTAAAGTCGAGAACTGTCTCAAACTTTCCCAATTTTTTCACAAATTCGTCCGTTAGCTCCCACGGGGCTTTTGTTTCGCCTTCCTTGTTCGGCATTGTCTCCCACTGTTTTTGAATATTTAAAACAACATCTTCCACTTCTTTATCTTCAACAAAAACTTTTTCAGTCGCATTCTCTCCCACTCTTTTGGCAATTGCTTTATAATCAGGCAATTCAAACGACGGCAAAACCGCCGTTTTTGCTTTAAACCCAAGCGGATTTCCTCGCGCAAGTTTTGTAATAGTGATTTCAGGTTTCCCAATCGGTTCAATATTGTTTTCAAGAATAATTTTTGGGTAGACAACAGAGAGCGCGGCTTGTGCCATCTCCTGTAAAATCACATTTTCGCCCACTTTCTCTACAAGCACCTTCTCCGGAATGTGGCCCTTACGAAATCCGGGAATTTCAATTTCCCGCCCCAAATTATGAATCGTTTTTTTGTAATATGACTCAAGCTCCTCCGTGGGGACCTCCCCCTCAATCTCAACTTCCGAATTCGGCAGTTTTTTTATCTTAAAAGCACTGTTTTTATTTTGCGATTCGCTGTCTGACATAATTTCCCCAGTGTACACCGATTGCCTTCTTATTTCAACAAAATAAAAAGTAATTTGGATACTCTACTCCGCATTGTAAAAATAAAACAGCTGGATACGGCAGCTGTTTTATCGGTAAATACACCTTATCGGAGCGCCTTAGAAGCGCTATAAAGCTGGTAGAAATAAAACTGAAAATTGTTAATAATAAATAAAAAAATGTATGTTAAGGATATAATTAAAGAGCACCGTAGTTAGGTGCTCTTGGTTAGACAATTAGCTGTATTGTTAGTCTTTTGAAACGCGCATTTTATGTGCCAATTTTAGGTCGTCGTCGCGAGCCACAGTCTGTCTCTCAAGTTCCTCTTGCGCCTCTGTGCGTATTTTCTGAGTCAAGAGATGGTTACTAACAATTTGCTGCAGCATATCAATTCGATTATTGCGATTTTCCTCAAGTCTATCACAGAATTCCATTAAACTTTTACGAAGAAGTGGAATCGGGCCTACTGCCCCTTCATAAATCTTTTCCTCATCAAAAATACCCTTATGAGCAGTAGAAAACCCGAGATGGCTGTCCTGTTGTCGAACAACGAGTTCAATCATAGACATGAGCGAACGCCTCCTCTTTTGTGAACTATTGAACTATGGCAAATAATACCATATGCTTTTTAAAAAGCAAGGTTTAGCTAGAACCTCCAACAAATTATCAAAAATCCGTTTCTTTTTCAGAAAAAATCAATTTCAGCAATCAAAAAATTTCCCGTTCCCTGTACAGGGAATAGGACGATGTTAGAACCTCAGAGATTTCTGAAATAGAAACGGAGATTGATGCGCCGAAGCGCAAAAAGTCTCATTATGTGCGGGATGGGAGAATTGGGGTCAAGTTTCTAAACTCCCCCGCCGCGGCGGGATCGTTAAGAACTTCCTCCCCGAGCTCGCCGGCCGCTTCGCGACATGGCTCCGCTTTTCAATTCTCCACGCAAGCAAAGCAGTTTGCTTGCTCATCTCCGCAATCAATACAAAATTAACCAGCACAGGGCTGGTTAATTTTGTTTGATGCGGGATGGGAGAATCGAACTCCCAACCACAGTTTGGAAAACTGTTATTTTGCCATTAAACTAATCCCGCAATTATGTTGGAAAATTGTATATTTTATCCCGAAACTAATCCCGCTTTTCACCCGTATCCTACCATAAACCCCGAAAACACAAAATCCCCGAGCGCCATGCGGCGTGGGGATTTTGTGTTGGATTAAGAGAACTGAAAGAAAACTATTCAGTTGCCGCTGCACCTTCTCCTTCACCTCCTTCTTCATTATTTTCTTCTGCTCCTTCTCCACTTGTGGTTTCATCGTCAAATATCATGGTAATCTCCGATTTAAATTTAGAAATTTAAAAATCTCTAAATCCAGACCGTACTTTACTGATAAAAATATAATGCAAAATCAGATTCACGCATTATATCTAAATAAGTATATAGGACATCTCCTCCCTGTCAACACATAAAATTATTCTGCATAAAAAAATCTGTGGTATAATGTTTTTCCAAAATATAATGATATTGTGTGATACACTGTGATATACAATTATGCTCAATTCATTTTTAGACACAGCGCTTTTATTTTTACAAAAAATCATGCTTGGCGGCGTTTTTGTCCTTTCTTTTCTGGGAATATCTGTTGGGGAAGTAGCAACGAGCACACGCCCCACTTTTTTAACGGAAACTAATCCTCCGAAATCCATTGAAGTTTTAGAAAAAGAAGGTCCGGAAGTTGAAGGTGAAACGGCCGAACCAAAGCAAGCACCCCCCGCTATTATTCCGTTAGAAACATTGCCTCAAACACAAGTCACAGTAAAAGCAGAAACAGCCATAACGCCATCGCCAACGACCATTCTGCCAGCACCACCACCGCTCATTCCACAGGCGGAGTTAAACGAAGCCGCAAGGGCGGCAGTAGTGAACATATTCTGTCTGACCAAAACATCCGGAGTTTTTGAGCCCATTACCGGAAGCGGAGTTGTTATTGACCCCCAAGGGGTCATTCTTACAAACGCGCACGTAGCGCAATATCTGCTACTCAAAGATTATAAAATCCCAGACTTTTTAAATTGTGTCGTTCGGACCGGAAGCCCTGCCATACCTCTATACAAGGCGGAGCTTCTGTACCTTCCTCCGATATGGATAGAAGAAAACGCACCCGCCATCAAACTGCAAAAGCCAACTGGAACTGGTGAGAACGATTTCGCGCTCCTCTTAATAACAGAATCCACAAACACAATGAGAGCGCTCCCCGAATCATTTCCGGCAATGTCGGTGTACGTAGGGCAAAATGAAATAGACGTTAACGATCCGGTACTTCTCGCGGCTTATCCGGCGGGATTTTTAGGGGGATTGAATGTGACAAAAAATTTATGGATTACCTCAAGCGTGACAAGTTTAAAAAAGCTCTACACATTTAGAAATCAAACGCTTGACGGATTCTCCCTCGGCGGCACAGTGCTTGCCCAAGAAGGCGCCTCGGGCGGCGGCGTATTTAGCTTAAAGACGGGCGAGCTCATAGGACTCATCGCGACGAGTCTTCTTGAAGGTTCAACTGACGAGCGAGATCTGCGTGCGATATCTCTTTTTCATATAGATGACAGCATCAAAAAATATACAGGAAAAGATTTACAGACATTTTTATACGGAGACCTCAAACAAAAAAGCGCCGAGTTTAACAACGCCATCGCTCCACAATTAACAGCAATACTCACCGAAGTGCTTGAGAAGAAATAAAAAGAGCTTGTGTCTTGTTACAAGCTCTCAAGTTCTGGTCGCGTTAACGCATGTACTATTTGTGGCTGTGTCCATCGCCCTTGTGATGCTCGTCATGACTGTGTCCTTTTGGGCCGTGCATCTGTTCGTGATGTGGACACTGTTGCATTTTCATCTGTGGAGTAAGTCCATCGTCTTTAGAAACAGCAGCACACCCAGTGACGAGAAGAAGTGACGCGGCTCCGAGCGCAGACAAGATTGTTGCCTTTTTCATGGGCTCCTCCATTGTTAAAGGCAGACGGAAAAGTAAGTAACCGTTTTTATACTACTCCTTTGTATTTCGCGCGTCAAATCAATCAACACAATCTAGGAATAGCTTTAGAAATGCAACATGCTATGCAAGTGTAACTACATTATTTTTTATCCGTATAAATTTTTCTTTTAAAAGCTGTTCAAGCGCGCTGTTAATATATTTTTGATTACCTTTTATATATTTTTTTATTTTTTGTTTCGGAATTGATTTGTGCTGTGTCAAAAGTTTGAGAATTTCTCCGCGGACTTGCCGGTTGGAATTTTTAAACGGAGATTGTTCCACATAATGAGCACTTTTACGACTTGGATTTTTATGCTTTTCTTTAAGCATTACCCCATAGTCCATAAGCGCGTAATACCAGTCGCGCACGTTTCTGTTATCAATTGTTTTCTTTATTAGCTGTAAAATTTCTTTATCTGACACCTTTTTTCTTTTAGGAAAAAAATAATGAATAAATACGCTACGTATATTTGTTTCAATGAAAATACTTGGCGTATTAAAGGCAAAGGCCATTACCGCCCCTGCAGTTCCCGGCCCCACCCCAGGCAATGTCATAAGAGTTTCAGCATCCCTTGGCAGGACTCCAGCATGTTTTTCAATAATTTTTTTTGCAGCGTGATGTAAGAACTTTGCCCGGCGGTTATATCCAAGCCCGCTCCAGACTGAAAGAACTTTAGAGAGCGGCGCGCGCGCAAGCGCGCGCCCCGTCTTAAACTCTTTTATAAACAATGGATATTTTTTAATCACGCGAGAAACTTGTGTCTGTTGAAGCATCACTTCAGAAACAAGAATTTTATAAGGATTTAAAATTTTATCCTTCCGAAGCTTTAGCGCAGGAGGACGCCACGGGAGTTTCCGCCCGTGTTTTTTATAATGCGCATAAATTATTTTTTGAAATTGTAAAACCTTTTTCGCGGAAAGCATCTTTAAATATCAAGAACAATCCCAACCGGACAATGGTCAGAGCCAAAAATTTTTGGTCTGATAAATGCCGAAGTGATTTTTGAAAGTAAACGTTTGCTCGCAAAAACATAATCTATCCTCCAGCCGACATTCCGCGCCCGCGAGTTCGCAAAATGACTCCACCATGTGTATTGATTCGGCTTGTCATTAAAGCACCGAAACGTATCTACAAAATCAGCCACAATAATATTATTAATTCCCTCTCGCTCTTCTTTTGTAAAGCCCTTTTTGCCCTCGTTTTCTTTTGGATGCGCCAAGTCAATCGGCATATGCGCCACATTCAAGTCTCCGCAAAAAATAACAGGCTTTTTCTGGTCCAGAATTTTGCAAAACTCCAAAAATGCAGGGTCCCAATGTTTGTGACGAAGCGAAAGGCGGCTCAAATCATCTTTTGCATTGGGTGTATAGACGCTTATTAAAAAGAAATTTTTAAATTCGGCAGTTATGACACGCCCCTCTGTGTTTGGATTCCCATACCCGTCTCCCCCAAGCTTCCATTTTTTTGAAATGGGCTCCGGAATGCCAAGCGCAACGGAGAGCGGTTTTGTTTTTGTAAAAATTGCCGTGCCGCTGTATCCTTTTTTTTCCGCAGAATTCCAGTATTCTTCATACTCCGGCAAATCAATTTCCGACTGATGCTTTTCTGCTTTTGTTTCCTGAAGACACAATATGTCCGGCTGCTCTTTTTTTATAAACGGCAGAAACAGGCCCTTGCGGTGCACTGCCCTAATTCCATTTACGTTCCACGAGATAATTTTCATTATTTGTAATTATAGTATTTTTTGGAGCACAAAAAATATTTGACTTTTTTATTAAATATGATACAATTACATCTGAAAAGGAGGTGGTTCTTATGTTCACTATTACAGCTCAAGACGCTATTCAGTACTGCCACTCTGTCGTCGCTCTCGGCAATCTTCAGGAACAAGATGAAAATAAAGTGACGGAATTTGAGCGGCTACACGAAATTCTGAGCGAAAATATCATGCGCAATAACGCAGGACGCCCGGTACTTCCCGAACAGAATGTCCTTAACGCGGAAGGTCTCCTGCTGTTTGAGACCATGAACGCTTGGGTTGCAAGAGAATTACCAAATTTTGTGAAGCAGCACAAACGAAGCCTAAACTAAACCGCGGCATGTAAACATGTCGCGGTGTTTTTAAATTTTATGTCCTTTTTCGAGCAAGTTTTGTACCTTTTTCCACCATAGAATACATGTTGCCATCCCAATAATTTTTCCAACCTCCACCCACTGCATCATCAATGAGTTTTGCATGGTGGCTTGGTAAACATCCGACAATATGTTTTCCTGAAAGCAGTTCCCGCAAACGATTCACAAACAATTCTCTACTCTCCGAGAGCATCTTGGGATGAAACTCGTACAAAAACATTTTTTCAAAGTCATACAAATCCTGATAGCGGATGAGCACAACCGGTTCTGAAACAACCAAAATTTCTCTGCCTTTGCCACGAGTCGCTCCAAACGGCTGATAAATACGACGATGAAATGTTGAGGTGTAAATCGGTTTTGTCGCCGCGCAGGGTACAAGAAATACACCGTCCACATTTTTCATAAATCCTTTCATCCAATTAAAATACCAGTCATACGCATGAAATGCCGGCACTCCGTCACTTTTCTTTTCAACAACAGGCGGTTTAAACTTTTTGGGAACAGGTGGCTGAACAGAAAATTTTTTCCTCGCCATGTTGTGAGTTGCCTTAAAAAATAATCTAAAAACAAACTACCGCACATCTTGAAATTGTGCAAATTTACAAATAGAAAATTTAATTGTCGGGGCGCTGGGAATCGAACCCAGTCTACCTGCTCCCTATCCCATTAGAAAATTTGATTGTCGGAGTGCTGGGAATCGAACCCAGTCTGCCTGCTCCCAAAGCAGGTGTACTACCGGTATACTACACTCCGTTGATTTTCTAACGGGACAAGAAGCAGGCGGCTACCGGCCTGCCCCGTAGCTCCCGCCACAGGCGGGATGGTACTGGGGTATACTACGCCCCGTAGTCACTATTGAATATACACAAAAACAATCAAAATAAAAACCCCGGATATTTTCCGGAGTTATAATTTTGTTTTTTACAACTGATCCAAAACGTTTTTAAAATTAGCAAGAAGCGGACTCATTTTCTTTTCATCAAGGCCAACCGAGAGCCTGATAAGTCCCGGCGTAATATTCAGTTTATTCAATTCTTCTTCAGAGAGTTTGCTGTGCGTGGTGGATGCTGGATGAGTCACCAGATGGTTGTTCCCATCACCTAAATGAACTCCGAGGTACGCCTCGCTTTGCAGCTCAACAAACTTAACGGCGTCATCAAAGCTGTGCATCTCAAATGAAAGCACGCCACCGCCGCCGGTCATTTGCTGATGCGCCAAATGGTAATGTTTGCTGTTCTTAAGAAACGGGTAGTTGACCTTCTTGATTTTTTTATGCTTCTGCAGAAACAAGGCAACAATGAGCGCGTGTTCTGAAAAAAGCTCCATATCCCGCACGAGGGTTGCCCTATTTTGATATACAGCGATTGCAGAGCCAGGATCTATAATCATTCCCGAGTGCACAAATAAATCATCAAAAACCGCCTCTACCTTGCTTCTAAACGATGGGTTCGCAACAACCGCGCCGCCAAGATGCGAAGATTTTCTATTCAAACCCTTTGTGACAGAGTAGACACAGCAATCTGCTCCGAGTTCAAATGGCTTTTGAAGGCCAACAGCGAGCGTGTCGTCAACCACAAGACGAGATCCCCAGGTATGTACCGTGGTCGCAATTGCCCGTATGTCAAAAATGTCAATTGTCGGATTTGCCGGTGTCTCAAGAATAGCAATCGCCGCGGTCTTTCCGTTTAAGGCAATTTCCCACGAACTCAAATCAAATGGATTTTCAACCCATACGAGGTTGATATATCCATTTCGGTCAAGAAGCTCCAAAAGGTGAAATGTTCCGCCGTATAGATACGGGGAAGCAACAATTTTTTTGCCCCACCCGACATCCTTTAATGTGCTCCCCCGAATTACGAGGTCAAGAGCAGTCATCCCGGTATTAGTTGCCCACACAGAGCCTGCGGGAAGACCATGAAACTCCGCAAGCCATTCTTCAAGCGGCTGAACGCTTGGATTTCCCATTCGCCCGTATGCGTATCTGCTTCCATATTTACTAAACGCTCCTCTGCCATCTTCAACAGATTTATAAACGAATGCAACGCTTCCATGGTGCGGCGGATTTATTCCTCCAAAGGGGTACGGTGACTGTTTCGGCATTATCAAATTCCTTTTTCTTCGTTATGTCTGCCCCACAGATTACTCTTATAAACATAAAAAGTAAAGCCCCGACTTGTAGTCGGGGCTTTATACAAAAACCTCTCTTGCTAACGCCCTTACCGCTTCTCGTGCCCTTATCTTCCGCTCGTCGGTGCTAATCCTGGCGCCTCTAAAATTCGGATGTTTTCCATGAAACACGTGCGCGCGCATTCTGTTGCATTCAATTTCTTTATGCGGATATGCCGCCTTCACGACATGATATATTTCAGCGGATTCCGTTGCCGAGAGCACGTCAATATTTCCCTTGTCATACTGCTTTTTCGCGACAGTGTACTTCACCGGGTTCCATGTAATAAGGAGTATTTTGTCAGCTCGCACCTCTTCAAACGCAAAACGCACTGTTTCAAGCGCTTTGCGCACAGGGTCTTGTATAAACGGCGCCCCCACGAGAATATTCGCGCCAATCCTGATGCCTCGCGCGCGCAGATACTCCGCGCACGCAATGAAATCATCGGGGTCATCGGTATATTTATGAAGCATTTTCAAATCTTCTGAATTGGCGACCTCTACGCCGATATTTAAAAGCACGTTATTTCCGAGAAATTCACTGTTGAGCGCGTCGTCAATTTCTTGAAGAGTTGCGACAACTTTTCCGTGCCTTTCCGAACCAGAGAGTCCGCGGTGTCGCTTCTTGTATGCCCTGTCATAGAGCGCGTACGCACGCTTCTCGTCAATGAGCGTTGCTATGAGTTCGCTTTCAAAGCAAAGGTTGTGCTTTTTGCAAAATGCGAGCACATAATCCCGAAGTGGTTTGGGAACTTCAGGGACGACGCTTCCGTTGGGCGCAATTGCGATTCGTTTGTGTCTTTTAATGTCTTGTGCGTTTCTAGAGTTATTTACAAATACATCAAATTGGGCTTTAAGTTCTTTTTCAGCCGGCATCTCCGGCACAAGCACTTTTTCCATAAACGGAATGCCGCAAAATCTACACGACCCCGAGGCACCCCACGGACACGAAAGCGGGACGACAGGGTAAAATATTGAGCTCATGTAGCACCCTTAAGCACAGTCTAGTTTGATACTAACAAAAAACCATCACTTGTCTAAGAAAAATTATACGTCTATATCATCTCTTGTATCTCTGTATATTATATCTTCGGCAATTTCAAATATATCAACTCTTTGGAATGTCCAGAATGCTTTAAAAAAATTTTGTAAATTAAGAAAAAAAGCCCCTGTCTCAGCAGACAAAGGCTCAATTTAATAGACTCTTTTCAGTAGTAATTTTTGCACATGCGATACCAGCAAATGCCGGTCGCCACTACCGAAAAGGGAATTCCCAACAGAAACATGAATCCAAGAATGCCAACGCTTAGAACAAGCGGCATCCACCCGATAGCAGCGAACACCATTATCGTCAAGGGAGAGAGGGCGAGCCACACGAAGTAAAAGAATATTGCAGTAAGCGGAAGCATTGAACGATCTGCGGGTGGGACGCGGAGCCACAAAAGTCCGAATAACTTTTTCATTCCGTTAATCATAATTAATCTCCATTTCTAAGGTGTTGCTACGACATGGACGCTTCAACGATCTTCTAATAAAACTATACCATAGTTTTTAAAATTAATCAATTAATATGAATATTTTAACACGTATATTCTATTTTTATATTGATAAACAAGGCTATTTTTTAATTAGTAAATATTCATCAGAATTATTGAACATTTGTATATTTTTGGTACTATATACATTATGGAAAACTTAACAAGAAAATTAAGCGACATAGGATTATCAGAAAAAGAGGCAAAAGTGTATGTTGCACTTTTGCAAACTGGACGCGGAACCGCGTACAAAATTTCCAAACTTGCGGGCGTAAAAACTCCGACAACCTACCTTGTGTTGGAAGAATTAAGACAAAAAGGACTGGTGCTCAAGATTCCTCACTCAAAGAGCCAGATTTTTTTCGCGAAAACTCCGGAGGAGTATGTAGAGGAGCAAAAAAACAAAATACTTTCCTTTGAGGAAATGTTGCCTACTATCGCGCAACTTGCAGTTCAGAAAGATGAGTCAACAGTCATAACATTTGACGGTTATGATGGCATAGTTAATGCTCTGCACTATAAATTTGAGAGCATGAATGGTAAAACTATTCTTGCGTTGTATTCGCACCTGCCCGACCCAGACCAGAAAATTATTAATATTTATCTTGAGTGGAATAAAAAAGCTCGTAAAAGCGACGTGCGACATCGTGTTATCGCGCCAGATACAAAAGAAAGCGATATTTTTATTAAACCGCAAGAAGAAATATATAAAGGACATACAAAATTAATTAATATAGATTTATGGTCCCCGGATACTTCAACAGAAATCATTCCAGGAGAATTTGTACGAATTATTTCTAGCAAGGATTTACAAGCAATTATTATTGACAATAAACGCGTTGCTAAATCTATGGAGCAAATTTTTGAAATGATTTGGAATAGCGGATTAGGTAAAGATTATAAATAAAATTTATTCAGAAAAACTATTGCGAAACAAAAAACATCCCGACAGCTGTCGGGATGTTTTTTTGGGTGGACCTACGGGGAGTCGAACCCCGGACTCGGCAATGCGAATGCCGCGTAATACCACTTTACTATAGGCCCCTAAATGGGCGGCACAAGATTCGAACTTGTGACCTCTGTCGTGTGAGGACAGCGCTCTAACCAGCTGAGCTAGCCGCCCATGATTATATTGAAATTAAACTAACTCCTAATAGCTAGCTTACGGTTCGGTCTGTCCTTGAAATTTTCCCGCGTATGTCTCTCCCCCTTCGCAGCGCTCAAGCACAATCTGGCAAATTTTAAGCCCTGGTTTTAACACCAGTTCATTCGGCGACATGTTTGAAATTTCAAGCACTTGTATGTTGTCCGCGCCCGGATGAATAAAGCCGGAAGTAATGTGCACCCCAAGCCCGATGCGCGCGAACCGCGACCTTCCTTCTATTCTCCCCGCGATGTCAGACGGAAACGTTACCTTTTCTTTTGTAACGCCGAGAATCGTTTCATTAGGCTGTATCGTTATTGTCTCTTCTTCTTTGAGATGAATTGGTTTTGCATATTGTTCTGCGTCAGTAAGTTCATTATCTACAATAATAGAGTGGCCTGCTTTAACCAGTACCTTAAACACATTGCCTAAATGCAAATCTATAGAGGCAGCAGTCACTTGTTCTTCAGAAAATGGCTCAATTTTCACTGAGCCTTTTTTAATCTCTTCTAAAATTTTGCTTTTCGTTAATATCATTTCTGTCTTTCAATACTACTGTTTTTTAAACAAACGAGCAATATATATGGTAATCAAAACAAAAACAACAGTGAGAACAAATGCGTATCCAAACTTCGCCCACAGCGAATCTTTTTGAATAGGAAATACAAACTCAATAAACGCTTTTACCGCATCATTCCACGCCAAACCCACCACAAGTCCAAATGCCGCAGTCAGATACGTTATCATTTTATCCCTCACCTCAATTTTCAAATTTTTATCATTTTCCATAATCGGGCTGTCGGGAATCGAACCCGATCTACACGCTCCCGAAGCGTGCGTACTACCGGTATACTACAGCCCGTTTTTAATGCACATGTTTTTTTTATTTCCGTTCGGGCACATTCGGTCTATTGACCTCAGTATTTCGTCGCTTCCGCTCCTCAACTGCAATCATCCCTCCTTCGCTTCACTCAGTCGGGCTGCCGGGAATCGAACCCGGCCTACATGCACCCCATGCATGTGTACTGCCGATATACTACAGCCCGCTTATTTTATATATCCCGACGCGCCCCGAGGTCGGGACCCCGACTTTGCGTCGGGGCTACAGCCCGTAAAAGACAAGCAAAAAGACACGTTGTTTTGTCTTTTAAAATATATTTATTGAGCATTTCCGCTCATTGTTTCATGAATAACATTTTTAAAGTGTTATTCATGAAACAATCTTTTTATTACAATATCATATTTTCAATAAAACGCACTTTTGCGGTTTTTCTATTTTGATCAATCTCAACAGCAACTATATCAAACTGCCATTTTATATATTCTGAAATATTTTTTTCAAAAAGATATGACTGAATTACTCTTTGCATCCTTTTTACTTTCCATGGGTGCACCATGTCTTCTGGACGATATCTCCTTTCAGATGTTTCATGAATAACATTTTCATCTGACGTTATTCGTGAAACAGATTTTACTTCAACAAAACGTAAAATATTTTCTTTTTCTGCAACAACATCTATCTCCCCCCATTTCTTTCTATAATTTCTTTCAATTATTTTGAATCCTTTTTGTTTTAAAAAGCGGCAGGTAATATCTTCTCCTAAAGCTCCTATTTTTAAATGTTCAGGTTTTTTATGATTTTTTGCGTTATTCATGAAACATTAATTGTGTGAAGTAATTCCAAATAATAAGCAAAACTTTTAAAAAATAATAGTTATTCTTTGTAAATGTTTCATGTGAAACTTTTATAAGAATAATGCTTAGCTGTATTTCCAACCCTTACCTTGCGAAAGTTTGAGATTACGCAGCGACAAGCCTATTCTTATAAAATATAAAGGACATTTTTTGTCCTTTATACACATATCCACATAGTTATGCACAGTTTTCTGACAATCTATCCTTATTTTTCAGTAAAACTATAAAAATTTGTTTAAATATCTATGTGGTATGCCCAAGGACCATGGCCATACACTGACATTGGAACATCTTTTATTTTTTTAGTTGCACAGGGAGGATATTTAAGGCCATCTGGAAATCCTATTTTTGCCTCACCCCCATCAGCCGCTTCAACAACTAATATTGGGCTAGAAAAATCGTGCCCCTCTCTTAAAACTTTTAAATTAAAAAGTTCAACAAGTGAATTCAGGTTTTCTTTTAACTCTGCTTCTTGTTTAGAGACGAATTCTTGTATTTCTGCACCAGTGGGGTTTTTAGGAAGTTTTTCCATATGCGGGTAGGGAGAATCGAACTCCCATCATCTGATTGGCAACCAGATGTTCTACCATTGAACCATACCCGCCTTCGCCTGCTTCCGCAGGCTTCGGCGGGCAGGCCCGCAAAACTACGGAAACAAGAAGATTGAATATAGGAATTCTACTATGCTTTTTCTTTTTCTTCAATAAGCCGCTTAAATTTAGGTTTAAACGCTTGCATTTTAAATAAAATCTGATATAATAGATAGCGGTTGGTTGAGCTCGTGCCTGCAGAATAGACGTCGCAGACCCGGGGGCAGTACCCGGCGCCTCCACCAAGAATGCATACAGCCCGAAAGGGGAAATGCGGGAGCTTCACGCTCCGGTAAGCCCAAAACGGCTGAAGTGTGGTTCAAGTCCCACCTGTATGCATTCCTGAGGGGGGCGAAATAGGATCGACGCGCGTGACAAAAGCGAGCACACCCTGCCTTCGGGCAGAGTAAAAGAGATCTAACTGACCAAAATGTCAACGATAACGGAACGGTCCGGATCCCTACTGATGTACGTCACGGCAATTTCTTCGCCGCGATGGCACCGGAGCAGGGATTCGGGCTAGCCGCTGCCGCCTAACAGTGCCTCACGGCGCTTAAAGCGACACGGCAACGAGGTTCGGGGGGTACCTTGGAACCCAAACCCCCCAACTCTCTCTAGCTCTTTATCTTTATTTTTTAAACTCCATTTTGTTGGCAACTTGCTCCGCGCTTCACGCGGAGCTCTTTTTAGATATTTTCATACAGATTTTTAGAGTATAATTATTACTATGCTAAAAGAACTTCAAGAATTTGGACTTTCAGAAAATGAGGCGCGGGTATACCTTGCGTCTTTGGAAATTGGAAAGGCAACAGCAGAGGAAATTTCAAAACATGCGGGGGTGAAACGTCCCACCACATACGTACAAATTGAGTCTCTCATGCAAAAAGGGCTTTTGAGCTCATTTGACGAAGGGAAAAAGACATATTTTGCCGCAGAGTCACCTGAACATCTGGAAAGAATTATTATCGCAAAAAAGACGGAAACAGCGCGCAAAGAAAAAGAACTTGAGAAACTGCTTCCAGACTTAAAGAAAATATTTGAACACGCTGGCGTGCGCCCGCGCGTTAGATTTTTTGAAGGAAAAGAGGGGCTACTCACAATACGGGAAGAAATGCTTAAGGCAAAAAACAAAGAGTGGTTTATTATTTATTCGCACGATGCATTGTCAGCCGTATTTTCAGATAAAGAAAGAGACGCGTATTCAAAAAAACGAATTGCAAATAATATACATTCAAAAATTATTTATACAAATAAAGAGGGAAAATTTACAAATGAAGATATAAAACTTACCCAAAAACTTACCGAAAGAAAGTACTTTCCTCAAGAAAAATTAAACTTAAGTAGTGATATGATTATTTTTGATAATAAAGTTGTCCTTATGGCTTTGAAAGAAAAGTTATTCGGAGTAATCATAGAAAGTGATGAAATTACAAAAAGCATGAAGTCTGTTTTTGCTGTTGTTTGGGAGGTTGGAGAAAAATAAAAGTAAATAAAATAAAAAGTAAGGGCCGCGATGCAAGAGCACGACGGCCTCTTTTTCTATCTCTTATATTTTCGTGTAAACTTTTAAAAGTTAAAAAGTTTTAGTGGGAGATTATTACCAACCGCTTCCGCCAGATAAAATCATGGCATCCCTCCTGTGGTTACGAGGAGGGACGCACGTAACGTGTCTTTGCCGCCCGTCCGCAAGTCGGCGGATCCATTTGTGTGGACAGCTTGTCTTCGTTTTTCCTGCTTTTTATGGCCAATTATTGTTGCCAAACGTGTGCCGGATGACGAGGACATAGTAAACCCCTCCTCAGGGTTTCGCAGGGGAGAAGTCCCACTGCGTTTCTGGCAAGACATGCTCCTGCCAGAATTATTAAGAGTATAGCATATAGCAATATTTCTGTCAAGTATTTTTGACAAATAAAATAAAAATCATTCCTGTAACATTTCAAAAAACCATTTTGTCAAAAAGTACTGACTTTTAGCAGTTTCTGAAAAATCATTAAAAAATAAGGATATTTTTTATGTGTGCGAAAGAAAATTTAAGAATATATCATTAGTACTTGACAAAATTATTTAAAAAAGTATAATAGCACACAGAGTTGACAGTAATACAAGTTTGTTGCTGTGGCACGTGCCTCTCTGGTGTATCTTCGGAGGTAAGTGCCACAGCAATAACTCAATAAATAACTATCGCAGCGCGAGGCGCCGCTGGTTTGCGCCAGCTCCCACAAGCCATGTTGGCTGACTTGCGCTCGGGCGACGACATAAAAAGCAATAAGTAGTCGTCGCCCCCCTTTCCGAGCTCTCTATCATGCTTTAGACATTGGTGTAATAGAGGGCTTGGAGAGAGGTGCTGTTTGAAAAAATTTTTTACGCTCGGTATGACAAGGCATTTAATCAAAATGATGCGCCCCGGAAGGGGATGGCCTTCACATACAAACAGCGCAAAATTTTTCAAACGCATTTCATCGTCAACAGATACGGCTCTTTTATACATCAGCATAGAACGCGCTCTTCCGACTCCGCTTTATGCGGAATTGCGGGGAGCATTGTGCCCGCCTCAACAACTATAAACATATTAATAACAGAGACGGGCACGATGCTCTTCGTAATTTAATCTAAACAAAAATTAAATAAAAATTATGACTCAAAAAGCAGAAATTGAGATTAAAAAATTAGAACAACTGGCGGACGGGCCGGATGGTGTTCGTTTACTTCTAGAATATAAAAATACCATGCGGCTGAAAAGAGATTGGAATGGCATCTGCGGCGTTGAATGTCTACATATCAGTAAATATTTGGACAAACTAATTAATTTAAAGAAAAAAACAGTTTCAATTTCTGATATGTTGTAACACTCTAACATCCTTTAGAATGTTAGAGTGTATCGTTTGCGAGTTAGAAAATTATAAAGTACTATAAAACCATGAGCCAAGAAAAATTAAAATTTGAACAACCGAAAAAAATGCCTCCAGACGAGGGAGAGGCGATAAATAAGGCGTGGGAGGATGTTGATAAGGGCGCAGAAAGAGAGTCTCCTCGCGCGCCGCAAGTAGGTGAGCAAGTAATTTTAAAAAAACGCTCATTGCGCGCGGGGCAAAACTCTGAGGTTGAGGTAGGCGAGACAATAGATGGCGTTTTAATGCAAGAAATACGAATTGGAGAACCTCTTTATTTTGGACCAATGGGTCACACCAGCGATGTGCGCGCTATGCGCGTTGAAGACGGCAAGTTAATTGTCGAAACTAGGACCTCGGTATACGAAGTGATGTCCGCCGATAAAGTAAGCAAGTCTGGTGGGAGGCAAAAAAATGGAGGTGAAAAATTAGATGTAAACAGAGGAAATTTTGTAGAATTTAAAAAATTAATAGATGGGTCAACGTCATTAAAAGAGCTATTTAACGGGCTTCGCCACGTCGAACCATTTCAGGCCACTGAGGGGGTCGGAATATGGGGGTCTCCAGATTACATCAGGGGTACGATTCTTGATTTAATTAAAGAAATTGAATCACTGCCAGATGATAACTACTCCATACCAACACCAAGAATTATACACAATTTGCTGAACTCATTAACACAAACCGCAGACTTAAGAAGCAAAGTCAGCCAACTGTTAAAGTTAGAATATCCCCGTAAAAATGCCACGAGGGAGATATAAAAACGACCTAAAAAAATGAGGGCATTAAAATCCGGACGAATCTTCGTAGTTAAAAAGTTACTGTAGTAAGAACATATCTGGACATGAGTTTCGTGTTTAGATATATTCTTAGTATTTGAAACAAGAGGAGGTCACCCCATGCGCAAGCGAAAGAGGCTGCCCCGGAGAAATCCGGTCGCACGAGCCGTGCGCACGCGGGAGTTCAGGCCCCGCGTCGTACGCGATAAGAAAAAGTACCGCCGGCGCGAGAAGCATCGACACAAACTCGCGGGTCTTCATGACGAAGACCCGCTTTCTTTATTTATAAATAATTGTAGGGTATTCTTACACATATAGGCACCCGTAGTGAAACGGATATCACGCGACGCTTCGGACGTCGTATTGCAGGTTCGAGTCCTGCCGGGTGCATAACAGAAATTCTTGTTATGCAAAAATTTAAGATTCCAAAAGAAGTACTCGGCATTGCCGAGACTCTGCAAAAAGCGGGGTTTGAGGCGTATCTTGTGGGCGGATGTACCCGTGATTTATTTTTAGAAAAAACTCCAAAAGACTGGGACATCACCACAGACGCAACGCCTGAGGAAATACAAAAACTGTTTAAAAACACATTTTATGAAAATGAGTATGGCACTGTTGGTGTTGTTAATGAAGACACAAAAGACAAATCACTCAAGGTTGTTGAGGTAACCCCATACCGCATTGAGGAAAAATATTCGGACAAACGGCGCCCCGATAAAGTAACATTCAGTAAAAAACTTGCAGATGATTTGAAGCGAAGGGATTTTACCATAAACGCAATCGCGTACGACCCCGTGAAGCACGACATTTTTGACTTTTTTAAGGGAGAACAGGATTTGAAAGATAAAGTCATTCGCGCAGTCGGAGCCGCAGACCTGCGATTTGCCGAAGACGCGCTTCGGCTCATGCGCGCGGTGCGGCTTGCGACAGAATTAGACTTTGCAATTGAGACAGAGACAAGCGATGCAATAAAAAAACACGCAGGGAATCTCAAACACATAGCAATTGAACGCATACGGGAAGAATTTTCAAAAATTGTGATGTCAAAAAGTCCTATGCGTGGCATTTTACTGTTGCATCAACATGAAATTTTAAAGTATATAACTCCAGAGTTAGAAGTCGGCATTGGGATAGAGCAAAATGGTGACCATATATATGACGTGTGGGAGCACAACTTGCGTGCGGTGCAACACTCTGCAGACAGAGAATGGCCACTCCACGTGCGTCTCTCCGCGCTTTTTCATGATGTCTCAAAACCTGAAACACGCCGATGGTCAGACGAAAAAAAGGATTGGACGTTCTATGGCCATGATGTTGTCGGCGGAAAAGTGGCCCGCGCCACTCTTTCTCGACTTAAATATGGAAATGAAATGATTGACACGGTGGGGAAACTTGTTAGGTGGCACTTATTTTTTAGTGATATTGAAAAAATTACTCTCTCTGCGGTACGCCGGCTTGTGAAAAACGTCGGCCCCGACAATGTCTGGGATTTAATGAAGGTACGGGCGTGCGATAGAATCGGCATGGGACGGCCAAAAGAAAAGCCGTATCGCCTGCGAAAATACGAATCAATGATTGAAGAGGCAGCGCGCGCGCCGGTTACTGTTGGTATGTTAAAAATTGATGGAGGAGAGATTATGAAACTCACAGGGGAAAAACCGGGGCCTCGCATTGGCTGGATTTTGCACGCGCTTTTGGAAGAGGTGCTTGATGAGCCCAAACGAAATACTAAAAAATATTTGGAAGAAAAAGCACTTGAGTTTGCGAAACTCAAAGACAAAGAGTTGCAAAAACTTGGTGAGGCGGGAAAAAAGAAGCGCGAAGCGGAAGAAGAGAAAGAGCTTGCGGAAATCAGAAAACGATATCACGTGGAATAATGGATTAACCCGCAACACACAACTTACAACTTATAACTCAAGAACAGTGCGTCCTATTCCAGTATACTGGAATAGCAATCCTTAATTTTTGTACCTTGGTAAAAAAATTAAGTAGGAATCAAAAACAAAAAGAAAAGGCGAGCACAGGGCTCGCCTCGCATGTTTAACATATATTTAGTATTGGAATGAAGGAATGTTGTAATCAGGAAACCGCTTTCTGATTGTTTCACCGATGTCGTCCGGAATACCGTTTATTAATTTGAAATATTTAATCCGCTCCCATTCACCTCTCGGAAATTGTTCGCAAAATTGTTCATTTTCAAAAAGCTCGAAAAATTCAACAAGCCGACACACATGAGAAAACAACATTGTTGCGCCATCTCCGTTTAGATCCATTCTCGGAAGCTCATGAAGCGGGAAGGACTTAACTTCCGTGAGTTCAATCGCTTTTTGATAAACTTTTGGATCTGGAACAAACACATGTGAAGTTACAAAAAAATGAACTCGATCAATGTGATAGCGGTTCGGAGGACGCTTTGACCATTTCCTATATTCAACAACTGGTGACCTCATAAGGCTTTGCAGAATTTGATCACTTTCCTCATCACTGTTTCCTGCATACCTAAAATCAATTCCAGTTTCTTCTCGGAATTCTTCGATTACTGTGTCCCATAGATGATGATCGTATATAGGATTTTTCTTTTCGTCTAGATAGCGAAACGGATAGAATCGCCCAATGGGCATTTTCCAGGAATCCGGGCGCGTGCGGGGGCCGCCACTCAGTTGCAAAAATTTTTCGGCATCATTTGGATTCTGACGAACAAGCAATACTTCCGGAACAACTCCACGCTGAGCATGAATAAGCACCAGGCTTGCGGCATAGCTTGTATCGAGAAAGCGCTCATCTGACTTCAAGTATTCTACTGTAGGATTCAAGTGCCATAAAGTCTTTGGAACCTCAAGGTAGAATCTTTCTTTTTCCGGCTCCTGCTTTGGCGCGCCATCTGGCACGGCCACTTGCGCAGCCTGTGTCGCTTGTGTCATTTCAAATACCCCTTTCGTTGAGTCCAAAAACATCATACCAAAAAGAATGCTGCGTGTCAACCCCAATAGTGATAGACCCGCCCACAGGCCCCCTCGGGGCGCGCAAGCGCAGGCGTGATCACTGTCGGAGTCAAGACTTGCGGTGCAATCGTATTTTTTAATGAAAAAGCTTCACAATGCATGAAGCTTTTAAGAAATTTTTATTTCGTAATTAAAGTACCGGAGTTCCCGGGGACTCACGATGGGCGCGCACGCCACCCTCACAGAATGGAGTGGCCCGTCAATATTTTTTTCCCAAAATTCTAAAAATTTATACAACTCGCGGAGTTCGGGAAGCATATCAAGCTTTTGCCAAATATATAATTGCAGTACAAGAGGATGGTCTGGCATATAGTATGCGATTTCCGCAGTCACCAATTGATATCGTACAGGCATAATAACACCCACTCTTTGAACCAGTTTTTTCTTCGGCGTTTTCTGTTCAGCCATGGACAGTAATATCCATAAACTTATCCTCTTTGTTTATCATAAACAAAAAACTATATTGTGGCTATGGTAAGCATGCCAAGCATAAAATTGACAAAAGAGTATATTAAACGTATAATTTAAAGATTATGAACGAGCGCTTTAATAATAAAAGTGAAAAGCCAAAAGATTATAAAAAAGAGAAGGTGGGCATGCCCCGCCGTGAATTTTTAAAGCGTGCGAGCAACATTGCCGCGCTTGGATTTCTTCCGTTCGGCGCTGGATTTTTAGCAGAAACACCCCACGCATGGTCAAAAGAGATCAAAGAGGGTGACCCGTGGATTGTGGGACTCAAAGCGCTCAAAGATGAAGTGTTTCACTCCCATGTTGAAAGTATGGCGTTGCTCGTAAAAAGAAAAAAGGGGGAGGCAGGTTGGAAACGTTTTGCGCGCGGAAAATTTGATGGACTTTCGGTTCCCGTTGAAATCATTGAGGAAGAAGTTTTCGGCGACAACGAGGAGGTAAAGCTCGCTCACACACATCCGCTAGATGCATTCACCGAACACGGGCTAGCACCATTTGCTATGGAGGAAATCCAGGGCGGCAAACGACCCGCGCCAGCGATGCCTCCGAGTATAGATGATATAATCGCAACCATTTCATTTCATTCAGAATTATCAATCGCGCAAAATAAAAAGAATTTTTCTGAACTTGTTCTTGACCCCTCGGGCGTATGGGAATATACGCCAGATCTGACGCATGATTTTCCTAAAACATTTCTTGCATATTTGGCAAAACGGCGCGCACGCCTGACAATACTTACGGAAGATAAGGATATTTTAAACATATTGAATAAAAAAGAAACAATCGCAGATGCCAATACATTCCTCAGACACTTACGGTCAGTGGAGTGGGGACACCTATCTCCGCCCATGCAAAAACTGATACAAGAAATTGAGAGTGACGAACGAGCGCTTATAAAAATGCTTGGTCCTTTGTATGAGACGGCAGGATTGTATATTAAACAATCGCTTGTCGCAAAAAAATTAGACGTTGATTCTTTAAGCGCGATGTATAAAAATTTTGGAATAAATCTATCTTTCAGTTTGTACAAAGACATCGGCGTTGAGTAATTTATTTTAGTATTTTGCCTGCTCATGTGGGCGGGCAAAATACTGAAATAGGTTGTGGAACATTTTTATCTCCTCCGTTTTCCGTGAAACGCCTTGTGTATATCTTTTAGATGCTTATCGGTTACGTGCGTGTAAATTTGAGTTGTCGCAATGTTCGCATGTCCTAAAAGCGCCTGCACACTCCGTAAATCCGCACCATTTTCCAAGAGGTCAGTGGCAAATGAGTGCCGAATAATATGCGGGGTTACTTTTTTATCAATTCCCGCGGCAATCGCATGCTGTTTTATAACCCGCTCAACGGAGCGAGAAGTAATTCGTAAGTTTGTTTCTTGTTTTTTATTTTTTGTTTCTTTCGCAATACGAACAAACAGTGCGTCATCAACGTCTCTTCGTTTATCCAAATATTTTTTGAGCGCGTCTTTTGCTCTTTGTGAGAGAAACACGAGCCGTACTTTATCGCCCTTTCCCCGGACTGAAAGTTCGTCTTTTTTAATATCAATATAGCGGGAGAGTGCACAGAGCTCGGAGACACGCAAGCCTGTAGAAAAGAAAAGTTCAAGAATTGCTTTGTCGCGAAGGTCTTTAAATTCGTTTCCTTTCGGCGCTTTTAGTAATCGCTCAAGTTCGTCAGAAGAAATAAGGTCAAGACTTCTCTCGCCGCTTTTCGCGAGTTCAATTCTCTCCGGTGAAAGCGTTTTCTCTCCGCGATATATTAAATATTTTAAAAATACCCGAAGCGCTATTAAATAATAATTTTGCGTTTTCTTTTTGAGCGATGAGGCGCCCTCTGGACGAGAAACCTCCTGGCGATTAAGCCACAGACGGTACCGCCGTATCAAATCGTCCGTAATTTTCTCCGGGGCATTAATGTTCGCAAACACAAGAAAGCGAATTAAATATCTGTCATAATTTTCAACCGTCTTTAAACTTCTACCCTTCTCAATTTCCAAATATTCTAGAAATTCTTTCTTAAGAGTTTCGATTTTACTTGCCATGCTTAAAGTATAGCAAATATTGTGTCGCACAATATGTATTACCCAACAAAATTGTCGGGTAATACTGCTAATATTGTGCAACATCGCAGACGACATCGCACAATATTAGCTCGGTGAACATGACATTGCTTTTTATAATACGTTGTGATAGTTTTACTTTCAGAAAATTTGGCGAGAGAGGTAAGATAAACAATGGGAATGCCGGTCTATGATGGTGTTGGGGATTGTCCAAAAGATGAAACTGAAGTGGAAAAGAAGAAAGAGGAGCGTCAACAGGCGCGACAAAACAGAATAGACGGTTTTAATGAGGCCGCAGAGGTCCACGAGGCGTTTCTAAAAACAATGAACTTTGATTCACCGGGCACTTCCGGAACTGAAGATTCGCGCATTGGTGGCTGGTCTGATTATGTGTCACGAGCACGAGATGCTGCCGACGAAATAAAGAAAGCGGGAATAAAAAAGTAAATTTTCTCCAAGCCGACACCCGCTGTCGGCTTTTTGATTACAAGGCCCGGCCTTGCGCCGGCAAGTTCGCAAACCATGCATCAACACACGATCGCGCTAGACTTTCTAACGGGGTTGACTTTTATCGTCAATATATGATATAATTGCTTTTGGAGGTGGTACGGTGACCAGAACCGAGGGGTTGCCTCGGGTAACGGCTTTACGTGGGTCCCAAATGGGTACGGAGGCTAGGCGGAAAAATTGGAAGTACGCTGATGCCCGCGTTGCTGCTATTGTGCGGCAACTCGCGGCCGAGTGATACCACCTCTATTTTTCTTTCGCATTGTGGGGGGTCAGGACTGTTTGCCGGCATCGGACCGCCAAATAGAAGCCTGCTGCGCCGTAACCTAGTCGGCGCACCCCTCCACCCTTTTTTATTTATTTTTTAATTCTTTTATTTTTTATATTTACACATGATTACAAAGAAACAAAAAGGAAATATTATCAAAAAATACGCCCGAAAAGAGGGGGATACTGGCTCTCCTGAAGTTCAGGTTGCGCTTCTCACAAAGCGCATCAATGAACTTGCTTCACATTTAAAGAAAAATAGAAAAGACAACCATTCCAGACGCGGGCTTTTGCAAATGGTTGCCGATCGGCACGCGCATTTACGATATCTCAAACGAAAGGACGAAAAGAAACACGGCGAGTTGCGTAAAAAAATCGGACTTAAATAATCATAGCGCGAAAATTACGAAATTAAACCAAAATTGTTCCGTGTATACGGAACAATTTTGGTTTTACACCTTCATACTACAAACTAAATACTATATACTACTATTATGGCCATCATAAAACATAAAAATCAGCGCGTTGGTGTTTTCATTGACACGCAAAATCTCTATCACAGCGCACGTAATTTATACGGCGCGCGAGTAAATTTTGGCGCGATTTTAAAAGAAGTGGTCGCGGGCAGGCAACTTATACGCGCCGTCGCGTATGTTATTACCACAGAATCCGGCGAGGAGAAAAATTTTCTTGACGCTCTTGCAAAAGCTGGAATTGAAACAGTCGCAAAACCACTGCAAATTTTCTATGGTGGCGCAAAAAAAGCAGACTGGGACGTCGGTATCGCGATTGATGCCATAAAAATGGCTCCAAAACTTGATACGGTCATTGTCGCTTCAGGCGATGGCGACTTCATCCCGCTCGTTGAATACCTCCAAATGAACGAGGGGTGTCAGGTTGAAATCGTTTCATTCGGCAAATCCTCTTCCGGCCGGCTCAAAGAAGCGGCTGACGACTTTTTTGACTTGGATGAAAATCCCAAAAAATTTCTTTTAGGTGGAGGAGGACAAAGAAAAAGATAAACCCCGCCATATTCTTGGCGGGGCAACTATCTCCTCTTTCCTCCTTCAAAGGAACCTGGGAGCCTGCGGCAATGATCAAAAATATCTTCACCACTCCTTTTTGGAGATGACCCCAGGTCCAGCAACCGCTGCTTTTGTAACCCTAACATTCTCTTGATTTTTCTGTTGCGACCAGCTTTTCTTTTTTTGTCCTTCGTTGATTGCCCGAATAGTCCGTGACTTCCTGGTGGTTTTCTCTTGCATCCAAACATTTTCAAACTCCCTCTTTTTTATGTAGAAAGGCCCTTGATTTTCGCCAAGGGCCCGGAGCGCTGTTAAGGCTCCTTGCGCGTTTTTCAAAAGACCCTGAGGTCAGGTCGGGTTGGTACGGCTAGACCCCCCAAAACCTAATTAAACATTATCATGTTTTAGTATGTTTGTCAAGTATTTTTAACCATTGCAAAATATGGGGTTTTTGCTAAACTAGCAGATATTATACATAATATGAGTTCGTCCTTAGATGGATAGGTTTGAATGAGATTTTACATTCAAGTCTAAAATCTAAAGACGAGCTCTTCATATACAATG
The DNA here is from genome assembly GCA_016180525.1 of Parcubacteria group bacterium. Lineage (GTDB taxonomy): Bacteria > Patescibacteriota > Minisyncoccia > Phycocordibacterales > UBA2135 > JACPBB01. Next base: position 134,699 of record JACPBB010000002.1, on the reverse strand, counting down.
CAGACAAAAGAATTTTCCACCGACATTGGTGGAAAAAAACTTACGGTAACCGTAAGCGACCTTGCCGAAAAAGCGAACGGCTCGGTGATTTTGACATACGGAAACACGAGCGTTCTTGCGACGGCCGTTATGTCCTCGGGAAAACGGGAAGGGACTAACTTTTTCCCGCTCACTGTTGACTACGAAGAAAAATTTTACGCCGCCGGGCAAATTTTAGGAAGCCGCTTTATGCGGAGAGAAGGACGGCCGACAGACGAAGCAGTGCTTGCCGGCCGCGTGGTAGACCGCACCATTCGCCCGCTCTTTGACCAGCGCATCAGAAACGAGGTGCAGGTTGTTCTCACCATACTCTCGCTCGGTGAATATGACCCGGATATTCTCGCGGTAAACGCCGCATCGCTTGCGCTTGCAACATCAGATATTCCGTGGGGAGGACCAGTTTCGGCAGTGAGAATCGGAAAATTGAAAGACGGCAACATATTTGAAATAAACCCGACGTATGAGACGCGGGCGAAAGAAAATCTTCTTCTTGACGCAACGGTATGCGGCAAAGACGGAAACATAAACATGATTGAGGTCGGGGCACATGAAACATCTGAAGAAACCATGAAAGAAGTGTTTGGTGTCGCGATCGCAGAGATAGAAAAATTGCAGGAGTTTCAGAGAAAGATTGTCAAAGAGGTTGGAAAAGAAAAGCAAACCGTTGAATTAGAGGAGATTTCATCCGCTCTTAAAAAATTATTTTCTGAAACCGTCGGAAAAAAATTACATAAGACCCTTTTAAGCGGGGATGGGAAAAAATATATAGAGGCCCTCGCTGAAGAATGGGAAGGTATTTGCGTAGAAAAACTTCCCGATGAAAATATCTCCCTTGCGCTCTCGTATTACGATGAACAAATAAATGAAGCTATACATGAAGAAGCCGTAGAAAATAACAAGCGGGCAGACGGCCGCAAGATGGATGAAATAAGAAATCTCTACGCGAAAGCGGGAGGGATTTCCGAAGGCGTGCTTCACGGCTCGGGTATTTTCTATCGCGGTGGTACGCATGTGCTCTCCATTCTTACTCTCGGCGGCCCACAGGACGTACAACTCATGGACGGAATGGAAATAAAGGGGAAAAAGCGTTTCATGCACCATTATAATTTCCCTCCATTTTCAACGGGAGAGACGGGGCGTATTGGTGGTATGAATAGGAGAATGATAGGTCATGGAGCACTTGCAGAGAAGGCGCTCCTTCCTATGATTCCTCCGAAAGAAACATTTCCATACACCATTCGTATTGTCTCCGAAGTCATGTCATCAAACGGCTCCACCTCAATGGGCTCCGTGTGCGCGGCAACGCTCGCACTTATGGACGCAGGCATACCAATCGCAAAGCCGGTCGCCGGAATTGCTATGGGGCTCATGATGAAGGATGAAAATGCGTACAAAGTTCTGACAGATATTCAGGGACCGGAAGATGAGCATGGCGACATGGATTTTAAAGTTGCCGGCACGAAAGACGGCATCACCGCGGTGCAAATGGATGTAAAAGTAAACGGCATTCCGCTAAAAATTCTTGTGGAGGCGTTTGCGGCGGCAAAAAAAGCGCGTCTTCAAATTCTGGAGGTCATTCAGAAAGAAATTCCTGCGCCGCGTCCCGACATTGCGCCCACAGCTCCAAAAATCATTACTCTGAAATCTCCAGTTGATAAAATCGGTATGATTATCGGCCCGGGAGGAAAGATGATAAATAAAATTATAGAGGAAACGGGCGCGCAGATTGATATAGATGAAGATGGAACAGTATTTATTACTGGGAAAAATGGTTCCGCGGAAAAAGCAAAAGAGCGAGTGCAAGAAATTATTCGCGAATGGAGACCGGGAGATACAGCCGAGGGAGAAGTTGTAAAAATTCTTGACTTTGGCGCGTTTGTTAAAATAAGCGCGTACGCCGACGGCCTCGTGCACATTTCAGAGCTGGCGCCGTGGAGAGTAGAGCGCGTAAGCGACTTGCTCAAAGAGGGAGACAGAGTTCCTGTTGTCGTAAAAGAGGTTGACGCACAAGCCGGCAAAATAAGTCTTTCCATAAAAAAAAGAGACCCGAATTTCTTTAATGACAAAAAAGGGGCGGGCGGTGGAAACCAAAAAATAAGCAGAGACGAGTGGGATAACCTCAAACATAAAAAACACGGAAGGCACTAAAACATAACACACCCCCGCACAAAGCGGGGTGTGTTATTATTACCTCATATGGATGAAAATAAGAACATCTTTCCCAAAAAAGAAGAAAGTCCTCTGCAACGTTTGCGGACATATAAAAGTGACGTGGCAGAATCAATGAAGTCGGGCAAACAGTCGCTTGCCCGCATGGTAGTTGCCGAAAGCGCGAGAAGAGACAGCTCCGGAGCAACAATCCCCCCGCAAGAGAAAAGGAATATTTTTTCTCTAAAAAATATCGCAATGGGAGGCGGTATCGTGCTTTTTATAATTGCTATGACAGTTGTAGCACTTTTATTTATCGGGAAAAAAGAGACTGAAACGAGAGTTGTTCAAGTTGCTCCATTGTGGACACCCATATTTACTGAAGTTGATTCTAAAATCACCCTCTCAAATATAACTGAGCAAGAAATAAAAGCAGGAGTTGCTCGCGCATGGGAGCAAGCGACAATCCCCATAAACAGCGTCTTGCATGTTGCGTTTGTAAAACAAGTGACATGTATAGAGGGATTCTGTGAAGCTCCCGTTGCTATATCAGAATTGCTCTCCGCCCTCCCGAACAGTATTCCGCCGCAGCTTTTGCGAACGCTTGATGACCAATTCTTTTTCGGATTTCATTCTTTTAAAACCACGGTGCCTGTTTTAATTCTCCAAAATCGTTTCTATGATGGGGCATTCTTGGGAATGCTTGAGTGGGAGTCGTTTATGCCTTTTGACCTCGCCCCCTTGTTTCAAACAGGATCCGCACGCGGACGAGTAACATTTGAGGATGTAGTAGTTGATAACACTGATGTCAGAATTTTAAGAAATGCGGCGAGTGAAGTGATTCTTTTATATTCTTTTGTAGACAGAGAAACTATAGTTATAACCACAAACATTGACGCGTTTAAGGAAATTGCGAAGCGCCTTCGAACCCCAAACCCAACGATAAGATAAGCTCTGCGGCACTTGATTCTATATACTAAATATTACATACTAAATACTAACTATGGCCTTAGACACAACGCATTTTAAACAAAAGTTAGAAGAAGAAAAAGAGCTCCTGGAACAAGAGCTTTCCTCCCTTGGACAAAAAAACCCTGACGTAAAAGGAGATTGGGAGGCAGCGCCCGAAAAAGATGCTTCAACGCAGGATCCTGATGAAAATGTAAAAGCAGACAGGCTTGAGGAATTGGCGGAGCGAAGCGGCATTGGAGCGGAGCTGGAAGAAAGACTCCTGAATATAAATCGCGCACTTATGAAGCTGAAAGAAGGCACGTTTGGCCTTTGCGAAGTGTGCAATAAGCCAATTGAAGAAGACCGCCTCCGTGTCAATCCTTCCGCGCGCACCTGCAAAAAACATTTAAACGACCTGCCGAACGAAAAACACCATCATTAAATGATGGTGTTTTTCGTTTACAGTTTGCTAAATAAAAGTTTAAATATCTTTTTTTGAAATTCCGCGATAATGGGATTTTCAATGATAACCGCCGTTTCGGTGTTGTAATCAACAAACGCAATTTTATTTCCATAAATTAACTGGGTGATATCGTATTCCCATAAATCATATTCTTTGGGAATTACTTTTATATAGCGCTCCAGTCGGGGCTTCTTTCTTCCTTTTGTTTTTTCGTTCGTTATGACAAACCGTTCAATCTTTTTTTGGTCTCGGCGTTCTCTATAGTTTTTTGGCACATACCAATCCTGCTTGCGCTCTCCTTTCGCGGAGCTGTATCGGTAAAATACTTCTCCTCGCTTGAGTGTCGCGAGCAAATCTTCATAGACAAATATAATTCCCGCTCTTCCGGATAAAAATTTTACAATCGGTCTTTTTTCTTTTCGGGCATAGGCCGCTTCAAGCTCCGGCAGCCGCCCTTCTAGCGCGTGAGTAATATTTTCAGCAAGCAGTTTCAGTTTGTGCGGAGACTCTGCGACATACTGTTTCTGTTTTCCTTTGGGGGCCATAGAGATAAGACCACGCGAAAGAAGCGCGGGGAGTGTTTTGTACACGGCTGGCCGATGAAGCCCCGTCTGTTTGGAGATAGCGGACACTGTTCCCGAACCCTCTTCTAAAAGAGTTGTATAAATGGCGCTCTCTTCTTTTGTTAAACCTAGGCTTCTTAAAATATCTTTATTGTCCATATTTATGTATTAATTTTTTACAACTTTTTATTTTAAAATATGCTTTAAAATAAGTACTTTTTAAGCATTATGTCTATTTTATTACAAAAACTGTAAAAAATCAAGACAATATTTATTATTGCATATATAGTAAAGGTGGAACAATTCAGTTCCTTGAAAGAAGGAGGGTCGCATGAGCAAAGAAACAACCGTCACAATAAAATCAAAATTCACAAGCTGCGTAGATTGCCCGCACCATCAAGTTCAAGCGGATCCGGACCCTGACGACTGGTTTTGCGATGATGATGTAAAAGTTGTTTGCACAAAAACGAGTAGAAACGTAACCGTTGCATGCCGACCCTATAATACTCGCCGAGAGACAAGTATCCCTTCGTGGTGTCCGTTATTAAAACAAAAAGGGAAGAGCTAATGAAAAAAGATAATCCAGAAGTAAAAGAAACAATGAAGTTTAAAGATTTGCGCAATGAAATTCTTAAAACTGACCGAATAATTAAATCAATAAAAAAACAACGAGAAAAATTAGCAAAAAATCTTCAAAAGAGGTGCGCTCATGCGTTAGTTGTAGAATCTCCGGAGAGTCCGCTAATACCGGAAAGAAGATGTCTTATATGCGGCTTGGAAGAAGAAGGAATAATAGTAACGGGCAGAAAGTGTCCAAAAAATAAAACAATATGGGGACGTTGGCCAGCGGATCATTATTTCAATGAACTGGACCGCAGGCCAAAGGTGTATCAATTCCGTGATGATTGGCTTAAGACGCGGGTGCTTCAGTCCTTAGCTGCTCTAAAAAAGATAAAAAAATTACCAAAAAATTTTGAGAAAAAATAAAAAAACAAAGTTGTGCTTAAAATGATGAGAGATGATGTTATTGCAAAAGAAAACAGCGGGTTGTTTCCAGCACGGAAAGGAGGTCGAGAAATGACAAGAAAGGAAAAATTTCTTGAAAAACTTGCGCTGCATCTTACGGAAGATGAGCAGGAAAAGGTGCTTGCGGCGTATATGTTTTCAAAGTACGGGCATTCAAAACAGGTGCGAGATTGCGGACAGCGATACTTTGAACATCCGCGCGCCGTTGCAAACATCATTATTGACGAGTTGAAATTAAACGACAACTGGAGAATTATCGTAACCGCGCTTTTACACGATATTCTTGAGGATTCATGGCTGCTCAACGAAAAGCGAATCGCGATTAACTTTGGAAAGCGGGCCGCGCGCTGGATCATATTACTCACAAAAACTCCGGGCGTTGACTATCTCGACCGGCTCTCACAGTGTCACGAATGGGAAGTGCTTTTGGTGAAACTCTCCGACAGGCTGCACAACCTCCGTTCGCTCTCTGCCTGTAGTAAAGAAAAGCAGGAGCGCTGTCGCAGAGAAACACGCATCCACTATCTTCCGCTTGCTGATGCATTGATAAAACTCCTGCTTCAAGAAGACCGCTGGCGCGGGGAGTATCTCAAGCGTGAAATAGAAAAATTAATCTAAGACCTCCGAGGAGGTCTTTTATTTGCATATCTTTAAACTTTTCTATAAACTGATGTGCAATGAAAATCATTTACTCGGCACAAGCCGTCGGCCTTACTCCTCATATTGTTTCCGTGGAGGTTGATTTATTCAAAGGGTTTCATACATTCTCAATCGTTGGGCTTCCCGACAAGGCCGTTGAAGAGTCAAAAGACCGCGTGAGTTCTGCTATAAAAAGCGCTGGTTTTAAGTCTCCCAAAAATAGCGGCCAGCAAAAAGTCGTGGTTTCGCTCGCCCCTGCCGATTTAAAAAAAGAAGGGCCTATTTTTGACTTGGCAATTGCTCTTGCATATCTCTTGGCGAAAAAGGACGTGGAATTTAATCCGGAGAAAAAATTATTTCTTGGGGAACTCTCACTCGGAGGTGAGTTGCGTCCGATAAAAGGCGCGCTTCTTTTGGCGCAGTACGCGAAAGATAGGGGATTTGAAGAAGTATTTCTTCCGGAAGAAAATGCGCGCGAAGCATCTTTTATAAAAGGTATCACTCTGTACGGAGCGAAAAATCTCACAGAAGTTATCTCCCATCTAAACACAAAAACACCAGGCGAGCGTCAAAAGAAAAAAACCGATGTGGATGGAGAAACACTAAAAGCGGCTGTGCCCAGAGATTTTTCACTTGTTGCGGAAAAATCACACGAAGATGCGATTGATTTCTCGGATATCAAAGGACAAGAAGGCGCGAAGCGTGGGCTTGAGATAGCCGCCGCGGGCGGACACAATATCGCCTTCTTTGGTCCGCCCGGCACAGGAAAGACGCTTCTTGCCCGTTCATTCGCGGGGATTCTTCCGCCACTATCATTAGAGGAGGCTCTTGAGGTAACGGGCATTTATGGAGTTGTGGGAAAAACGGGCGGGGCATTGGTAACTGCCCCACCGTTTCGCGCTCCGCATCACACGTCTTCATATGTCTCCGTTGTTGGAGGCGGCACATTTCCAAAACCCGGAGAAATCACGCTCTCTCATCGCGGAGTTCTTTTTCTTGACGAATTTCCGGAATTTGACCGAAGGGTTATTGAGTCCTTGCGCGAGCCGCTTGAGGAAGGCGTGATATCAATCGCGCGCGCGAAGGGTTCTGAAATATTTCCCGCGCAATTTATTTTAATCGCCGCGTTTAACCCCTGTCCCTGTGGCTTTTATGGAGACAAAACAAAAGAATGCGTCTGCACGCCATCACAGCTCGTAAAATATCACCAAAAAATTTCCGGCCCCATCGTTGACCGTATTGATATGTGGATTCCCGTCGTACGGATAGAGCACGAGAAACTCTCTCCGGATAAAAAACGAGCAAAAAATATTTTAAAAGAAAGCGATATCGTGCGAAAAAGAATAAAGAATGCGCGGGAAATTCAAAAAGAAAGATTTAAAAACGCGAAGGCCTTACTTAACGCTCACATCGGAGTAAAAGAAATAGATTCGCTCCTGCCGCTCTCTGATTCTGTTCGCGCGCTTCTTATAGAGTCGGCAAAAAAATTAGACCTCTCTGCGCGCTCGTATCACAGAGTCATCAAACTCTCCCGCACCATCGCGGATTTAGACAACAGCGACAACATACAAGAACAACACCTCCTTGAGGCGCTACAATATCGGCCCAAACAGTTTGTGTATTAACTTTAGAGAAACAAAAACTTGACAAGATAGATATTTTTTGATATAATAAATACAACAAACTTTATTCTTTGACTTCAACCTGAAAATCTCTGAAAGGAAGGTGACTCGTGACTCCCGACCAAATCGGAATCCTGTCGGGAACGCTCGTTGTCGTGAGCGCCATCCCGTACGCCTATCGCACTTGGCAAGGAAAAATCAAGCCAAGTGTGACCAGTTGGTCCCTGTGGACCCTCATCGGCTTTTTGCTCCTCGTAACCTACGCGAGTTCGGGCGCAGAAGACAACATCTGGCCCGCCGTGTTTGGCTTCACAAACCCACTTCTCATTGCCGTACTTGCGGCTATAAAGAAGGGTGAGTGGACAAAGCTCACAAAGGCTGAACAGTGTTGCGTCAGTGCCTGTGTCGGGTCGCTTCTACTGTGGGTTGCCGTGAAAGAAAGCCGAGAACTTGCGCAATTCGCACTTTATCTCGCAATCCTTGCAGACGCATGCGCCGCAATTCCGACAATCATCTTCATACGAAAAAATCCACAGGATGACCGACCGTTTATGTGGGTACTCTTCGGTGTTGGGTACAGCATCGCCATGTTCGCGGTTACCGAAAATACATTTGCGAACTATTTTCTCCCTGCTTATATGCTTGCCCTCGCATCTTTCGTTTCAATTCCACTCTTCGTCTATCGGATTAAAAATAAAATCCCTCTGAGAGAGTGGATTTAACCTTCCGGCCTCGCAGGAAACTGCGAGGCTTTTCTTTTTATTACCGAACAAAATTTTGGAGTTCTTGTGTGATTTGTAAAGCAGTATTTCTTCCCTCGGATATTTCTTGTGAAAGTCGTTGAAATTCAGACTCATTTTCTTTTCCAGTGTATACTAAACTCCCCATTCGCTGAGATGCATCAAGAAAAAGTGCGGATGCCTGAAGCAACTTTTGCACATATGTTTTTAAACTTTCAGGAGTCCTCTCGTCAAGCAAATTTTTTCCCCGAATCTCAGCTTCATCAAAAAGTGCTTTTGCCTGCTCAACAATTCCAATAATAAGGAAAGATGAGGTGCTCTTGTTAATTTCAAAAAGTGCGTTCGTAAGATACCCATTCCCTTTTGTGAGCATTGAAACATACACATCAAGTTCATTTTTAAATTTTTGCAAGCGTTCTGCTTCTGCCTGCGCCTTCGCCTGCGCTGCCTCGGATGCTTTTTGCTCTATTTCGCTTCGCAATACTTGCTCTGTTTTTGTTTTCTCCGCAATGGTGCTTTGTAGTTGTGTTTGTGTTTCAGTAATTTTTACTTCCGCGTTTTCACGGAGTTTTTTCTCCTCTGCCGCCTCAACTTTTAATTTCTTCAGTTCCGTGTCTATTTTTTCCTCAAGCGCTTTTACTTTCTCGCTCGCCTCTAAAAACAGTTCGATTGCTTCTCTGTAGTAGACAAATGATGTATTTATTACCGCGGGGTCTCCGGTAAGAAGAGCTTTGGTTTCAAGCCAGTCACCCTCCTCTGCCGCTTTTTTGGCTTTTTCAAAATTAACCCCCGCGACAAGCAGGTCTTTTGCCTCTTCTGTTTTTTGTTCCGCTAGAGCAGAGGTCTCTCCAAACGTCCGTTCTGCGGCAGAATTATATTTAGCAAGCGATGAAAGATAGTTTCCCGCCGCCAATTCTTTTCCCGCTTCTTTGACAAGGCGCTTTGAAAAACTTTTTTGGAGAAACAAATTTCCGACAAGCGACAGCGCAACGAGAACAACGAATGTTACAAGCGTTTTTGTGTACATAATAATATTATATATCAAACAACATTTTAAATTAAAAAAATCCTTATGCGTCAAGGATTTTCTGCCTTTTATGCCTAGACTAATCCCCTATACTTAAAACGGGTTCTTTGCTCCACGGACTTCAAAGTGAAGATGCGGACCCGATGAAAGACCCGTTGAGCCGACATAGCCAATGACTTGCCCTTGCACAACGGTCGCTCCCTGATGGACAATTGTTCCATTTAAGTGCGCGTAGAGCGTTTGTGTTCCGTTATCGTGGCTTACAACAATATATTTTCCATATCCACCGTTCCATCCCGCATCTCGAGCGATAATGACATTGCCCGACGCAGAAGCCATCACTTCACGCCCATGCGGAGCGGCAAGGTCAATGCCATTATACCCATGAAGCCCTTGCGAGCGGACCGCGCCAAGCACTGGTCGCAAATAATATCCGGCATAATTCGGTCCTCCAGTTCCCCGCACACGAACTGAGGAAACTTGCGAACTCTGTATCGGAAGGCCAACATCTCCTCCAGGAATAATGATTGTGTCCCCGACAGAAACAGACGATGCATCCGCGATTCCATTGAATTGCATAATTTCTTCAACGCTCCCTTTGTATTTTTTAGCAACACCTGCGAGCGTGTCTCCTTTAGTAATCGTATACTGAACACCAGAAATCGGAAGAATAAGGAGAGTTTGCCCCGGCTGGATAATATTTCCTCTTTTTATGTCATTTGCCCAAATAATAGTATTTACGGAAACTTTAAACATTTTCGCGATTTGCGAAAGCGAGTCTCCTTCGCGAACAACATAGAGGCTAATCTGCCCGTTTGAAGAAGATTCCTCAACGTCAGCAATGGTCCCCAAAGGGCCCGAGTCAGGAAGAAGAGCACTATCGCCAACAATGGTAATCTCACCTCCGCCTTTTGATGGATTTGGGTCAAAATTAAGTGCTGCTTGAAGCAGCGCAACGTTTTGAGAGTTGAGACCTTGCTCCTTTACGCTTTCATCCGCGTTTGAAAAAACTTTACCTAAAAAGGAGAAAATGCCGGCATGGGCTGTTTGAGTTGGTATAAAAACAGAAAGAAGAGCAATCAACACAAAAGAGCTGAACCGCCCCGCTGAGAGCCGCCTTTCTTTTCTCACCCAGCCCGATGTTGGGTTTAAATATGTCGCCCGACAAAAATCGCTACTCTGTAAAATTTTATACTCAGAGTCGGGGTCTTGAATAATAGGTTTTATAAGCCAAATGTTAGCGGACGCTCTGTGTATCAATCAAAATATGGCTTAACGAAGCCACACTTTCAGTTATTCTCCCATATCGGGGATACTTGTAAGTATAGCGCACCAGTAGGAAAGGTCAACCAAATGAAAGTGATCTAAAAAATGTCAGTTTTTTGTCTTTCTAAACAAGGATATTTATCCATTTCTTCTGTTATTAAACTGTGGATAACCATAAGGTTTATTTAGTATATCGTATCTCATATTTTGTATAATTTTTTTCATACGAGATATAAAATACGGAATACAAAATACTTTTATGCTATAGTACCAGCACACATGACCGAAAAACTCCTTAATTCTAAACAAAAAGAGGCTGTTTTACACAAAGATGGCCCGCTTCTTATTGTCGCTGGTGCCGGAACGGGCAAAACTCGTGTAATAACTGAACGCATAGCCCGCCTAATGAGCGAGGGGGTGCCTGGAGACCAAATACTTGCGGTTACATTTACAAATAAAGCTGCTGAGGAAATGCGAGAGCGGGTATGCGCGCTCCTTGAGAGAGAAAATCTCCGTTCCGCCCCATTTTTTATAGAAGAATCGCCGTTTATAGGAACTTTCCACTCGCTTGGAGTTCGTATTTTAAGAGAGCACGGAAAAAACATCGGTATAAAGAAGAATTTCTCCATAAAAGACCGAGAGGATTCGCTTCGCCTCATACGAGAGGCGATTCGCGTGCTTAGTCTGGACCCGAAACAATATACCCCCTCAAAAATACAATCAATCATAAGCAAACATAAAGGAAATTTGCGTTCCGTAGAAGAATTTAGGGAGGAATTTGGCAATAATGGATTTTTCATGCTTGTCGCTCGCATTTGGGAGTTGTATGACGCCTCTCTTGCGAAAGAAAATTCCCTCGATTTTGATGACCTCATTTTCAAAACAGTTACCCTTTTTGTGTCAAACGCTGATGTTTTGAAACAATATCAAAATCAGTGGCACTATATTCACATAGATGAGTATCAAGATACCAACGAGGCACAATACAGAATTTCGCGATTTCTTGCCGCTCGGCACGGCAATATTTGCGTTGTCGGGGACAGTGACCAAAATATTTACAGCTGGCGCGGAGCAAACATACAAAATATATTACGGTTTGAAGAAGACTATCCCGGCGCACGCGTGATACTGCTTGAAGAAAATTATCGTTCAACAAAAATAATTTTAGACGCGGCAAACGAAGTAATTAAAAAGAATACATTGCGAAAAGAAAAAAATCTTTTCACCAGAAAAACTGAAGGGGAAAAAATAGCTCTATTCGGAGCATACAATGAAGCCGATGAGGCAGAGTTTGTCGTGGGAACGATACAAAAAATTATTGACTCCGGCACTGTCGCCGAGCATGTTGCTGTCTTGTACAGAGCGAACTTCCAGTCGCGCGCACTTGAGGAAGCGTGTCTAAAATATTCCATTCCATACCAAATCATTGGAACGAAATTTTTTGAACGAAAGGAAGTAAAAGACGTTATCTCTTTTATTGGAGCATCTTTGAATCCGGAAAGTCTCAGCGACATAAAGCGGATTATCAATGTCCCTCCGCGCGGAATCGGGAAGGCAACTATTGCTAAAATTTTTTCAGGAAATGCAGAAAAACTGCCGCCCACAATGCGAGAAAAAGTGAAAAAATTCTACACACTCCTTCAAAAAATAAAACACGAGAGTGAAATACGGGTGCCGTCTGATCTTGTCAATTTTATTGTAAAGGAATCGGAACTTGAAGAATATTTAAAAAACGAAGGAGATGATGGATATGATCGGCTACAAAACATTAAAGAACTTGCCGCGCTTGCAAGCCGTTATGACATTCTTCCAAAAGAAGAACGGCTTTCAAAATTTTTATCAGATGTGGCGCTTGCGAGCGACCAAGATGCTATCCGTAACGAAAAAAAAGGGGTTCGTCTTATGACTGTGCATGCCGCAAAAGGCCTTGAATTCCAACGTGTTTTCGTGACCGGCCTTGAGCAAGGACTTTTCCCATACGAGAGAAAATTTGACGATGAGCCTGCCTCTTCTGCATCCGAGGATGGGCGCGAGGAGGAACGGAGGTTATTTTATGTCGCGCTCACACGCGCAAAAGAAAAAATTTATTTATCATTCGCGATGCATCGAACGCTGTTTGGCGCGTCATATGATTCTCTTCCATCAGAATTTTTTAATGACATACCGCAAGAATTATTAGAGCCGATACATGAAACACGGGCAGAAAAAACGATATATCTTGATTAAAATATAATGCGAAATTACGAAAATGAATTATCGAGCTAAAAAAACTTTAGGACAAAATTTTTTAAAATCGCAAGCGACGGCAAAATCTCTTGTTAATGCCGCCCACATTACACATACCGATACGGTTGTTGAGGTCGGCCCCGGCACAGGAGTAATTACTCAATTTCTTTTGCAAAACGCTGAAAAAGTTATTGCTGTTGAAAAAGACGTACGCATGATTTCATATCTTAGAGAAAAATTTTCAGAAGAGGTTGTTTCAAAAAAATTAATTCTCATTCACGATGACATTCTTTCTTTTAACCCTAGCGCCCATAGCCTAGGGCCTAGGGCCTATAAACTCATCGGCTCCATTCCCTACTACATCACCGGAAATTTTTTGAGAATATTTCTCTCTGTTGTGAAGCAGCCAAAAACAATCACGCTCATAATTCAAAAAGAAGTCGCAGAACGTATCGTGGTAAAAAATAAAAAAGAAAGTATTCTCTCAATTTCCATCAAAGCATACGGGGTGCCACGCTATATACAAACACTTTCAAGAAAATTATTTTCCCCAGAACCCAAAGTAGATTCAGCGATTGTAATAATAGAAAATATATCGCGAGCATTTTTTTCCGATATTTCTGAAGAGTTGTTTTTCAAACTGGTGCGAACGGGTTTTGGTAGTAAACGAAAAAAAGTTATTTCAAACATTAAAAAACAATTTCCCAAGATTGACTGGAAAAAAGTTTTTGCTCGTTTACATATTTCTCCCAACACTCGCGCGGAAAATTTGACTCTTGAACAATGGCATTCTCTAACAAAGAATCTATATTAAAAACTGGACATCCGATGTCCAGTTTTTATGTTCATTTTTCCTTAATGACAAGCAACTAACTGCTACATGCTGGAGCCGTGGAAAATAATGAGATTGCCAAATCCAGCAATGCAAAGACCCGTTTTACAGGGGACAAAACAGGGGGTTTTGGGACCTGCCATTCCGAGAAGCCATTGCCCAATGCGGCGTGGCGGGCCATACGCATAGCTAAAACTAGAGCCTGGAATATACATGAATTCACCTCCACGCGGAGGGCTGATAGAGAGCAAAAGGCCTGGAACACATTGTTTAATTTTTGTGATTTGACCTCCAAATGGTAGTGCTGCTTCTGTAAAATGAGGTAAAAAAAGAGAAAGTGCTGTAAAAAGAACCGTAAAAGCAACAAAAAAATGCTTTGAAATGCTCATAATTCAATACTATCACACAAGCTTGTGACGGTGCGCATCTTTCGTGTGTCTTTATCCACAAAATGACTGTGGAAAAGTATCAAAAAAACCTTATTTTGCTATAATTTTAAAAGGGAATCTGATGAAGCTTCCCAGCCAAAAATTCATTATTGTCGTGCTTGGAACGGTCGTTATCGTAACGGTGATTTTTTTCGTGTTCGGCCTTTTCAATAAAAAAACAACATTTACACAAGAGAGCGCTGACGTGAGCCACTCTCTTGTGAGCGACTCGCCTACATTTGGAAACTTGATAGACGAAAATATGAAACAATTTTCAGCTCCAAGTGCGAATCCAGATAGCCAAACCGGCAATCTCACGGAAAACCTTTCTAAAGAACTGATCACGAGTCTTATCCTTGGGGGAAATACGACGGTAAGTAAATCTGACATAAGCGACGCGCTTAATATTCTTTTTGAAAAATCAACCGCTCCCGAAACTCCACGAATTTATTCCCAAAACAATATTAAGATAGCCGACAACTCAGAGCTTGCATTTAAAAGTTACGGCAATGATTTTATGAATGTTATTGAAAAACACGCGGGCGCAAACGCGGCTGACGCATTAGGCGCGTTTGAACAAATACTTGAAACCCGCAATGAAAGTTCCGCAAAAATTTTACAGCGGGTTGCCGAAGAATATAGAAAAATGGAATCAGACATGCTCTCTATAGAAACACCACAGAGAATCGCGCCGCTTCATCTTGATTTTATAAACGGATTGCGCGCGACAGGAAATGCTGTTTCTGATATGGAATTTGCGCTTTCTGACCCTGTCCGCGCGACACTCGGACTTTCCACATACATAAAACAACTTGACCGCGCGTGGGCAATATTAAACAACATATACAATATATTTAAAACTGAAAAAATAGAATTTAGTCAAAGCGAGAGCGGCTATCGATGGAATAATTTTCAATAAAATAATCCAATGAATTCTTTTATCAAACAAAAAGTAAAATACATATTTTTGTTCCTTGCCGTTGTCGGCGGCCTGTCATTTTTGTTCATACTTGCTGCAAATCTTGAAGCATCTCACGAGTATTTTGTAGAACAAGACCCCACAAGCGTTGTGCAACTTGAAGAAGGCCTTGAAGGGGTTGCGGACAAGTTAAGACAAAGTTTTATTGGAAATGATCCGCCCGCTTTTCAAGCAGATTTTAGTTTTGATAGCTTCCTTGAGAGTATTGGCGGACAGAGAACAAGCTTTGGCACAGAAGGATTCATTCCCAACGATCCGAACCTTGACACGACCGTTCGTATCATAAGCGGGACAGAGGGATTCGTCCCCGATATAACGACATTCGGAACAGAAGATTTTGTCCCCGACATAACAACATTTGGCACTGAAGATTTTATCCCTGGAACCACCGGAGGATTGAGCGACTTCGGCACTCCCGGATTTAATCCAGCCGGAGGAGCACTTTCTGACGCGGTAAATGGTGTATTTAAAGACCTCGGACTTGGAGGAATCGCAAACGCGATTCCGGGAGGAATTTTGGGCGGCATCGGCAGCGTGCTTCCCGGCGGACTTGGCGGCCTTTTAGGAGGCGGAGGGGGAGGAAATTTTGTGCCCGTCAAAGACTTTACGCAGATTGCTCTTCAGCAGCAACAAGTCACAAAAGAATATTCGCTTGACCCCGTTGCGTATCTTGCCGCGCGAACAACAATCCGGGGCGTTTTATCCGGAGTGCTTAATTGGATAAACACTGGAGATAACGGAAATCCTTACTATGTTACGAACTCAATTGATCATTTTCGTAATGTTGACAGCAACACCATAAATGTATTTCTCACAGAAATTCAACGAATTGGATTAAGTGGAAATATACAGCGCTCGCTCGCGCTCAGCGCCTCAGTCCCGTTCGCCCGCACAATACAACCGACGCTAAGCCCGGTTCAACAAAGCGCGTTTTTACAAAATTTTAACAATGGCGGATGGCAGACGTGGCTTTACATGCTCCAGCCGCAAAACAATCCTCTTGGACAATATCGTCTTGCGGCGGAAGAGCTTGAGCGAAGGCGGGCAGAAGCGGAATTGCGAGAGGCCCAGGAACTTGCGTGGGGAAGCGGATTCAAGCCGGCTACGGTATGTGTAGCAAAAGATTTTGCCGGCAATTGCACCCATAGAGAAATCGTAACCCCCGGAACATTTATAGAAGGTCAGATGGCGGGAGTCTTTTCAAGCGTCATACGGCAGCTTGAAGCAGATGATGAATTGCAGGAAATTACAAGCAGGTTGCTCTCCGGAATGATTTCACAGATCTTGGGCGGAAGAACAACGGGTCTGCGTGGATTCTCTTCCGCGGAGCTTGTATCTCCGCGAAGCGATTCTGGAATAGCTAGAACACGGTCGGGGCTCCTAGACGCCATAAATATTCTCTTCTTAGATGAAACAAATTACATCACGATTAAAAGCCGCTCGCTTACACGGCTTGATGAGGCAAAAACTTCCCTTGAGGCACTGCTTCCGCCCCGTGTTTACAATTTCAGCGAGCCGCTCAAAAGCAGGGTTACTTCAAGCCAGGAGCTTACCGCCGCGGTTTCCGGCAATCAGACGCACGCAACAACAACAATTAATACGAAAATTATTCCCACTCAACAAACGCTTGCGAACGAAATTGTAAGCTCGCGGCAGATTATAAACAAAATTGAAAGTCTCGCGCAGGAATTGCAAAACACAAACACGGCAGACGGATTCCTTTTGATTTCAGACAAATTCATTGCGCTCCAGCGCACGGTTCATTCAAAATCAGACGGGCAAAAAGCGGAAGAAGAATTTAATTCCCATAATGATTTTGCGGGAACAACCATAAGCGATGCTTCGTCCCGATTAAATGGAGAACAGGCGATTATAGATAAAATCAGAAATGAATTATTCCCTCAGAGTTCAAATTAATCTTTCTCGTCATGGTTTACGTTAAACATTTATGATATTCAGCAAAAAAATACAAAACATCATATTGCCGCTTATTCTTGTCTCTCTTGTGTTTCTTTTTGTTGTGGCGCCCCTCGGAGAAGGGCTCGTCTACGCCGCGGAAGACCAGACTCTCGGAGAAGAAATCACGGACAACACCGTCGGCCGCTTTTTTGCGTTTACTGCGGAATTAATTTTTAAATTCAGCGGGACACTTCTCGGCATAGCCGGTGTGCTCCTTGATTACAGCATTTCCTTCTCGCTTGATACGGATAACTACGCCAAAGGAGCTGTGGCGAACGGATGGACGGTGCTGCGAGATGTGGCAAATATCACGTTCATTTTTATTTTGCTCTATATAGCCATCGGCACTATTTTGCGCCTCGGAACAGTAAACACGAGGCAGGCACTCGTAAATGTCGTCATTATTGCTTTCCTCATTAACTTCAGCTTGTTTTTCACCCAAATTATTGTTGACACGTCAAACATACTCGCCACATTTTTCTACAATAACGCAAGCTCAATAACTGTAGATAATCAAAAATCTAATCTGGGCGAAGTGTTTCAGGCAGCGCTTCAGACAAACACTCTCTTTAAGGGCGAATATACAAAGCTTAGTTTTACAAAAATAGGAATCGCAAACCTTATGGGCGCCGTCGCGGTGCTTCTCGCCGCGTTTTCATTCTTTGCCGTTGCCATTATGTTTATTATCCGCACCGCCGCGCTTATTATTCTTATGGTGCTCTCTCCAATCGCCTTTGCCGCTTACATTCTTGACAGCTTTCGCGAGCATTTCACGAAATGGTGGAAAACGCTTCTCAATCAGGCGTTCTTTGCGCCGGCGTACCTCCTCGTCATTTATGTTGTGCTCCTCATCATTCTCTCTTCTCCGTTTCAGGCAGCAACAGGAAATAAAAATCTCGCTGCCGCTATAAATACCGTCCTCCCCGCGTTTGAAGAAAGTTCAGGGACTATAAGTGAAAATCTTACGGGAGGAATAGAAGATTTTATTCCCCTTGAAGGAACACCGATTAATCCGACATTAAATGATTATCAAAACAACTTCGCTGCGGTAGGTGCGTTTGGGACGGAAAATTTTGTACCCGGTGCGTCCGCCCCTTTAAGCACTCTGTCAGTATTCTTTTCTTACTTCTTGATCATTTTCCTCATAAACGGCGCGCTTGTTGTCGCAAAACAAATGGGTGGAGCGACTGCAACGCTTGGAAATAAGTGGGCGGGCAAAGGACTTGGCGCCGCGATGGGCATCGGAGCATTTGGGCTAAGACATACTGTTGGGCGTGGATTTGCCGCTCTTTCACGAAGTGAAGGTCTAAAAAATCTTGGGTACGAAAGAGATGAGGAGGGAAATCTCGTGGCTAAGGCCGGAATGGGAGGTCTGGCTGGTCGTTTTGCCGGCCGGTTTGCGCTCCGCAGGGCAGAATCTGTGGCAAAAAGCACGTTTGATGCCCGTGGTGGGAAACTTGGTGCCGCACTTGGCGCTGGAGCCGGAGCAATAGGAGCAAGTTTCGGCGGACCAGGCGGAAAGGGTGGTTTTGAGGCAATCAGAAAAGAACAAATCAATAAACAAATGACAATAGCAAAATCTTTGGGAGACGCAACCTATTCTCAAAAAGAAACTGACCAAATAAAACTATACGAACGAGAAATATCTGCACAAAAAAAGATATTGGAAAAAGCATCAAAGGGCTCTACGGAAGAAGTAAACGCGAAGAGTGCCCTTGCGTCCTATGAAGACGAGCTTCTAAAATTGACTGGCCGAGGCAATGTTCGGGCAAAGCAACACGCAGAAGATGTTGAGAAGGGAAGGTTGTCATATTTGTTTAGAGATCCAAAAACAAACCGTGAGATAGCAAAAAGAATAAGAGCAGAACAGGGAAAAACTAAAGAGGAAAAGTTGCAAGATAAATTGGCGGGTGCCATAGAAAAATTAGCAGAAAAAGAGGGGGGCGGGGAAATGAAAGATTTAACAAAAGAACTTAAAAAAGAACCTTAGAGCTCAATCTAAAAATAAAATGCCATTAAGTAAAGATTTACAAAAAATAATACAGGAACAATATAAAATTTTGCCTCAAGATGTCCAGGGGGCAATTTTGGCTGTAGATTTGAGAAAAAAATTGGAAACAATAACTGAAAAACAGAAATTGCACCTTGACCAAGCGGGAGCCCTTGAAAATGAAACACTTTTCATAATGCTCGGGCTTGAACATCCAAAAGATTATATCCGCAATGTCATGCGAGAATTAAGTGTTGACACCGATACCGCGAAAAAAATCGCGATGGATGTGAACGAGCAAATTTTCCGCCCCATTCGAGAATCGCTCAAGAAAATACATAATGTGGACGAACCAGCAACTGATCCCAAAGTACAGCAAGCTGACTACGGGGCAGGCAACAAACGACAAACAACTGCTACGCCTCAATCGTCTGTAAAACAAGAGAAACTAAACGCTGAACCCTCTACGCTAAACGCTGGGCAAGAGGATCATCCCATTCTGCGACTTAAAAAAGAGCTTCCGAAGAAATCTCTAGAGAGCCGCGGAACTGTTGTCGGCTGGCCGGTTAAAGATGAGAGTGAAAAGTCCCCAAAAGCTACCTTGTCCGCAGGACAAGTGGCGGGGCAAGTGAAAGTTGGAAGTAGAACAACGGGCGAGCAGACGTCTTCAAAACAGAGCAACCTACAACCTAAATGGTCTCCGAAGCCGCCGGAAAAAAACGCGCCAGCTCCAATAAATCTCCCTGTTGAAACAGAAACAAACGGAGCTCCAAAAACCGGAGCATACCCTCCTGTAAAAGAACAAACGATGGACAACAAACAACAAACAACAATGCCGGAAAAGCCAGAACAAAAAGCGCAAGACAGCGTGGTAGAAAAACTTTCAGGTTCATTCAAACTTCCGAGAACAGAAACAGAGTATAAAGAGAAACAACGACCCGTCTCGTCACCACCGAATTATGGAGGAGGAGATCCGTATAGAGAATCGGTAGATTAGGCGTTAGGCATTAGGCGTTAGGCTCTAGAAAAAATAAAAATGAAAAAAACTACCCCAGTCCTTATTTTGCAAAAAATCCCGAGGCGAAGCGCTTCGCCCGACGAGAGATGCGCTATTCGCGCCCGCACTTCGCAAAAAATATCTTATCAATGTGATTTTGCGACAGAAAGCGAACAGGTTTCGGGGCAAAATAAAGACGGGGTGCTCAAAAAATATATTCATTATTCACTTCGTTCATAATTCATTATTTTTTGGCATGAAATTTCAAGTTCCACAATTCATTGAGGTTGAAGATAAGATTTTTGGGCCGTTTACCTTCAAACAATTTTTATACCTTGCCGGAGGCGTGGGAATTAGTTTCATTCTGTATAAAGCATTGCCGTTGTTCGTAGCAGCTCTTGTTATCATACCAGTTGCCGGACTGTCGCTCGCGCTTGCATTTTACAAAATTAACAACAAGCCGTTCGTAGGTATTTTGGAATCAGGATTCAGATATCTTCTGCAAAAAAAATTATACATATGGAAAAAAGAGGATAAAAAAATTCAAAGAGCCGCGCAGGCGCAATACACCGACCCTCTCATCGCAGTGCCCAAACTTTCTGAAAGCAAGCTCAAAGACATCGCGTGGAGTCTTGATGTGCACGAGAGTATTTATTCTGGAGAAAAAAGAAGCCGAGAAGATCGCGCAAAAGAGAAGGAGAAAGAATATTTTAAATTGTAATAATATAGCATAATGCGAAATTACGAAACACCATGCGAACCTACGAAAAAAATAATATGAACGCGGTAAATTCGTTTTCGTATTTTTCGAATATTATTTCGTAGTTTCGTGTTATACATCATGCCTTCCCAAGCTTCACAAAATTTTGTTCCGATAAAAGAGATTCGTAATGGAATCGTCGCTTTAAAGGACGGGTCTTTGCGCATTGTGCTCATGGCGTCATCTTTAAATTTTGCCCTAAAGTCAGAAGAGGAGCAGCAGGCCGTTATTTTTCAATTTCAAAATTTTTTGAACTCTCTTGATTTTTCAGTTCAATTTTTTATTCAGTCGCGCGAGCTTGATATACGGCCATACATCGCCCTTTTGGAGGAACGAGAAAAGGAACAAACATCGGAACTTATGAAAATACAGGTAACCGAGTATATAGAATTCATTAAAAAATTTACCGAAAATGTAAATATCATGACAAAAACATTTTTTATTGTAATTCCGTATGTACGCCCACTTTTAGAAAAAAATAAAGGAATATTGGGAGCTTTTCCTTCAAAGAAAAAAAAGACGCGAGAAGAAGAACTTGAGTCATTTGAAGAAAACAGAACGCAGCTTGAACAACGTGCCTCTATTGTTGAGCAGGGACTTTCGCGCACCGGTATTCGGGTAGCGCAATTGGGAACCGAGGAGCTGGTAGAGTTATATTTCAAGATATTCAATCCGGGCGAGCAAGAAAAGCCCATTGTGCCGGAACAAGTACGTTCGTAGCGTATAGCGTTCAGGGTTTAGATGAATTGTAAAAAAATAAATAAAAAAACTGAATGCTGAACCCTAAACACTTAATTATAAAATTATGAGTTTTCTAGACAAAATACTTCGGAAAAAAGAGCGACCGACGGAAATATCTCCGATATTGCCTCGCGAAATTTATGAAGCGGGTGTTTTGGAATTGAAAGACATCATTGCCCCCGCCGCACTCAAAGTTGCTCCAAAGCAAATACATTTGGGAGAGAAAATTTCAAGAACCTTTTTCGCCATATCGTACCCGAGATTTCTGTCTGATAATTGGCTTTCACCCATAATTAATCTTGATAAAATTTTTGATATTTCAATAATGGTGCACCCGATTGATACAGCGCAAGTACTACGACAATTCCAGAAAAAAGTTGCCGAGGTGCAAAGCCAGATTTCCGCGCGAGAGGAGCGGGGGCTCGTGCGAGACCCTATTCTTGATGTTGCCTACCAGGACTTGGAATCCCTGCGTGACAAGTTGCAGCAAGCGCGGGAAAAGCTCTTTGATGTCGGCTTGTACCTCAGTATATACGCGGATAATGAAAAAGAGCTCGATAAAATAGAGTCAGAAATTAAATCAATACTTGAATCAAAATTAATATATATCCGGCCAGCACTCTTCCAGCAAGAAGAGGGGTTCAAAAGCGTGCTCCCCATAGCAGACGACCAGCTTAAAACGCATTCCAAACTCAATTCCTCTCCGCTTTCAAGTTTCTTCCCGTTTGTGTCATTTGACCTTACTTCTGACCGTGGAATCCTTTATGGAGTAAACCGCCACAATTCAAGCTTAATTCTATTTGACCGATTTTCAATGGAAAACTACAACTCTGTCATGTTCGCGACTTCCGGCGCAGGAAAATCTTATGCAACTAAACTTGAAATACTGAGAAGCCTTATGTTTGACACAGATGTAATCGTTATTGATCCGGAAAAAGAATATGAGTACCTGACGGAAGCGGCAGACGGACGATATTTCAATATTTCTCTCACTTCCGAGCACCATATTAATCCGTTTGATTTGCCTCCAGTCGGAGAAGATGAGTCACCGGCAGATGTGCTGCGTTCAAATATTGTAAATCTCGTTGGTCTCTTCAGAGTAATGCTTAACGGGCTCACTCCAGAGGAAGACGCTATTATAGACCGTGCGATTTCCGAAACATATGCCCTAAAAGACATTACGCCCGATTCTAATTTTAGTAATATAGAGCCGCCGCTCCTTTCTGATTTTGAGCTTGTGCTTGCCGGCATGGAGGGGGGCGGAACACTATCACAAAAACTTTCCAAATATACCAAGGGCACATGGTCCGGGTTTATCAACAGACCGACCAACGTTGATATAAATAAAAAATTCGTCGTCTTTTCCGTTCGCGACATGGAGGACGAGCTAAAGCCGGTTGCAATGTACATTATTACTCATTTTATTTGGAACGCAGTACGAAAAAACCTTAAAAAACGACTGCTAGTGATTGATGAGGCGTGGTGGATGATGAAAGCAGACGATACGGCCTCGTTTCTTTTCAGTATGGCAAAACGAGGCCGCAAATATTATCTTGGGCTTGCAACTATTACCCAAGATGTGGGGGATTTTCTCCGTTCTTCATATGGAAACGCGATGCTTACAAACTCTGCGATTCAAATTCTTTTTAAACAGTCGCCGACGGCAATTGACCTGATTCAGAAAACGTTCAACTTAACCGATGAGGAAAAATATCTCTTGCTTGAGTCCGATGTGGGAGAGGGGATATTTTTTGCAGGGCTAAAACACGTAGCCCTCAAAGTAATCGCATCCTACACTGAAGACCAGCTCATAACCTCAAAACCATCTGAAATTTTAGCCATTAAGAAAGCAAAGCGAGACAAAGAAATTTTACAGGGTGAGACGCCTGCCTCGCCGACGAGTCAAGGCGGGTCTGCACCGAACAGAGTTGAGTTGCCTCAAAACAGACAGAGTGGGGTATAATTAATAAGGCTTTAGGCATTAGGCGTTAGGCTCTAGAAAAATAAATTAAATCCTAACGCCTAACGCCTAACGCCTAAGGCCTAGCGCCTAAATCATGACATCTTTTATCAAAAAAACAGCATCCCAAATAGCAATTATTTCAGTATTTTTCTTAATTGCTGGTTTTACTGCGCACGCTCAAATAGCACCGTCTATAAACATAAGCATCACCCCTGGGGAGCCCCGTGCCTATGAAGATGTTTTGGTAGCATTAGAGAGTTTTTCTATCAATTTAAATACCGCGCGTATCTCTTGGCGACTAAATAACAAATTGGAACAGGATGGTGTCGGCAAAACAACATTCACCTTTAAAACAGGCGAGTTGGGCTCTGTGTCTATGGTTCAAATTACAATAAATACAGAAAACGAAATCATTGAACGAAATTTTGAAGTGCACCCCGCGGAAGTTGACCTTGTTTGGGAAGCGTTTACTTACGCTCCGCCGTTTTATAAAGGAAAGTCTCTCGCGAGCTCAAAAAGCAGAATAAAAATAGCGGCAATACCACATTTTATTTCTGAAAACGGAAAGAAAATATCTTCAAATAGTCTTATATATACCTGGCAACAGGACAGAAGAGTTTTAGGGTCCTTCTCTGGCACGGGGAAAGAAAGTATTTTTATTACGGCCCCCGGACTATTTCAAACAAGCAATATTTCTGTTTCTGTTTCGTCTCAAGATGGAATATACAAAGCGCGAAGCGCAGTTGTTATTGAGTCAAGAAATCCTGAAATAATTTTTTATGAAAAACATCCGACAGAGGGAATCAAATACGACAACGCGCTTGGACCACAGCTAAATCTTTCGCAAGAAGAGATAACGCTTCGCGCGGAGCCTTATTTTTTCTCGGGAGAAGACTTCGCTTCGCGGAAGGTGAATTTTGGATGGTCCCTGAACAGCAATTCGGTTGAATCTTCTGAAAAAATTAACGAGATAACGCTTAAACGAGATACCGCGGGAGGCATTGCACAAGTTGCTCTTGAAATAAAAAATGCAATAAACATTCTTCAGGAGGCAGCGGCAGAATTAATTATAAGGTTTTAGATTAGGCTCTAGATATTGGGTATTAGGATTTAGAAAAAAATTATATGGAAAAAATTTTAAAACTCGTCCAAGAAAAAAAACATCCTCTTATTGTTACCGCCACAATGCTTATTATGATTGGCGGCCTATATGCATGGAATGAATCTGGCCAGCAAAATGCCGCTGCTGTGGCAAGTGACGAGCAAGTGGCTCAGGTTTCCTACACTTCGCTTACCTCACTTCCGGGACAGCAAGGAATTGGTACAACAAACGCAATCGGGTATCTTGAAAATCTTATTTTCTTGGGTATCGGCCTTGCTATTGTTCTTGCGGTCCTTGTTATTGTTATTGCTGGGATAGAATACATGGGAAGCGACGCGTTTACGAAAAAAGAGGACGCGAAAAATAAAATTACTATGGCGATTTTCGGACTTGCCATAGCGTTTGGCGGGTATCTTTTGCTTGAAACTATAAACCCCGATTTGGTGGTATTTAAATTTTCTCCGGAGACAAGAAATGTAACCACAGTTCCGCTACCATCAGTCAAAGAGGCAGAAAATGCCGCAAAAACAGGAACAAGCGTTACGGGCAAAGACTTACTCGGGAGAAAAGAAAATGTTTTAAAATATACTAATTTTGATCCCAAAACAGGAAAATACTTTGAAGCAGTCGTAACCGGAAACGTAAGTGGTGAACAAGTTAAGGCCGCTGGAATTGTATGCAGTAAACAGGGAGGGGAATTTTCTTATTCATATTTAAGAACTGCTCAAAACTTTGCAGGCACTTATGTGTGTGAAGTCAAACAATAAAACATGCACCAAAAAACAATTTACATAACAATAGGGATTCTCGCCGTGCTCGGTATTGCGCTCTTTGTGGGAGGATTTATTTTAATACAGCAAGGCAAGATTCCAGGTGTAGAACCCTTAACAACGAGCAAAATCTCTCCTTTTGGAGGAGGGTCTTCTCGGGACACCGGTGGTGCCCCCACAATACCATCTATAAGCAGAGATGGAGAAAAACAAGAAGCGGCAGAACCCCTTAAGGGTGGTCTTCGGCAAATATCTTCTCGCCCCGTCGCGGGGGCAGTCGTCTTTGAAAAAGACGGTAAAACTTTTATACGATATATAGAAAAACAAACAGGGCATGTTTATGAAATAGGGTCGGGTGGAGCGCGCGCGGAAAGGATTTCAAATACAACCGTCCCGGGAATCCAAAAAATACTGTGGGGGGCAAGTGGAGAAAACCTCATATTTCAATATCTTGAAAACAATAACGCGATAAAAACAGTTGCGGCGAATATCGCAATTTCAACAACAACGGGAAGCAACGGAGCATTAAATGGAACATTTCTTCCAGACAATATTCACAATCTCTCCATCTCTCCGAGCGGACAAGACTTGTTTTATATTCTCTCTCTTGGAAACGCAGCAATAGGAACAATATCAAAAATTGATGGGAGCAGTAAAAAGCAAATTTTTGAATCTGCAATAGTTGGCTGGATCCCGAAGTGGGTAGACACAAACACCATTACTCTTCTTCCAAAGCCATCCGCGTTAGTAAGAGGTTTTTTGTACACTCTTAATAGTAAAACTGGGGTTTTGAGTAAACTGCTCGGAGATGTCCCCGGGTTAACCGCACTTGTTTCACATGATAAAAGCAAAGTCATTTTTTCGGCAAGTGCGAGCGATTCTTTTGAAACATTTCTCCACAGAACAGGAACGCGGGGGATAACCGCATTCCCCATTACAACTCTTCCTGAAAAGTGTGCGTGGAGTAAGGATGACGTAACGCTTTTCTGTGGAGCGCCGCGTTCAGTTGAAACAGGAGACTACCCTGACTTTTGGTACCAAGGAAAAGTTTCCTTCTCCGACACAATATGGAAAATAAATACGGAAACGGGCGCATTAAACATTCTCGCGATTCCGGAAGACGACGCCCGAACAGAGATTGACCTCATTGATCCGGAGCTTTCTCTAGATGAAACACTCCTTATCTTCAGAAACAAAAAAGACTCCTCGTTGTGGAGCCTGAAAATTAGGCCTTAGGCGTCAGGCTCTAGGCTTTAGGGTTTTTTAATTTTTCCTAACGCCTAAAGCCTAGTTTCCTAGAGCCTCTTCTGTTGTTCCTACATATTTAATCACGACGCGGCGCTCGAGGCCTGTGCCGGTTGATTCAGTTTCTATATCGGGCGTATTCGTGAAAAACGAATGCACAATCATTCGTTCATACGGATTCATGGCAGGTAGCTCAACATTGTTTTTAAAAAAGCGCGCTCGCTCCGCCATCATGCGAGCTTTATTTTTTATATCTTCAATTTTCTGCTCCTGATAATCATTAATATCCACAATAAAATTAAGTGGTTTAAAATTTTGTTTCACGGACTGAGTCTCAAAAATCTTTTTAATCAAATGATTAAAAGCCATGAGTACTTTACCCTCATCTCCTATCAAAATATAGGGCTCTTTTGTTTTAATTGAAAATTTTATAATATCTCCGTTGTTTATTTCAACAATGCCCGAAAACGTGGCGTCAACAGAAAGGCACCTCAATATGTCTTCTATTGTTTTTTGTATAAATGCGGTTTCCATGATAATAATCAGAATATATGAATGAGTATCCGAATACTCCGAATATACCTGATTGAGAGATAAAATCAAGCGGTAGCAACTCTATTCGAGTTATTCGGATATTTTATTCGGAGTATCCGGATTGCTGGCGATAGCCCTTGCTTTCCGCCGCACCAAAAGCTCATGCCCTATCATGAAGATGTTTGATACTGCCCAATATAAGGCAACTGCGGAAGAAATCGTATATGAAATTATAAACACAAAGACAGGAAACACGTACCTCATCTGAAACGTAAAATTTCTTGCAAATTCATCTTTAAACGAGCCCCCCGCCTTAAGCGATGACACCGGAGTTGCAGGAAGAGAGAGTTGGAGTTGAATATATTGAGAGATGCCCGCAAACGCCGCCAAAAAGTAACTACGCCCGGTCATATCGATAAACCCCAAGAAGTTAAAGTGCACTGATTCAGGAACTGTTATGAATGAATACAAAAGATCCGCGTTGATGCCGTTTGTAAGTCCTTTCCAGAAAACCCAATAGAGAGCAATAATGATAGGCATCTGTATGGCAAAAAATAAACATCCAGAAAAAGGATTAAGGCTGTGCTGTTTGTATAGTTCCATTACCTTTTTTGCCTGTTCTTGTTTGTCTTTGCTATATTTTTCTTTTATTTTTTTAATTTCAGGCTCAACCTCTTTCATTTTCCGCTGTGTTTTAACTGATTTATGAGAAAGGGGGAAGAGAATAATTTTTACCAAAAGCGTAAGAATTATGACGGCAAATCCGACATCTCCATAAGGAATAACGCCCACTAAAAAAATCAACCCGTTTAAGAGGGGTTCATAGAGAATCGTATTAAAAATATCGGCAATCATCCTCGTATTGTACGGGATTTACACAATACGCGCAACACATAACGTAAGGCGTATAACTCAAGAATTTTTGCAATTTATACTTCAGGTTTTATAATCCACATTTTGCGTTTTACGTTATATGTTTTACGGTACATCTATATGATTTTTCTGCCACGGATGACACCGAAAAATGCGTGCTACTGATTTTACTACGCCCTTAATAAACCCATATTTTTCAATGGCGATTTTGGCATATTCAGAACAAGTTGGGTAAAGAACGCAAATATTTCTCCTTCCAGTAATTCCTGTGTCGGGAGAAAAAAATTTTTGATAAAAAGTTATTAAAAATGTTGCAATTTTTTTAGTCATACAAAACATCCGCACGCCTTAATAAAAAAATAATTTCTTTTTTTATTTCTTCAAATAAAAGCGTAGTAGAATCTTTTTTAAAGAAAAAAGCAAAAAAATAATTTTGCTTTATGTTTTTGAGCAACGCGCGAACAATGATATATCCTCTTCGTTTTAATTTATTTCTATCGACTGCTTTTCGCGCGACTTTGGCGGATACAACAAAAGAAATTTTGGGAGAATTATTTTTTTGAGTTTCTTTTTTAGAAACCCTCAAAGAGAGGTGCTGGGAGTGAAATATTTTTCCTCGCGCCATAACGTCAAGAAATTCTTTCCGTTTTATTTTTTGATTTTTTTTTAGCACAAAACAATAATGCGGAACTAAAAAATCATATGCGAAATTATGAAATTAAAAACATTATATTTTCATAGATTTCGAATGTTTTTCGAACATTTCGTGTTATATTCACTTAACAGTTAGACGTCTCCTTCCTTTTCTCATTCTTCGCTTCAATATATTTCTTCCGCCGGCAGTTTTTCTTCGAACAAGAAAACCATGCGTTGTTTTTCTTTTTTTCCTCTTGGGTTGATATGTTTTAGACATTAACAGGTAGTGTATACCAAAAGGTGATGTTAGTAAACCCCCGCCCGCCTTGGACAAGGTTCGCATTAAAAAAATTTAATATACGAGCGCATCAATGCATCAAAATTTTTTTGATTTATTTATAAAATACGCCCTGTTTTAATTTCTATCAAAAAATTTAAAAGTCAAATTTTTTTATCACCATTTTCCACATATTATCAACACACTGCAACCAATTTAACAAGTTTGCAGTAATTTCAAGTCATATATAATTAATAAATAATAAATAAGAATCTCTTTAAAACGTGCTCACTATGGACAACAAACAACTTTGGGAAAATGTACTCAGCGACCTCGAGATAGGCGTTTCCAAAGCAAATTTTAGTACATGGTTTAAAAACACCTATATTGTAAAGCAGGAAAATGGAATCATTTTTTTGGGTGTTCCCAATGGATTCGCGCGAGAGTGGCTTTCCAATAAGTATCATAAGTCTATACTGCGCTCTCTGCGGAATTTAAACGAGGGCGTGCGGAGTATTGAGTATATCATCACAAAAAATGAGCCACGAGAGGTAAAAGAGGCCGTACAATTAGAGGAAAAAGCTCCAGCCTATGCCGGAGAACTGCCTCTTAAAGACCTTTATATAAATAAAGAAGATAATTTAAACCCTCGATATGGTTTTGAGTCTTTTGTGGTAGGCCCCTTTAACGAGATTGCCTATGCAGCTGCTCAATCGGTCATGAAAAAGCCAGGCGATGCCTATAATCCCTTATTTATTTATGGGAAAACTGGCCTTGGTAAAACACATCTTATGCAAGCTGTCGGGAATGGCATAAAACAGGCTCATGAAAATAAAAAGGTGTATTATCTCACTGCCGAAAAGTTTTATCTTGACTATATAAACTCAGTGCAAATGAATAAAATAAGTATTTTTAAGGAAAAATACCGTAAATATGACGTGCTCATAATGGACGATATACATTATTTTGAAGGAAAAGGCGGAACACAGGATGAATTTTTCCATTTGTTTAATACGTTGTACAACAACAATAAACAAATGATATTTTCCGCTGATAGACACTACAACTACGCAGAACTTGAGGAGCGCCTTAAATCTAGACTTGGGCAGGGAATGATCGTTGATATTATGGAGCCTGATTTTGAGTCAAAAGTGGTTATCCTCAAATCAAAATCAAAGCAGGCAAATTTTGAATTGCCGGATGAAATTATTGAGTATGTTTCTTCTGCCACGCAAAGCAGTATCAGAGAATTAGAAGGAATATTAAATATGATTATCTGCCAAGTTCAATTAAAAAACAGAGAATTATCCATTCAAGAAATTAAGTCTCTTATAAAACACAATGAACGCCCTAAAAAAATGCTTTCCGTTGATGATGTGGTGCGTGTGGTCTCTGATTTTTACAATGTAGAACGAGATCATATTTATAAGAAAACCAGGCGTAAAGAAATTGTTAAGCCTCGCCAGATAATTATGTATATTTTGCGGGAAGATTTTAATATTTCTTATCCAACTATTGGACAAAAAATGGGAGGAAGAGATCACACAACCGTTATACATTCGTGTGAAAAAATCAGAAACAACCTAAAAGAAAACAATATGCTCGTTCAGGAGGTTGAAAGAATTCGTTCAATGTTTTAAAGAATTGTTTATAACACTGTTTACATCTTATATAAAAATGTGAACAGTGAGTGGAAATATCGAATTAAAACATGTGCATGATATGGATATAATTTCTGTAATTACCGATATAAAAAAAATGTAAACATTTCATTTTAATTTTCAACACGATGTTAAAAATTATAGTTTCAAATAAACCTTTGAATTTAAAGACAATATAAGTTTTATAAACATATCAACAACACTATAATCATCATTATATATTTATAATCAAAACATTATATTTTATAAACAGTGGTGTATAGTTTTTTAAAATAGATTATTTATGAGAATAGAATGTGTAAAAGAAAAAATAAAAAATGCTGTCAGTATTGCAGAAAAAGTAACCGGTAAAAATCTTACATTGCCTATTTTGAGTTCTTTACTTTTTGTCGCTAAAGGACAAATGGTGCGTATACGGGCAACGAATCTTGATTTAGGAGTTGAAATTATAGTTCCTGCAAAAGTAGAAGAAGAAGGGGTAACCGCAATTCCCGGTGGAGTACTTAATAATCTGCTATCAAATATGCATGACAAGACGGTTTCATTGAAGCTTAAAAATAATAATCTTTCAGTTTCAACAAAAAATATATCAACGGTTATTAAAAGTTACCCATATGAAGATTTTCCGACATTACCCCATATAAAAAATAAAAATCCTTTTATTATTGATTCGCATAAATTTGTTTCGGGACTTAAATCAGTTTCTCACAGTGCCTCACTATCCGATATAAAACCTGAAATATCAAGCGTTTATATTTTTGGAGACTCTGACACAGTTACGCTAGTCGCGACCGACTCGTTTCGTCTTGCTGAAAAAAAATTATCTGTTTCCCATGGAGAACAATTTTCTCCGGTGCTTATCCCGTTAAAAAATATATTGGAAATAATACGAATACTTGACGAAGTTTCTGGAGATGTTGAAGTTCATTTTGATAAAAATCAAATTTCTTTTGTGACTGAAAATATGTATATAACTTCCCGCATTATTGACGGCGTCTTTCCGGATTATCAACAGATTATTCCCAAAGAATTTAAATCAGAAGCAACGATACTAAAAGAAGATATGATAAATGCCCTAAAAATATCCAATATATTTTCAGATAAATTAAATCAGGTTGATTTCTCAGTTGATCCTAAAGGAAAAGAGTTTACAGTTCATTCCCAAAATGCGGATGTTGGAGAGCATGTGGCGAATATAGAAGGAGCTCTTTCCGGAGAAAAACTTTCTTTGAGTTTTAATCAGAGATATTTGATTGAATGTTTTGCTTCAATACCAAAAGACAGCGTTGTCTTTCAATTTAGCGGCGAAGCTCGCCCGCTTGTCATACGAGGAGTGGGGGACAAATCATTCATGTACCTCGTGATGCCGCTCAATAAGTAGTATTTAGTATCTGGTATACAGTTATTTAATTTTATTAATACTAAATACGAGATACGAAATACTTAACATATGGATTTTAATATCGGCTCATATCTTGAAAAGTATAAACACATAACTCCTCCAGATGATTTTCTTAAAAAAATTTTTATAACTATTGTTAAAGAAGAAATAAACATAGACATAGAGCCGAAAGACATACGAGTTGAACATAACACCATTTACCTTGCAGCTTCTCCTGCTATAAAAAGCGAGATGCACATAAAAAAGCCGATTCTTCTAGAAAGAATGCGTGAACAAATTGAAAAAAAACAAATTTCCGATATTCGATAAATAATTCTATGGGCGAATTTTTAAAGTAAATGCACTCTCACTTCTGTTCATGACCGAATCGTAAACTATTGCTCGAATTTCGTTTTCTTCTTTTATATTTGTTATGTCGTTTGGAACAAAAGAAAAAATAAATGGAATTTTATTTGTGGATGACAAATATACTCCATTTATAAATAAATCAGAACGAGTTGCCGGATAATTTCCAATCCCCACCACGGTAAATGTTAATTTTTGAGTCGGGTCATATTCTGCGCTGGTGTCTATGCCGTATATTTTAATTTTAGGAGCAAGTTCTGGCCTGTGTACGGTATCAAATTCTTTTGGCTTTGACTCAGCTCCTCCTTCTATAATATTATTTTCCAAAACCCATTTGCGTACAGGTATTTCCCACAATGAAAATTGAGGATCAGTTTGTGGACTTAAAGGTATTTCACCGCGCGGGTCTTCTTTTTTAACCCAATACAAAATTGAATGCACGTTTGTTATCACGCGCTCTTCTTTTGTTTCCTCCGGAGTATATACCGTTGCTAATTTTCCGGAAATTTTATCAATAAAATATGATTCATTGCCGCGCCATACTCCGCGTAAAATCGGCTTTATATTTTTTTCTGAAGTATTTTCAGGTTTTTTAAATGGCTCTTGTGGCGTTTGCGCGAGGGCTTCTTTCATAAACGCGTTCCAGAGTGGCGCTATGATAAACCCTGCGACCCTTTTTTCCATCTCGCTGTTGTCATTGTTTCCGGCCCATGCGCCGACGGAAATACTTGGTGTGTATCCAATAATCCACGCATCTCTATAATCATTTGTAGTTCCGGTTTTTGCAGCCACGTCATGCCCCGGAATATAAAGGAACGAACGCTCACCAAAGGCGGGAGAACGTGCCTCCTCATCGGAGAGAATGTCTGAAATTTGAAGAGCAATATTTTGCTCTAGCACCCGCTCCGGCCTCGGAGAAAATGTTTCTAAAATATTTCCATTTCTGTCCTCAACTTTAAGTATCCCTGTGGGAGGATTCTTTATCCCTTCATTTGCAAATACTCCGTACGCGCTTGCCATTTCTAAGAGCGACACTTCTCCGCCTCCGAGCACGAGCGTAAGGCCGTACCGATTAATATCTGCGAGTGAAGAAATACCCATCTTTTTTGCCGTTTGCAAAGACTCTCTTAGCCCCGCGAGGTATAAAACTTTTATAGCAGGAATGTTAATTGATTGCGCAAGGGCATTGCGAAATGTTACCGGTCCGCGAAATACTTCGTCATAATTTATCGGTTTGTAACACTCTTCTTCTTTTACAGTTGGATCAACTGGTTTTCCTTCACTGTCACAACCCGAATGAAATTGTGTTTCAAGGTCAAATACGACTGTTTCGGGGGTATATCCTCTTTGGAGGGCAGTTGCGTATACAAACGGTTTAAATGAAGAACCAGGCTGTCGTCCCGGTTTTAGAGCCGCAACGTTTACTTGCGGGTCAAACGCGCAATTAACTCCAGAAGTGCATCCTTCAGGGAAACTTTCCCCAAAATAATTACGAGACCCTACCATGACGAGAATCTCTCCAGTTTTTGGGTCAATTGCGACAAGGCCAGCGTTATGGGCGTTGTAATTTTTTGCGTTGACGTCCGCGAATTGCGTGACAAGATTTTCTGCTTTTTCTTGCAATTCTGCGTCAAGAGTTGTTGTTACGCGGAGCCCCCCTCTTTCCACCGCCTCTCTTCCGTATTTTTGTTCAAGATATTCTTGAACAAAGAACACGAAGTGTGGAGCACGAATGCCAAATGTGGCGCGCGGTTTAAATTCAACGACTTCGGCAAGAGCTGAGTTGTATTCTTCTTCGCTTATAAAATCAAGTTCTCGCATCCGGGTGAGTACGAGATTTTTTCGTTCTTCCAATTTTTCTCTGTTGTTTCCATATGGCGAATAATATGTTGGCGCCTGTGGCAGAGAAGCAATGTAGGCTGCTTCGGCGAGCGTTACTTCGTTTGCGCTTTTTCCAAAAAATAATTTACTCGCGTCTTCTACTCCGTAGACGTTTCCTCCGTACGGAGTTTCGTTGAGATAAAGCCCAAGGATTTCATTTTTTGAGAGCGTTGCGTCTAATTTTACCGAAAGAACCCACTCCTTTAGTTTTCGTGAAATCTTTTTTTGTGCCGTTAAAATTGAGTTTTTTACGACTTGTTGAGTTAATGTTGAACCACCCTGCGAGAATTCCAAGTTGAGTATATTTACCAATACTGCGCGGAGAAACGCAAGCGGCCGCACTCCGTAATGCTCGTAGAATGTGTCGTCCTCAATCGCAACTGTGGCATTTTTGAGGTTGTGTGATATTTCTTCAATAGGAACGACAGTTCTCCGTACATTTTCGTGAAAATCATACAAAAGCACCTCTCCTGTTCTGTCATATATTTTTGTTGACTCAACTACAATACGGTCTTCAAATGTATTTAAATCGGGAATGGGGAGCACCGCGGCCCAGAGGAGTATCCCGCCCGCGCCGAAAAAGCCCAGTCCAACGAAGAACAGGAATAGATTTTGCAGACGATGTTTTTTCCTTTTTACCATCGATATTCATCGTATCATAAATAGATTTTTTTGTTTTGTCAAAGTTTTCTATTGTATGTTATTGTATATATTATGATACGCTCCGCAAAGAAAAAAAATTTTATTGTTACTGAGGAAAAAGCAATAGACGAACTCCTTTCGCGGAGTGTTTTTCAAATTCTTCCTTCGCGGGAAGTGCTTAAAAAAGAACTACTTTCTGGCAGGCGTTTGCGTATTTATATTGGGGCTGATGCGACGGGGCCTGAATTACATTTAGGGCATTCAACAAATTTTATATTGCTTGAAAAATTGCGAAAACTGGGGCACGAGGTAATTGTCTTGTTTGGCGATTTTACCGCGATGATAGGAGACCCATCGGGGAAAGATTCCGCGCGTATTGCGCTCTCTCTGAAGGAGATAAAAAAGAATTTAAAAACATGGAAAAAACAAATTGCTCCCATTCTCTCGTTTACTGACAAAAAAAATCCGGCAAAGATATTACAAAACAGCGTGTGGCTTAAGAAATTAAGATTTGAGCAGATTTTGAAACTAGCGTCCTCATTTACGGTGCAGCACATGATTGAACGAGATATGTTTGAAAAACGAATGAAAGAGGGGAGGCCGATATATATGCATGAATTTTTTTATCCGTTGATGCAGGGGTATGACAGCACTGCGATGGATGTAGACATTGAAATTGGAGGCTCTGACCAGATTTTTAATATGCTTGCCGGCAGAATACTTCAGAGGAAATATAACAATAAAGAAAAATTTATTATAGCGACGACTCTTCTTGAGAATCCAAAAACTGGCAGAAAACTTATGAGTAAAAGTGAGGGAGGCTATGTGGCGCTCTGCGATACTCCGGCTCACATGTATGGAAAAGTTATGGCGCTTCCAGACAGCACCATTATTCAAGTGTTTATTGATTGCACCCTCGTGTCTCTTTCTGAAATAGAGCACATTAAAAAAGAACTGAGGGCGGGTATTAATCCTCGAGACATTAAAATGAAGCTAGCGAAGGAAATTGTTGCCCTATATCATGGAGCAAAAAAAGCGGAGGAAGCGGAAAAACATTTTGTCAGCACATTTCAGAGAAAAGAATTTCCCAGCGACGCCACTGAGATTTCTGTTGCTAGGGATGCCACTCTTGAAAATATTTTATTGGCAAAAAACATCGTTTCTTCCAAGTCTGAATTTAGAAGACTTATTGAAGGGCGAGCGATTATGAATACAGAAACTGGCGTTAAGTTGGACAGTATCAGTTATCGTATCAACGCAGATATAAATTTAAAAATAGGAAAGAAAAAATTTTTAAAAATAAAAGTAAAATAACAAACTAAAAATCATCCCGAGGAATCGGGATGATTTTTAGTTTGTTATTCTTCTTCGTCTTCTTCGCTCATATCATCCATAATCGGAGCGTCGTCTTCTGCTTCTTCTTCGTCTAAAACATTAAGTTCGTCGTCCATTATAATACTACGAATTTAATGACTAATAATAAATTAAATGACCTTTTTAAATGCGTTACACGCAGTCCCCATAGTTGTATCAAATCCCGTTTTTTTGTCTATAGTTAAGAACACTTACTTGTCCACAGGTAGCGTGGAGGCGCAATGGGTAAGTCCTACCGCGATGGCATCATATTCATCATCCGTTTTTCCCCCTTTATTTTTAATATCTATAAGGCGGGGAATCATCAACGTAATCTGTTCTTTGGTCGCGCGGCCATATCCGGTAATGGCTATTTTAATCTGAAGAGGTGAATATTCAAAAATTTCAAGTCCCATTTTTTTTGATACAAACATAATCGCGCCCCGCGCTTCTGCGACTCGCATGGCTGTTCTCTGGTTCGTGTTAAAAAAAAGTGTTTCAATCGCAAGCGCTCGCGGCTTAAACTTTTTTATCATTTTTTCTATTTCTTTTCCCACAGATTCTAGGCGTTCTGGGAATGGCAATTTCGGGGAAGTTCTAAAACACGAAGAAAAGAGAAGAATCTCTCGTCCTTTTTGTTTTTTTTCGATGACGGCGATACCGAGTCGCTCAAATCCTGGGTCAATAGCAAGCACTCTTATATCGTGTAACTTGTATCGTGTGTCGCGATTCATGCAATGTATTGTTTTAATTTGGAAACAACCTTGTGTTTCATGCTAAACGCTCTACGCTAACCGCCATTAGTATATACTGCTTGCACATCATCGTTTTCCTCCAACATATCAATCAGTTGTTTTAATTTTTCCTTATTCTCATCTGAAAGAGACATGGTAGTTTTTGGGTGCCACTTTTTGTCGGGAGTTTTTTCAAACGCCCAGAGTGCTGCTCCGCGCTCGGCAAGAGTTGTATCATAATCAGCGAATAATATTTTTAATTCTCCCAAAGTCCTGTTTTTGTTATCAGTGAGTCCCTCTACAATGAGCGCGCTTCCGCCCGGACCGTATGCTTCATATGTTACCTCCTCAAGATTTGCGGATTCTTTATCAGAACCTTTTTTAATTGCTCGCTCAATATTATCGGCAGGCATGTTAATTGCTCGTGCGCGCTCAATGATAGTTCGCAGCCCGGGAGCGTCTTTGTTTCCGGCTGCTTTTTTTGCCTCAAGCGTTATGAGGCGGGTAAACTTTGAAAATGCCTTGCTTTTTTTAGCATCTTCCGCCGCTTTTTTGTGTTTAATTTTACTCCATTTGTTATGTCCCGACATCGTATGTAATTTTACTCTGATAAGTCTGTATTACCACTTCCCGCCCCGTAGCCAGCGCTTCGCGCTGTGATACTAGGGTGTTTAATTTTACTCCATTTGTTATGACCAGACATGCCAAATAAATAGGGAGCGAAGCGACCACATTTTTTGAGCACCAAGCACTCAATACGTTGAGTGCTCTCGGTTAAGAAAATATACTCACTACACTCGTTATAACAACCTCTCTTGCGGGTCTTGCGGCGGGGGAAGCCCCAAATGCTCATATGCGGCTTTTGTCGCCATCCGTCCGCGGGGTGTTCGCTCAAGCATGCCGATTTGTAAGAGATACGGCTCGTAGACCTCCTCAATGGTGGCGCTCTCTTCTGACGTCGCAGCAGAGAGCGTGTTTACTCCGACGGGTCCACCGTTAAATTTCATAATAATTGACTCAAGTATTTTTCGGTCTGATGAGGTAAGGCCTCGCGCGTCAATTTCAAGAAGAGAAAGAGCCTCCTCTACGATTTCTTTTGTGAGCTCTCTTTTTTTATTTACTTGTCCAAAATCTCTACATCGTTTTAATAGATAATTTGCGGTTCTCGGAGTGTATCTGCTTCTTTGCGCGATTTCGGCAAGAGCATCAGCATTAATGTTTGTTTTAAGAAGCCCCGCGGAGCGTTTTAATATTTGCTGGATCTCTTCTTCGCTGTAAAATTCAAGTCGGAATACTCCGCCCGAAAAACGGCTTCGCAGAGGCGAAGAGAGAAGGGCTATGCGTGTCGTCGCAGCGATAAGGGTAAATGGAGGAAGCTCAAGTTGTATCGTGCGCGCCGAAGGGCCTTTGCCGATAATAATATCAAGCGAGCCGTTCTCCATCGCGGGGTAGAGCACTTCTTCTATAACTTTACTCAAACGGTGTATTTCATCTATAAAAAGAATATCTCCCGGAGATAAATTTGTAAGGAGCGAGGCAAGGTCTCCGATTTTTTCAATCGCGGGACCGGAAGTAACTTTCATCTGTGAACGTGTTTCTTGCGCGATTAAATGCGCGAGCGTTGTTTTACCGAGCCCCGGAGGTCCGTAGAAGAGGAGATGCTCGGGTGGCTGTTTTCTTCCGCCCGCAGCATCCAGTAGAATGCGAAGATTATTTTTAACTCCTCGTTGCCCGATATACTCGTCCCATTTTGACGGGCGAAGCGTGTTGTCTAAGAACTTTGGTTCGGAATCTTTATTTTTTGGAGTACTTGACATTTTTTATTATTTATGCTAGCATGTATTAGTAGTTAATGCTTTTTGATTTGCATACTCATTATATCAAGCGACTCTTATAAAGTCTCTTTAACACGGTAGGACCTTTTATTCTCTAGGCAATCGGGCCTTTCGGGCTTTAGGGTATTCTGCGAGGATACTCTGGGTGCCCGCTTCGGTGTGTATGCTGGAGTTCCCCTTAGCGATTTGCCTGTCTTTTTTGTTTTCTGACTCAAAAGGATTGCTTAGAGAATAAAGGTGTCGTACCGACCTATGTAAACATATGAATCTTTGGAATTCATTTTCTCTATTTTTTAATACTCCGCAATCTTGAAAATATGTAAATTTGAGGTGTAACGGTATAGCAAACAAAAACCCGACATGTGTCGGATTTTTGTTTTTCTCAGTCTCCTTCAAGTCCAACCACTCGTTCTAATTCAGAAAGAGAAGTTATGCCCCGCATAACTTTTAACAGTCCGTCTTCCCGCATTGACAGTATATTTTGGGATTCGGCAGCTTTTGTAATTTCACGCTCGCTTGGATTTTGGGTTGTTACTTTCTCTACCTGTTCATCCATCAGTATTGCTTCAAAAATACCAATTCTTCCTTTATAGCCGGTGTTGTGGCACTTGAGACACTTCTCTCCCTCCCACAGTGAGTATGTTTTTGGCATTTCTTGCTTATATATATCGGGCATACGGGAAATAATAGTTTGAATAATTTTCTTTTCAGCGGCGGTGGGTGCCCGTTTTTTCTTGCACTCAAGGCATATTTTTCTCACGAGTCTCTGCGCCATTGTCGCCGTAAGCGCGGAGCCAATAACTTTACTGTTAACTCCCAGATCAATAAGACGCGGAATTGTTCCGGCAGCGTTGTTTGTGTGAAGCGTTGCGAGAACCAAATGTCCGGTCAAAGCCGCGTGAATCGCGGTTCGTGCGGTATCTTTGTCCCTGATTTCTCCAATCATGATGACATCAGGGTCTTGTCGGAGCACGGAGCGGACTCCTTGCGCGAATGTATACTCTCCCTCCTCGTCAACCTGGGTTTGCGTGATTCCCGGCAGATGATATTCAACAGGATCCTCAATGGTGATAATTTTTATTCCAGGAGTTTGCACTTTTTTTAAAAAAGCGTAGAGCGCGGTTGTTTTTCCAGATCCCGTCGGGCCGGTATTTAATATCATTCCGTTTGGTTTCTCAAGCTCACGCTCAATAATTGAAAGAAGCCGCGGCTCTATCCCAAGATTTTCAAAAGAAACAGAAAGTTTTTTAGGATTTAACAGACGCATTACAATTGACTCTCCATATGCGCCGGGAATTATTGAAGTTCTGATTTCTATATCGTTATCCTTAATTTTTATGCTAAATCTGCCGTCCTGAGCCTCATCTTTAACATTAAGCTTGAGTCCCGAGAGCAATTTAATGCGTGAGTTGATGAGGGTATATATTTTGCTTTCAATAAACATTAAATCTTGAAGCACTCCATCAAGCCGTAGCCGCAATTTTGCGGAAGTCTCCTCCGGTTCAATGTGAATATCGGAAGCTTCAGTTGCCATGCCGCCAGCAATTAGAATTTCAAGAATGTGGGATACATGATATTTTGTGGATGACCCCATCGTTTCGGTAATAAGTTTTTTAAGGTCCTCTATTGTCCCGAGCTCTTCAACAAACGAAGAGAGTTTTTGACTTGAAATTTCAAGAACCCCCGCCTCCGTCTCTTCGGCAAAAGAAATTTCTTTATAACGCTCCCAAGCGCGCTCAAGGCCTTGTCTTGAGACAAGATTAAGGAGCGGCTCATATCCCTTGCGCTCAAGTTCTTTTAAAGCCATGAGAGTTCTCTCTTTTTTGGGAGAAAGAACCGCCACAAAAATTTTTTTGCCGACAAGCTTAAAACCGGCGGCCTCTGCTTCTCGCGACTCTTCTTCGGGAATAAGGCGGAGTGCGTCCGTGTTTATAGGAATACTTCCAAGGTCAAGATAGGGAATTCCGTATTTTTGAGAAAGTATTTTTACCACGTCCTCTTCTTCAGAGCGGCGCAGTATCTCCAGTTGTTTGTTTTGCCTGTTCTCGTCAAATGTAACCATATATCTTTAAGTATAAAGCCAGAGCACATACTTTGAAAGTATGTGTTCGGTGCTTCGGTATTCTGTATAAGGTATAAAGGTGGGTTAGCTTGACCCACAATCTCTCTTCATATAAACTTTGTGCGGGTTTTGACACCCACAATGCGGCCCAAAAAGGAGGGGTCAATGAAAAGAATAATGAAAGCCATTCTAAGCGTTGGACTTGTGTTTGCGCTCATGATTTCGGTTTCGGCATGTCAGTCAAATGGATGGGGGAACAAACAAACAGGCGGAATGCTTATCGGCGGGGCTATCGGCGGACTCGCTGGCTCGCAGATTGGCTCGGGCAAGGGTCAGCTTGCGGCAACTGCACTCGGCGTCCTTCTCGGTGCATGGGCTGGTAGTGAAGTCGGCGCCTCGCTTGACCGCGCTGACAGAATGTACGCTGAGCGCGCTGCTATGGTAGCTCTTGAAACGAATCCCACCAGGGTCGGAACTCCGTGGCACAATCCTGATTCCGGACACTCTGGAATGATTATGCCTACTCGCACATATCAGACTTCTTCTGGTGAATACTGTCGCGAATATCAGCAGGAAGTAACTGTCGGCGGCAAGAAGGTGCGAGCCTATGGCACAGCGTGCAGAAATCCGGATGGTTCATGGAGAATCGTTAATTAATTTCGCAATCGCGCCCCTCAAGTTAGGGGCGCTTTTATATTATTTTAGACACTTGACATAAATATATTTTATTGATATAATAAAAAGCAATCAGATTTAACATTTTAAGGGAGGCAGATCATGAACATGAAAGATGACAATGCCCGAAAATTTGCAGAGTGGGCAATCGTCGCAATCGCCGCGACGCTTATCTCCGCTCTTCGGCTCATAGACAGTGCTGGAGAGTGGATGGAGAAACACAATCGTAGGCGCCTCTCAAAAAAAGTACCGGAATTCTATCTCTAGCCGGCGGCATCTCAC
Organism: Parcubacteria group bacterium; assembly: GCA_016180525.1. Taxonomy (GTDB): domain Bacteria; phylum Patescibacteriota; class Minisyncoccia; order Phycocordibacterales; family UBA2135; genus JACPBB01. Next base: position 93,031 of record JACPBB010000002.1, on the reverse strand, counting down.
GATGCCGCCTCTTTTTATTTTTACCGTTCCAAGGCCAGGCCTTGGAACTGAATTTTTATGATTGTAAAATAAGGGTATTTTAACTGTTTGGGGGCTTGACTTTATATATCAAAGTATGATATAATTACATTAGCTTAGAAGTGGTTCCATTCAACATCGGCCTAAGGAGGGCCAAAAAAATGGTTCGCAAGATTCTCTCTTCGCTTGCCATCTTCTCGATCATCGCCATCGGCTTCACTGGCTTCGCCAACGACGCCAACGCCGGCGGCCGTCACCACAATCACGGCGGTAACAGTTGGGGTGCATTCGCGGCTGGCACTTTCACCGGCTTCGTGCTCGACCGGATACTGACGCCGCCGCAGGTCGTCTACGGTCACTCGTATCCGACCCAGACGGTCATCATTCAGGCTCCACAGCCGCCTGTCGTGGTCTACCAGCAGCCGCAGATCATTATCGTTCCGGTTCCGCAGCAGCAGGGCGTCATCTTTCAGGCGCCGCAAGCCACCATCGGCTTCGGCATCGGCCAGGGCGGCGCGAATCTCGGTGACGTTCGAGCCCAGTGGGTCCGCAATGCCGCCGATAACCAGGCCTGGAATGACGCGGCCGAACAGTGCCGTGTGCACGGCTGGGGCTCGCCGTTCTGCGGCGTGCGCTAAGCAACTCGGCCAACAACTCAAGGGCGCGACATCCAATCTTCGGATTTGGATGGCGCGCCCTTTCTATTTATAATGTCGTGTTACAATTAAATAAATATGACAGAGCACATTACTCACAATCCGAAAGAGACGGAAAAAATAGCTCGCGAAATAGTTGCAAACATTCTCTCTGACACAAAACGGAAAGAAGCCACGATGCTCGCGCTCTACGGAGATTTAGGAAGTGGAAAGACGAATTTTGCTCAAGCGGCCGCGAAAGAATTTGGAGTAGAGGAAACCGTTCCAAGTCCTACATTTATACTTTTGCGGGCATATGATATTTTAAAAAATGATTTTACAAAATTTATACATATTGACGCGTATCGGCTCAAAGATGAGGGCGAGCTACATCAAATCGGCTGGGATGATATAAAAAAAGATTCGCGCAACATTATTCTTGTTGAATGGGCGGACAGAATAGAAAAAGCAATTCCCAAAAACGCAATAAAAATATATTTTGAACATATTAGTGAGCATGAAAGAAAAATAACTATTAAGATTTAAGAATGGTAAACATATCTAAAAAATCAAAGAGATTAGTGCTTCTGGATGCGCACGCGATTCTCCATCGTGGCTATCACGCCATGCCTGAGTTTTCTTCAAGCAAGGGCGAGCCGACAGGAGCTCTCTATGGTCTCTCCGCTATGCTCATGAAAATCATTGCCGACTTGAAGCCGGATTATATTGCCGCTTGTTACGATATGCCGGGCCCCACGTTCAGGCACGTCGCGTATGAAGCATATAAAGCGAAGCGGCCCAAAGCGGAAGATGACCTTATCGCGCAAATGAATCGCTCGCGGGATATTTTCAAGGCGTTTAACATTCCCATCTATGAAAAATTGGGGTTTGAGGCTGACGATATGCTCGGCACCATTGTCGCGCAGATGAAAAAAAAACTTCAGAAGGGCGATATTGAAATAGTGATTGCCTCGGGTGACATGGACACGCTCCAGCTTGTAGACGATAGGCGGGTACAGGTATTTACCCTTAAAAAAGGAATAAACGACACGGTACTCTACGACGAAGAGGCCGTAGAAAAACGTTTCGGATTCTCTCCAAAACTTCTTCCTGATTTTAAAGGCTTGCGGGGAGACCCGTCGGACAACATTGTGGGAATTAAGGGTATCGGAGAGAAAACAGCGACAATTCTAATTCAAGGATTTGGAAGTATTGAAGAGATGTATAGGGCGCTTAAAAAAGACGAGAAACAGTTTGCGAAAAAGAGTCTAACGCCGCGCATAATAAAACTTTTACAAGAAGGCGAAGAAGAAGCGCTTTTTTCAAAAACGCTCGCGACAATTCGCGCCGATGCCCCCATTTCTTTTTCTCTTCCGGAAAAATCATTTGCGGAGTCGTTTGATGTTTCAAAAGTTGCGGCGCTTTTTCACGAGCTTGAATTCAGAACGCTCACCGAGCGGGCAAAAAAAATGTTTGGAGACGTTGAGACAACAGAAGAAAAAGAGGCATCGAAATCAGAGAGCATTTCTCAAAAAGAAGTTGCAGAAACTGCTCTCGCGCTCTGGCTTGTTAATTCCAACATCACAAGTCCCACAAAAGAAGATATTTTGCAATTTGTTCACACAGATTCTTTTGCAAGCGCAAAAAAGCGTATTTTTGAAGAACTCAAAAAAAGAAATCTAGAAAAAGTATACTACGACATTGAATTGCCACTTCTGCCGCTTCTCAAACAGGCGAGTGAGCGGGGAATTATTGTTGATACCGCATACCTGAAAAAACTTTCTAAAAAATATCACGACGCACTGGAAAAACTCCAAAATAACATTTGGAAAGAAGCTGGGGAAAGATTTAATATTAACTCATCACAGCAGCTTTCGGTTGTGCTTTTTGATCACCTGAAACTTTCTCTCAAAGGGTTGCGGAAAACAGAGGGAGGTGCGCGCTCAACTCGCGAGTCGGAACTTTTAAAACTTGAGGGCGCTCACCCCATTATTGAGCACATTTTAGGCTATCGGGAACTGCAAAAGCTACTTTCAACATATGTTGATAATATTCCGCAGATGGTTTCAAAAGATGGGCGACTGCATACAACATTTATTCAAACAGGAACAACAACGGGTCGCATGTCGTCAAAAGACCCGAATATGCAGAATATTCCCGCGCGCGGAGGATATGGAGACGAAATTCGGATGGCATTTCGCGCGGACAAAGGATTTTCGCTTGTCGCACTTGATTATTCGCAGATTGAACTGCGGGTTCTTGCGTTGTTATCAAAAGAGAAAACACTTACGAAAATTTTACAGGAGGGAGTTGATGTGCACGCGGCCGTTGCCGCTCACATATTCGGGGTCACTCTTCACAAAGTAAATAAAGATATGCGCAGGAAGGCGAAGGTGATTAATTTCGGCATTATTTATGGTATGGGGATTACATCGCTTCAGCGGTCACTCAAAAGTACCCGCGAAGAAGCGCAAAAATTTTATGATGATTATTTTAAAAAATTTCCTGGAATCGCGAAGTATATTGAGCACATAAAACAAGAAACCGCGAAGAGGGGCTATACGGAAACGCTTTTTGGAAGACGTCGCTATATTGAGGGTATTCATTCAAATATTCCCTATATCAGAAGCGCGGCAGAGCGCATGGCAGTGAATGCCCCCATACAAGGGACCGCAACGGGGGATATTATTAAACTCGCGATTATCCGCGTGAATGAAATGCTCACTAAAGAAAATCTAGCTGATAAGGTATTTTTACTTTTACAGGTGCACGACGAGCTTGTTTATGAAATTAAAAAAGACGCAGTTTCAGCAGTTGTGCCAAAAATTAAACACATTATGGAACATATTGTTAAAACCGACATTCCATTCATTGTTGATGTATCTGTAGGAGATAATTGGGGAGAGTTGAAAAAATTGCAAATTGCAAATTTATAATTTCAAATTTAAAATTTAGCATGATTTATCTTTTTTATGGAAACAACGCTGATGAAAGTCGCAAAAAGTGCGATATGTTTTTAGAAAAATTGTTTGAGAAAAAACCGAACGCGTCCTTTTTTGAATACGGAGAGGAAAATTTTAATATTCGGGATATTGAAGAGCTCCTACACGGGCAGGGACTTTTTGAGCGCGAGCATATTATTCTTTTGCGAAATGCCCTTCTTGCGCCGGAGGCGAAAGCATTTATTGAAGAACGTTTAAAAGAGTTTGCGGAATCCCCGAATGTTTTTGTATTACTTGAAGAGAAAATTGAGGCGGCGTTTATAAAAAAGATTACTGCGCACGCGCAGAAAATATGGAAGTCAGAGAAAGAAAAAGGACAAAAAAGAAACATTAACTCCTTTGCGCTTGGAGACGCATTTGGCGCACGAGACCGCAAAAAAACATGGGTATTGTTTTGTAAGGCGATTGATGGAGAAGGTCTTAAGCCGGAGCAGATACTTGGCACATTTTTTTCTCAAATCAAAAATATGCTTTTGGTGAAGCGGGAAGGAGAAAATCCGGGACTTCACCCCTTTGTGTATCAGAAAACAAAACGGTTTGCGAATAACTATTCTACGGAAGAGCTTGAAAATCTCTCGGAGGCCCTCGTTTCTCTCTACCACGACGCGCGGCGCGGGCTCCATGACATGCGCGTTGCGCTTGAGCGATTCGTGCTTAATCTCTAAAAAATATTTTGTGGGCTTACCCCATTAGAAAGTTCAGCGCGCGCCAAGAGGTGAAATAATATACGCAAGCGAATCCGCCTACGGCTACCATCAATAATATGCTGGTATAACATAAAAACTTCTAACGGGGTGCTCAAATTTTATATTCGTTTAAACTCATTAAAATTTGGCAATAATGAAACCCGCAATGGTTTGCGGGTTTCTAGCAATCGGGCTTTAAAAAATAGAGTCAAAAAATGACTTTAATGGAACAATTGAAATGCGTCTTTGTATTGAACGAAATGTTGAGGCCTTACCGGCTAAAGTTTTTCAATAAGACGTATTTCAGGTCTGCCTTTATTGTATCTTGTGACGCGAAGGGAGCAATATCATATGTGGATAACTTTTGTTTTTAAAACAAATTTTCCTTTTTATCAAATCCGCCCACCAGGAATCGAACCTGGGACCTTCTCCTTAAAAGGGAGCTGCTCTACCAGCTGAGCTATGGGCGGATAAAAAATGACGCACATGCGTCATTATTTTTATATCATAAAAGTTTAAAATTTCAAACTCAAAACAAGAAAAAGCCGCTTTATGCGGCTTTTGGAGTTGTGTGAACAAATTTTTGGGCAGCTTCAGGAAGCAGTCTGATTATTGTTCTCTCAAGAATCTCTATTTTTCTCTTTAGCACATCAGTATGAAATTCAGTAATTATTTTTGCAAGAAAAGATTGTATGAGGGCTTGTTTTTGAAGATCATTTAAATTTTCGTATTTTTGTTTCAGTTCTTCCAACAATTCAATATTGAGTAAGTGTCTCTGTTTTGCCAAAGCAAATGACTGGGCAATGCAACAGCCGCCATCTCCAAACATCTCCATTATCATTTTCTCACAACGCGTGACTCCCTCTTTAGAAAATGCAATACACGCGTCAATGTCAACGTGGCTCATCGGCGTGTCCCCACACCCCCGAGGCTACGAAAAAAAATGCGAATATGCTTCAAAAACATGTCCAATGCCTCATAGAGCCGCTTCACTTTTCTTAATGATGAAAGTTTTTTACGTTTTTTCTCAAGCCTACTGCCCTGTGCAAGAAGTCCATAGCCAACCCCCCAGCCACCATGCTCCCAAGTTTCTATCTGATGTTCGCTTCCGTCGGCAATTTCTTCTTCTAATTCTTTAATTCGTTGATCAATATTGGCGTAACTCATTGTGGCAACTCCTTTTTTTCTGGGTTCACTATACAATTTTCAATATAGAATTACAAGGGCAAGTCAAACGCGAAAAGCCCCGCGCCGGAGAAGAGAAGCGAGAGCGCCATGCCGAAGAGAAGCGCGTAGAGAATTTTATTTTGCGAGCGCTTCATTCGGTAAAGAGAGAGAAGCCCAAGAACAATTGCCGCCCCCTGAGTGAAAAGGCCGAGAAGCACAAAGACGCTTCCCAAGAGAGCAATTGTCGCAAGAATATATCCTTTATGGGCACTGCCCACAGGTGGTGGGTTTTTAAAAAGCCGAATTGCGTACAGCAAAAAATAAAAACCAAGACAGAGCCGAATGATAAATGGTGCAATGAGTGCGAACGAAAGAAAGTCTGGAAACAAAGAGATCATACTATGAGTATATCATAGAGATTATATGGTATAGTTTTCGCATGAGAAACCATAAAGAAGTTGTAGTTGTGCTCCATAATATTCGAAGCACCCACAATGTCGGCTCAATATTTAGGACAGCAGAAGCAGCTGGAGTTTCAAAAATATATCTTGTGGGGCATACCCCGGCGCCCATAGATAGATTTAGTAGAATTCAAAAAGAGATTCAAAAAACCGCGCTTGGGGCCGAAAAAACAGTATTCTGGGAGCAGGTTACTGGAGTTGTGCCGCTCATTAAGTTATTACGACAAAATGGCTTTTATGTTATTGCGATTGAGCAGGATAAAAAATCTATTGATTATAAAACTATTCATCCGAAGAAAAAAACAGCATTTGTTTTTGGAAATGAAGTGTCGGGAATTCCCGCGTCTGTGCTCAAATACTGCGACATCATCGCGGAAATTCCCATGAAGGGGAAAAAGGAGTCACTCAATGTCTCTGTCGCAGCTGGGGCTGCCCTCTTCAGAATTTTAAATATTTAAAAAGGCTCTAGGTATTAGGCGTTAGGCTCTAGAAAATTTAAATTCTAACGCCTAGTGCCTAATTCCTAATAGGAAAGCGAGTCTATGACTTTTCCCTGCGCATCAAACAACTTTATTGTTTCTCTAGTTTGGCGCCACAATTCGGTATTTTGATTTAGAAATATTCTCCATTCTGACTTGTAAAAATCCGAATCATTTTTATGCGCGGCTACACATCCGCTGTAATGGATATTTTTATTTATATATTCACCGCATGCCGAAGAAAGCTCTGTGGGGACCGCAAGCACGTGAGCAAAACACTGCGGAAGACGTTCTATATAATTTATACAGGCATCATTTAATCCTCCTGCTCCAACTGCGGGCAGATCTTTAGTTTCAATAAGCGGACATTGCGAGGGAAGCTGCGGAGCAAAATCTTGGAATTGTTCAAAGTACCCGGTGCAACTGTTAAGCCGAAACGAAACGCCGTTTGGGGATCGCCCCGTGTTTATAACGGCGTGGTCACCTGGATTTAGAAAAATTTGCTCTTCTCTGTTTACTAATCCAGACGCCGGCAGGTATACTCCCTGTCCGATCTTTGCGCCAAGTCCGCTTATCGCGCTTTTTATTTCCCAGCCAGTTATGTTAATTGGTTGCGTGTTGCTGTAAGAGGCTCGTATCTCAACATATTCTTCCTGCGGACTTTGAGTGTAGGGGTTGCCAACCGCAAGCTGTATACTTCCGCTGAATATTGATGTAGGCGCGCTCTCTTCTTGTGCAGACCCCGTTTCACTTCTGCTTTCAAAGCCTGGAATTGAAAGCGGTTCTCCATAAAGCTCCCCGGTATCAAGAGGGGCGGGAGGGCGTAAAAACGGCTGACTGACAAATCCGCTTTTTGGACCGCCGGTTAAAAACCAAACGATCCAAAGAATAACAAGTATAAAAATTATCCATTTGAGCATGTCCATGATAGATTTTTAAGGAATGAAATGACTATTAAAATCATCACCCTGTTAAATACGATTTGAGGCGTTTATATAAAAATTGTTTACCATGATGTGTTTTAAAATATTTTTCACGATGCAACGCGTCTTTTTTATTGAGGCACGCTTCGGAATATACAATTTTTAGTTGACCTCTTTTCTTTGTTGACTCTACATGCCCTTTTGAATGTGCCTCAAATCGTGATTTTAAATTAGTAGTATATCCTATATAAAATTTTTTATCCTTTAATGAACGAAGTATATATACGTAATACCACATAGACAAAAAATTTAAAATCATTTAACAGGGTTGGAAAAATACAGTCGCTCACTTTTGTTCACTCCTTATTTTTCTCAACTCCTCTCTTACCACCGCAACATCACTCCACGGCAGTTTACTTCCCTCTGGCCCCATAATGTACGGCTCACTCCCTTTGCCTGTAATTATAACCGCATCGCCCGTTTTTGCGCTTTTAAGAGCCTCTAGTATGGCCCCTCGTCTATCCATGATAGTCTGTGCTATATCTCGTCCTATGCCCTCTTCTACATTGTGCACTATTTCAAGGGGATTTTCATCATATGGGTCCTCATTCGTAAGAATAATTTTTGAACAATGCGTATTCGCTATGGCTCCGAGCTCTTTTCGTTTCCACACGTCTCTTCCACCACCGGCGGCTCCTAAGACACAAATTTTTTGAGTGTGTGGAAATGTTTCATATACTTTTTCTAGCGAATCGGGTGTGTGAGCATAATCAACGAGTACCGTAAAATCCTGGCCTTCGTCAACATATTCCATCCTTCCGGGAACTCCGGAAAACGTGTGAACGGTATTTTTAATTACCTCATTGCTTATACCGAGATTTTTTGCGCATGCTGCCGCGGCAAGAATGTTATATATATTAAAAACTCCGGAAAGGCGAGACTGCACGCGCTCTCCGTATAAGGTTAGAGAAAGAGTTTCTTTATGAAGTTCATACGGTTCGGCGTCTTTAAGCGAATAGGAATATTTTTCTTTGATATGCAAAGAGAGAAAACGTCCTGCTTCTTTATCGTCTCCGTTCACAATGATAAATTTTCTTTTTTTTCGCGAGGTTTTTAAAGATTCTGCAATGCTTACTTTCGCATCTCTATATTTTTCGTACGAACCATGCGATTCTATGTGCTCCGGAGCCAGATTGGTAAATATAAGGGTATTTAAAGCAATAAACTGATTTCTAAATAATTTTACACCCTCCGAAGTAATTTCTATAATCGCGTACGCGCAGCCGTTCCTTACGGCTTTTCGTAAAAACGCATGCATAAAAAAACGCCCCGGCATTGTCATTTTGAAGGTGTTGTCCATAGACTCCTTTCCTATTTTAAAGCGTAAAGAATTTGAGAGCGCGGTTTTATAGCCTGCTCCTTCAAGCATTGCGTTTAAAAGCTCAATAGTCGTAGTTTTCCCTTTCGTGCCTGTAACGGCAATTACAAATATATTTCTGGATGGGAATCTAAAAAAAATAGCCCCAAGGAGCGCAAGTGTGTAATGATACGCCGGCTGAAACGCAGAAAATATTTTTTTCGGAATGAATTTTTTTAAATAAAAAAGAAAGCGTTCCATAATCTTTATTTCAGATTTCAAATATATGTTTTAAAAAATTAAATTTACATTTTTTAGCGGGAGAGAATCTGTAAAGCTTCTTTAATCGTCTCTCCTGTGTTTGCATTTTTGTTTTTAATTTTTTGGAGAGCCTCTCGTGCTTCTGCAGCGCCGTATCCAAGCGATATAAGTGCTTCAAGCGAATCTTTTTCTCCTCGCAAACTATCTCCGCTTATTTCCCCAGAGCCTTCTCCTACAGAATCTTTTAATTCAAGAATAATTTTTGCGGCACTCTTTTTTCCGATCCCGGAGACTTTCGTAAGGTAACTTGCGTCTCCTGTGGAAATTGCTTGTATCAGTTTTGAGACGGGGGCAAGATTTAGTATTGCGAGAGCTGACTTTGGGCCGATGCCAGAGACCGTAATGAGTTTTTCAAACAGCTCCAGCCCCGCTTTGTCTCCAAAACCGTACAAATCCATACTGTCTTCACGCACCGCTAAATGTGTCAGAAGTGTTATTTTCTCTTTGAGTTTTGTTTTTTGCAAAATATCCCGAGGGGTATGTATTTTGTACCCGACCCCGTTTGTATCAACGATAAATGCCCCGGGTGTTTTATGGACGACAATTCCTGTAATTTGAGCAATCATTATATACATCATAGCGCATTAGGGGGCCTTGCAGAAGTTGCTCTGTTTTGTTAGGCTATTGTAATTATGTTGAATGAAAGCGTTTAGCGTTCAAGGTTCAGAAATAATAAAAAAATAAACTAAACGCTAGACCCTAAACCCTTAACTATGCCAATAACATCATCAGCAAAAAAGGCGCTTCGCGTATCTAAGCAAAAAAAGGTATTTAACGACCGCCGCAGGCGGCACATGCGCTCCACGATTAAGGAGGTGCGAGATTTGATTGTGGCAAAAAAATTATCTGAAGCGAAGACTCTCTTGCCGAAAGCATACGCCGCGATAGATAAGGCAGCGAAGCGGGGAGTCATAAAGAAAAACACTGCTGCTCGCAAAAAATCCCGCCTAACTATTCTAGTGAATAAAAAAACATAAAAATCCAAAAACAGCCCCCTCCGGTGTACACCGGAGGGGGCTGTTTTACGGTGATGCGCCCACGAGGACGCTTCGCTATCTTACTCCTTGGAAACCCACGGTTTTCTAACACTCATCGCCGTGCTCCTCGTTGCCTTCCTCAACGGGGAAACTACAGTTTCTCCGACCCCCCTCGCATTCAATTCCTCGCGGAAGATTATCACTTCGTGCTAATGCGCCCACGAGGAATCGAACCTCGATTTTAAGATCCGCAATCTTATGTCCTATCCGTTGAACGATGGGCGCGTTATTTCGGCTAACGAGGAGCGAAGTAAAAATAAGAATTTTCACTTCGTCCGAGCGAAGGCGAAATATAGGTTCAATATCTAATGCTCTTAGAGCGAGGAACCTTTATTATTTGAATACACCACGTCTGTTTATTGTATAATATACAGAATGCAGAATTATTCAATCATACTCTTTGACGGCGAGTGCAATCTCTGCGATAAGTCGGTTACGTTTATTATTGATCGTGACCCGAAGAAAAAATTTAAATTTGCTTCAATTCAAAGCGAAGTGGGTAAAACATTGATACAGAAATGCGGCGGAGACCCGGACAATGTAACGGCGATGTATTTGATAACAGGAGAGAAATGCTATTTGGCGTCAACCGCGGCGCTTCGTATCGCAAAAGGTCTTTCATGGCCGTGGCCGCTTCTTTATTACACGCTTATTTTTATACCGCCATTTATACGAAACATCGGCTACTTTATTATAAGCAAAACCCGCTCGCGACTTTTTGGTAAAGTAAACACCTGCCGCATCATGACATCAGATTTAGAAGAGCGGTTTTTGAGTCATCCTAATATATAAAAAGTCGCCCCGGCCTTTTCAGGTCGGGGCGAGGTGAGGGTGCTGGCGACGTGTTAGTGTTTGTCAGGAACGGCCTTCACGCTTGCCGTCCAGCTCCCGCGGGGGCCCGTACCCTCGATTGTGCCTGAGAGGGTACCGTCTTTGTTGAGTTCGTACTTGAACTGCGACCCGGTATCGGCCGAGACGAAACGAACTCGGTTGCCCTCGATGACGATGTTCTTGAGCGTTGCGTCCCTGCCGGCGTTGCTCAGGTTGAAGAGCTTGCCGGTAAGATTGCCGTTGGCGTCCAGAGCGAAGCTCATGTCCTGGGTACCGCTTGCCCACGGGGTCTCCCATTTGGCATGGTATGGGGAGCTGTTGACCAGAACCTGTTTGAAGGCAGTCTCGTCCATGGTGCTGGCGACTGCATTCATCGTGTAGCCGCCGATGAAGGCGAAGAGAGCGATCGCCGCTGAGGCGATCAGTGTCTTGAAAAACGAGTGCATGGCGCTTTTCCTTTCGGGAGCTCGGGTTAAACACAGAAGTCAGTAAACTATTTATATTATACACATATTTAAACTTTTGTCAAGTACTTTCGTAATTTTTTCAGAGTCAAATTATCCTTAATATAATGGCATATTTCGTGTTCGAGATGAGCGAATCTCAACCATGGAAGCGAATATTGCCCCTTTATTTTAGACCAATGGCGTACACCACACGTATTAATTAAAACACATCTATAAATTTAGGTCTCTTCAAAACTTTAAAATTTTAGATTTTAAAATTTCAGAAAGCGCTTGACGCTCAATTTTTGTTACATCAGGGTGCCAAAAATCTACGAGGAGCACCACGCGTATTAAATTACTCTTATTCCACGCCGCATGCTGAAAAGAGTCATCAAAAACAACACAGATACCTTCTTGCCACGCATACTCTTCCCATGCCACTTGCATTCCGCACATAGGGGGTACATATAAGGGTAGGTGAATTCTTAATCTAAAATTAAAAGGAGCAAAGTGTGCGCGAAGAAAAGTTTTTGGGTATAAGACCGAAAAATAAACAAAGCCCATCTCAGTTGTACCAGGAATGGTTTGTAGAACCTCAAGGGTACGGGGAGCCAGTGCGCTCAAAGCGGAACGTTTGCCTAAATTATAAATATTGAACTCACCCCACGCGCCGCGGATAACATTTTGCTTTGTTTCTCGATGCTCTTGTACCAATTCTTGTTTATTCACTAAATCAAATTCTCTTTTAATGTCTGCATAAGCATTTTCCAAATGTGTCACAAAAGCAAATTGACCTTTATCATGAAATGGTCGCGCCTTAAGTCCAGGCATATATAAGTAATGTGGCACTTGTAAGGCGGGCCGTTTTGGTTGTTGAGCCACAGGGAGCAATGAAATGTCCAGCATGGCATAGAGGCGCTCCAACTCTTTTTTTGGAACAGACAGAGAGTCCAATTTTTTTCGTATTTGCTCAATTGTTTCTTGTTTACTGCTCATGGTTTATAAAATCTAGTGATTGCTAAAATAAAATGCGCTGCCGAGTCTATCCACGCTTCGGTGTTTAAATAATCATGCCTAAATCCTCCAAGGTATTTTTTAACTTCTTGAGAGTCAATAAAAAATGAATTTAGTTCGTTATATTGCATTGAAAGAAGCCATTTGAAAGCTCTCAATACTTGATTTCTATAATTTTCCTGCTTCACTTGCGGAAAAGATGACGGATTAAATAACGAAAGAACTTCCACTGCCTTGCTTGTGCCTCGCGTATATGAAAAATTAGAACTCTCTGTATTTTTAAAAGCGCCGCTTTCTAATTGATTTTTTAAAATCCACAAAGCCATTTCTTTTGAAGCATCAGCATGTTTTTTCTCTCCTGTGCACCCGTAAAGAATGCTCAATGTATTTACAAGTTCAGCATATTCGGCAATACTTCTTGGTATACCGTTCGTCCCTCGTTCATCGAAGGAGTTTTTTACCGCGGTTGCGCATTGGAGGGCATAATTCAAATATTTTTTATTGCCACGAAGAGCCATTGTTCCCAAAAAACTTCCTATTTGAGAGAAAGTTAGTGGGTGAAAAGGCTCGTTTTGCAATTGTGTGACGATGGCATCAGCGCACAATAGCGCCTCAGGCAAATAACTTAATGACAGCGCTTGCTGTCCAAGATATGATAAAACGAGAAGCTTATTTTTAATGTGAACAGAATCGTCAAAAATATTTTTTTTATTATATTCAAAATTGTTTCTTGCCGCTTGTATATGTGATTCTTGATTAAACATTCTTCCGAACTCTGCAAGGACCCACCCAGAGAAAATTGTTCTTGCCCAATCATAATGACTAATTATTTTTCCGTAGGGGTTTAGTATTGTGACAAGCCCTCCGTCTTTATCCATAAGCGGCAACATCCAATCGGCGGCTCTCTTCGCCGCCCCAACTACTTTTTTCTCTGTTGTTTCTATTTCTGTTTTTACTATTGGGCCCTCTAGATCTAATATGTTGCCGTTTTTCCCCTCCATAAAATCATCGGTGCTGAAAGAATATATTGTAGTCTCCTTGTCGGCAAGCAATTCTGGAGAAATTTTTGCCTTTTTGATTGCCAATTGGAACACTAGTTGTTCCATGTTTGCAAACGGAACAATGTTAAAAACTTCAGGCAAAAACCAACCAATACCTTCTTTGCTGCTTAAAAAATAACCAGCCATAGGATTAATTTCTAAATTTTTTATTCTCTTTTTGTCTATTTCATCCCACTTATTAGAAATTATAGATATTTGGATTCTAATGACATCCAGATCAATTATGTTAAGCGATTTAAATCTCATATCTTGCGCGGCTCTTTTTGTTGCTTCTATTATTGCATCGTATATTTTTTTGCCGCGAACAATTTGGCACCCTCGCAAAGAACCATACATCCAAAAACTTACACCAACAAAAGATTTGCTAAGAAGTTTTTGAGGTATTTGTATATTACGATCTAGTTTGTTGTTTTTGTTTTTTGCATGCAAAAATAATGCAAGCGTTTTTCTGCTTAACGCAAGTGCAAATTCTTTTTCGTTTTTATCGAATGCCTCCACAGTAGGCAAAGAGGGTAGTTTGAATTGAACATATTTCTTATCATTTTTTTGTATTCTCTTCAAACAATATATTTCGTTTGCGAACGTTGAAAGAAAAAATTGTTTTGTTCCTTTGTTGTATGCGATTTTGTTTGTAATGCGCTCTGTTGTTTGGAAAAACGCAAGCATTTCTCCTGTGTCGAGATTTATTTCATATAATCTTTCATCATTTGAGCCAATATATAATTTATCATTAATAATAATAGGCGAAGCGAGAATTCTTCCGCCAGTTTGAAATTTCCAATTAAGTTTTTGTGTGTCAAGATTTATGCTGTATAGGTGCTTATCTAAAGACGAAAAATATATATTATCTTTATATATAACGGGAGTTGAATATATACCAAATTCTGCTTGATATGAAAATACTTCATGCCCCGTTTTGATATCAACGACATATAATTTCCCTTCAAAATTACCAAAAATTACTGTATTTCTTTTTTCATCAAAAACCAAAGAAGATTTTATTTCTCCCTTTGTTTGGAATTTCCACAAAAGTTTTCCATTTTTTGCGTCACATAAATATACTGCGGAGTCATTGCTACCGATAGCAACTATTTTTTTTTCTTTTGAATATGTGGGAGAGCAGGGTGTGTATTCTGAAGTAAGATGTTCCCATTTTTTCTCTCCCGTTTTCAAATCAAGCGCGGCAATACCCCCTTTTTTATTCCACAGACCGAATTGAAGACCTATAAAAAGAAGTCCTAAGTCCGGCGCAAGTGCTGGAGATGAGCCGACCCAGTCAGCTTCCATAAATACCCACTTTCTTTTTCCGGTTTTTGTGTCAAGCGCGTAAACGTTTCCATCATATGCTCCGAAATAGACAGTATTGTCATAAACCGCCGGAGAAGAAAACACACTTTTTCCTCTTGAGCCTAAGCCAACTTTGTATTTCCATGAGACAGAGCCGTCATTTTGATTAAGCGCCCAAAAATATCCGCTATCGCTTCCAAAATAAATTTTATCTCCGTCTATAGCAGGAGCTGATTTAGGGATAACATAAAAATAATTTGGATTTTCACTTTTGAAATACCACTTTCTGATGAATGCGTCGCCGAGATATTTTTTATCAGAGGCTATTTTTTGAAACGGTGGTCCAAAATCCGTAAGTGGGAAAAGAGAAGTCAAAATAATTTCGCGGTTTTTCAGAAAATCATAATATTTCAATTGTTTAAAATGCATGATGACAAACACTTCAGAAACTTTTTTCCCTAATTCATCAAGGATTTGTATTTGTTTTTTAACAGCGTCTCCATAACTTATAAGATCATCAACTATAATAATTTTTTCTTTATTTATACTTCCCTCTACCAATCGCGTAAGCCCGTATTTTTTTCTTGATTTTCTAATAAAAAATCCATTGATAGGCTTTTCTTTTTGAACGCTTTTCATAACAATAGCGGTCACAAGAGGAATGGCGGCAGTCTCAAGACCGCATACTTGAAAGGGATATTTATCTTTATATTTTTCCCAAAAAATCTCAGCTATTAAATCTATATATTCCGGAACAAGTAATATTCTTCTAAAATCAAAAATCCAATCCAATTTCCTGCCCTGTTGTGAAACAATTGTCGCCTCCTTTTTGGTTATGAAAACTTCACTTTTTATAATTTTTTTTAGCCTTTCTTCCATAGAAATGAATTAAACAAGAATTTTTTATTTTTGTTTTTCTAAAAATGTCTTTACTAAATTTATAACCCACTCCGCGCTTTTTTTTGTTACTGCATTGTCGGTCGGCAAACTGATTGATTCACGTGCAAATTTTTCTGAAACCGGAAAGTCCCCGCTTGAATATTCGAGTGAATTAAATGCAGGGAAAAATGGTAAGGGAATATCATAATAATTCGGACTTCGTATCTGAGAATGTCGTAAAAACTTTCTTAATTCATCTCTGTGCGGAGTCAGAAAAATGAATCTATATCCGCTGTGTAGGCAATTTTGCCCCTCATCGGGCAAGATAATGCGCGGAACATTCTTAAGTAATTTCTTGTATAAAATATATTTTTCTCGGCGTCGCCGTATATATTCATTCCAGTATGGAATTTTACAGCTGAGTATTGCTGCCTGCAATGAGTCAATACGATAAGAACCGCTTGCTACGACATGGTTTGAGTACATTTCTTTTTTTGATGAAGTTCCATATGCACGAAACAGTGATATTTTTTTATAAATATCATTGTTATTAGTAAGAACTGCTCCGGCATTACCATAACCGCCAAGTTCTTTCTTGTTAAAACTAAAACTAAGACATACTAAATCGCCCCACGCGCTCATTGGAAGGTTTTTATAATATACCCCAAGGGACTGTGACGCATCCACGATTACATAAATTCCATGTTTTTTAGCGAGCGTCATTATGGATTCCATTTCGGCCGCTCCGCCGTTAAGGTGTACAGGAATAACTCCTTTTGTTCTTTGGGTAATTGCTCGCTCTATCAAATTTGGATTTATTGTATATGTTTTTATATCTATATCAACAAAAACAGGACGTGCGCCAACCCAGGACACAGCACTTGCTGTTGAGAAAAAACTAATCGCTGGGACAATAATCTCATCCCCAGGCCCGACACCGAGGGCTTTCAGTGACAAAATGAGAGCGTCTGTTCCGCTTGAGACGCCGAGCGCGTGTTTGCTTCCAGTAAAATCTCGAAGCAGCGTGTCAAATCTTTCAACTGTTGGACCAAGATAAAAATCTTGTTTACTGATAACGTCCCAAATTGATGAAAGTATTTGGAGATTTAATAAGAATGGATTCATAAGAGACAGTCATAGATAATTCGCGCGTCATTATTTTTAGGTTGTTCTGTTCGCATGACGGACCACTGGCTTTTTTTAAAAAAAGAAAGCCATTCTTTTTTGGATCGTGGCAATCCCTGTTCAGTAAGCGGATGGGTGAACATAAACATTGCCATAAAAAATTTGTAATCGTTGCTCCGCATATTTTTTATTTCTTGAGGCGAAAGCGCGTTAATTTCTGTTACAAAAAATCGAGAGCCCGGAAACGCGCCCTTGAGTGTTTTTAAAAAAGAGATGAACCTTTCTTCTCCGTCTCGTAAGAGTTCATGGAGTATGGAATTTGCTGAGAATATAAGATTTACATTTGATGGAATGTGTTTTTTCCAGAAATGTATTTTTGTCACGTCTGCCGTGATAATTTTTATTGGACGACGCGAACGCATTACGTTTTTTTGAGCAATGTCGGTTATGATTGGGTCAACATCTATGCCAAGCCCCTCTATTAATGGATTTGCAGCGCTTACCCGTGAAAGAAGTGTCCCTGGGCCGCAGCCCAAATCGACAAGGATACTTTTTTCTTTAATTTCTTGAAGCTGTTGGACTATATAATTTTCAACCGGATTATTGATTGTAATAGACATTTTTTGTAAATAATATCCATCACGAACAACATCATTTCCATATTTTTTTGTTCCTTTTAATAAACTTTCTAAGTTGTCAAATACAGGTTTATACGTTGCTATCCAAAACCATTTTGGCGGATTATTTTTCAAAATAATTTTTTGCCCGTTTTTTTCTAGATAATTGGTCGTAGACCACAAGAAATTAATACAAGCCTCTAAAATGTCAGTTCTTACTTTTATTATTTTTGATAGCTCATCAATTGCTGCTGGCTCTGTTTTTTTTCTCAAGACATCAAAAAGGCCCAGACGCTCAAGTGTTGTGTGTGTGAGAGTAATTAAGTAGTGCGTTGCCAAGAGCTGATCCTGTAATACGGTTTCATGCTCTGTGTTGTTTTGTGAAAGGTTTTTTATAAAAAACATACAATTAATAGCACATAAAATTTCTCTAAAGAATCAATAATACTATTTTCCTCCTGCAATCATATATAAAGAAGACTCATTTTCCTCATCAATGTCTAAAATTTTATTTATTTTTTTATTATCAAATCCAATAAACGGACAATAGTGTAGATCCAAAGACTCTGAAAGTAAAATTAGATTTTGAGCCATATGTCCCGTCTCGGTAAGAATTATGTTGTAACCGAAGTCTTGATATTTTATAAAATTTCTATCCCAGACAGCAGTTATAATAAAAACTACCGCAGCGTCTTTTGCCCATGGTTCGCCAAGTGCTTCATAAAACTCGCTTAAACATTCTTTATCTGACAATTGTTCAAGAGAGTGATTGGGCAAGTTATAGTGGTATATTCCAGAGTTTATCTCGGAAATTCGCTTTATTGCGACGTACACTTCAAGCGGATATCGCTCTCCGCCGGACGGATAGAATCGCCTTGATTTATTTTTTTCCATTTGCGGCTTGTCTCTATATTTGCCAGGCGTCCCTTTTATGCCGGCTGAATAATAAAGCATTGTTGAGAGTTCCTGTAGAGTTATTTCTTTTTTTATGTCAAACGTTCTGGTAGAATGTCTTTTTTCTAAAACATCTTTTAAATTTTTCAGCTCTAAAAAATTTATTGGCAGCATTACTCTATCAAATCTTGGGTATTCTTTAAAATACACGGTACGCCATGAAATCGGCCAATCTTTTGGGTCTCTTGGTGTATATGGTCGTTCATTTGTGATTTTTTTGTGAAATAATTTAGAAAGCATGATTAAGGAAAGGGATGTGGCTCCTTATTTAATTCTTTCGCTGGTTTGTATCCCAGTTTCTCAGGTACTTCCTTGAGGCGCTTGCCACCAAAATAGGGGATTGATTCATCAAGGTGCATTGGCTGCATTTCCGGAGCAACCACAAAAACCGTTCTAAAGCCAAGTTTTCTGGTTTCTTTTGAGGAAAGCTCTACAAAACATACTTCTTGATTTTGTTTTTTAAATTCTACTCTAAGTGTATCAAGTTGTTTTTTGTCATGACGAATCTCTGAGTTTTGCGAAACATGTTGTTTATTTAACTCAACTTTATTTTTTTTCCCTTTTGTTAAAAATTCAAGACCAGGCACGTTTTCTTCTTTTGCCCAATATAATATTCTCTCTTCTCTTCCAATATGTTGCAAATCAATCGGATCCTTGTATTTATTTTTTATATTGTATCTTACTGAGAGAGATTCAGATAATGCGTCAAGGATGCATCTTTTTAAATCAAAATCAGCACTTGCTCCCACACTTGTAGCCGGGCCTCGTCCCGATGGGTCAATAACGAGGCTCAACACAACGTGTACAGGAAAATCAGTGGGAAGCGCGATCATATATACTTCAAGATTGTATCGTTTAAATTTTTTCAAAATAGTATCTATGTCTTTGTCTTGGCTTGCGACATATTCCAAATCTATGAGTGGAGGAGAGAGTTTATTTAAAAAGGTAATCATAAATGCGTCTCTTTCTATTACCTCCAATATCCCAGCAACGATTGCTTCCTCTAGTGTTTTTCCCGTTGCAAGACCTGTGGTAACACACCACCGCAGCATTGGCTCTGGTTTCGCGGGTCTCTTTGGCGTTCTCACATTTTCTCTAAAATAACGGACGCTCAATAGTTGTGTTGGACACCATATTTTCTTTTCACTTACAAGTGATGTGGCGGGAATCCACGCAAGTGGTGTATTTTCGGTAAGCTGGAGCTCTCTATATTGTTTTTTTTGTTCTTTCGTGAATCCGGCAAGTAAAAATATATTCAATGATTTATTTTTAATTTCTTTATAAGGTTTCATTATTTGATTTCTTGAAAAAAAATCTGTGCAAGACCACAAATGCCGCTCAACTGATTCGCCAAGCATTCGGAAGAAAGCCTTTTTTTTGTCAAAGAAATCAACCCCGCTTGCTCTACTTAGTGAACGATTTGCTGAGGTTGAATATGCCGCGCTATATCCGTGAAGACGCGGCTCGTCTGGGTAGTGCATATTTTTTGAGAAATGCGAAACGATACCCAAAGACTGCAGTGCGTAGAGCGTCTCTATTGAATTCCAAAGATAAACCGATGTTCCTCCAAGTAATTGAAGCTCTCGAGAGACGGGTATAGTAATATTCTCTCCCGTGTATTTTTCAAGCATTTTTAGGCATAACTTTAAAATGCTTCGCTTATATGGACGAAAATGTCTTTGTTTTAAATATTCCACAACGTTTGTGGTAACTTCCACATCAAACTCTTTCATAAGGATAGTATGTATAATATACTATAAATACACCAATTTTGTATCATTTTCATAATTGCTCGTAGGCTCTGTCGTATTTATGATATAATGTTGTATTCGCGCTTTTTATAGTTATTTTTATAAATTTTTGTAATTTTCATAATTACTCGTAGGCATTATGGTTTACACGCAAAATAAAATAAAAAAAATATTTAAAGGAATA
Source organism: Parcubacteria group bacterium (assembly GCA_016180525.1). Lineage (GTDB taxonomy): Bacteria > Patescibacteriota > Minisyncoccia > Phycocordibacterales > UBA2135 > JACPBB01. The sequence continues at coordinate 72,796 of JACPBB010000002.1, read as the reverse complement.
GCGCTTTTATTTGGATTGTTTATTCTTTTTGTACTTAAAACAATCTCTGGGAGTCAAGGCGATGAGGGCAAAACACTCACGCTTTCTCAAAAGGCGCACAATATTTTATTTGGTTCTACAAAGGGTACTCCCTTGGCACACGCCGATACTCCACCCCCGCCCCCCCCACCTGGATGCGGTGGCGGGTCTGGCGGAGGATGCTCTTTAATAATTGAATATTGGAACGGTATTTCTTTTGTGCCACTTGATATTTATTCACCACGGTATTATCAGCCGACATTGAATACAATTACTATTCCCAAAGAAGCAATACAAAAAAGGGGAAATGTGCAATTGCGGGTAACTGCGACAAAAAAACATAAGGTATATTTTGCCGGACTCATTTCTCCAAAGAAAAATCTTTCTTACGAGACAGAACAATTTTCAGTTGCGAGAGCATATCATAAAAGAGAAGAAAAAGATTATGCAAGGATTCTTAATTCTCCACGCTCTGGTGAATATCTCCACACAATCCCAGGCGATGTCGTTGACGTTTCTTTTAAAGTAGTGAAGCCGAATATTTCCTCTAACGAACAATATGCTTTTATGCTTCAAGCAGGGGGCGTGTACACAGCGGCAAGCGAAGAGGCCCAAAAAGAAGCGGGGGATTGGGCAGGACGGCTTGATTTGGACTCAAAATCATTTTTAAAAAAATTATACACGCTTAATACATATCAAAATAAGGGCAAGAATCCGGTTTTGTCATAAAATATCTTTAAAATATATATGCAAACTTCAATTACAAAATGTTTCGTAATCGAAAAATCATTTCTAATAAAGATAGTTTCTTTACTAGCGATGCTCATTGCCTCTCAGTATTTTGAGATGAGTATGGGCGTTTTTCTTTCCCCCTTTTTTATACTTGACTCTAGCGGTGATGGAGCCGACGGTGGCGGCGACGGTGGCTGTGACAGCGGTTGTGCAGATCATGACGGCGGTTTCAGTACCCCTTTTATATCTACGTGGAACGGGAAAACATTTATATTTGAAAATGATTTTTTGTTTGGGAAACCTAATACGTTGTTTACTAATAAAAAGGAAGGAATGCAAATGTATGAAAGCGGAAAGATTACGCCGGATCTATATCGAATTCAGAATAATGTACAACTGAGGGATGGACACTTTATTGCTCAGATAAAAGAAATTGAGCCCGAAGAAAGTTTTATTGACCATCTTTCCCTACTTCGGGTCGTGTATCCTAAAAACACAGAATTAATAGTTGATTCAAAATTTAAAGACATTCATGTATTTGAAGAAAATGCCATTGAGAAGACGGAGGGGGTTAATCATCAGAACATAAAAACAAAAAACACATCTAAGGCGCACGCCATCGGAAATACACAAAACATATGGAAAAAAATGAAAGACAGTGACGGCCTTTTGCTTGAGCCCAGCGAATCTATAGAAATTACAGGGCAAGTAGAAGATAAAAGCAGAGAAGCATACTTACTGCTTCGAGCACATTACAGAGATTGGACTGCCGGAGAAATTTTTAACAAGAAAAAAGAATTTGACATTCATAAAATCTTAGGAGTTATGCCCCATGTTTCGATAAATAAGAAAGGAGCAAGAGAGGCAATGTTGTCTTTTGCAAATAAACTTATTTCGTTTGGCAATACGGCATAAGTCGCTTTCTCTTTTTGTCTTAATTGGCGATGAGCGCGTACAAAAAGCATAAACAACATGGAAGACAATAATCAAAAGAATGCCTTTGATCAAAATAAATTAGCAACTCCAGTAACTATTGTTGCTTGGGTAAGCGTTCTTTTACTGCTTGTTGCGGGAGGTTTTACCTGGTACTTTTTTTCTTTAAAAACCTCCTCGCTTGAGTCAATAATAAAGCCAGGAGAAATTAGAGAAGTTATTGGTGGTACAGAATCTGTTCGTATACCCGCAGGAACGTTTAGATACACAATTCCAGGAGTTCCGTATGTTGGTGTCCATAATCATATTGGGAAAAATAGTTTTATTGTAGGTGATGTAAGCGGGGCGGTGGCCTCAGTGTTAGAATATTGGAATCCGGGAAAGATAACCCCCGCGGAAATTACTGAGAGGTTGGTAAGGTCAGGTTCATTTGATTTCTCAACTGATGGTGTGGAGAAATATGTTCAGGAGACTGGATATTACGTGGTAAAAAAAGAACGACTTACCCTTAACGAAGTAAAAAAATATATTAATGAAGAAGTGAGAACTCCACTTTTTTTGCTCCTGCCATTAACGGAGAGCCAACCTTTTAATTCAACATTTCATTATTATCCCGCGACAGTACTTATTGGCATTGACGAACCCAATGGAAAATTGATATTTCAGAGTTATTGGCTTGGAAATAATTATGAATTAAGTTTTAAAGACTTTCAAAGATTGCAAAATATAATGTCACCAAGTGGCCAGAATCAATATCTTATTATTCAGCCTAAAAATTTAGCAATGGCATTAAATAAAATAAAAAATTTAGAAGAGACACCATATCCTCCACGCGGAATCGTGATGAAAGAAACCGAAGAAATGTTTAAAAACTACACCATTGGGATGAGGGCGCTTTCAAAAAATAATTATATAGAAGAAGAGCGTCATCTAGAACGAGTGGTGAATGATGAAAAATTTTTAGAATTTATGCCCCCATACTTTAAAGTATTTGCGTTGCATGTTTTGGCAGAAGCAAAACTTGCTCTTGGGAAAATGGAAGAAGCGGAAAAATATGCTCTTTCTGCGGTTGAGTTTAATCATGATTTAGACAAGCCGTTTAAAGACTTTCCAGGATATGAAGTTCGTGGATACAATACCCCCGAAAGGCTGGACAAAATTAGCGCGCCGTATCGTGTTCTTGGAGATATTTATATGAGACTAGGCGAATTTGAGTTAGCACAACCTGCGTACAAAAATGCACTTGAAATAAATTCAGCCAACAATAGAGCAACTCGTGGCTTCCGTCTTTCTGAGATTTTGTTAAAATTAGAAACAAATACCCCCAGCGGCTCAAAGTCTTTTGCGGAAATTCTTGTACAAAATTCTCCATGGAACGTGTCATGGGAACGAACTGAAGGTCCGGGGAGATTTAGTTCAGGAACATTTAAAATGAGCTTTTCCCATTCATCCGGCAAAGAAGCGTTATCGGGACGATTTTTTGAATCAAGTATTGGTGCAGAAGATGGATCACTTGACAATTTTGTTATAAAGGGCAATTGTGTCAGCTTTACATTTTCTGCGGGGAATAAAAATTATTATTATTTTTGTTTTACAAAAAAGGATTCTCTTACAGGTATTATTAGTGGTTTTCTTAACAACAATGATTTTTTAGCAGACATTGTTGCGATTTCCGCTACTAATTAGACAAAACTTTATTCAATGAATTCTAATTCAAAAACGAATGGGGCATGAAGCAATATTTAAATTTTACAGAGAGAGTTGTTTTGGTAACCGGATCTACACGTGGAATTGGGTATGTTATTGCCGAAGCATTTGCTGAACAGGGGGCTAAAATAATTATTAATGGAAGGGTGAAAAATACTGTTCAGAAAGTGGTAGATATTTTTGAAGGAAAGGGGTATGCAGTAATTGGCATATCTGCTGATATCGGAGACGCAGGAGCAGTTGAAGAGATTGTTTCTCAAATTAAGAATCGTTTTGGGCACCTTGATATTCTCATAAATAACGCCGCGCTTCGACAATGGAACTCTCTTGAGAATATAAGTGATGAAATATGGGAAGACGCTCTACGAACGAATTTTTTTGGAGTGTTTCATTTAATAAAAAAAATGACTCCGCTTTTAAAACAAAGATTAAATCCATCTATAATAAACATCTCCTCAATTGCCGCCTTGAGGCCACTTTTTTCTCAGACGGGGATTCATTATATTGTTTCAAAAGGAGCTCTTTTGTCTTTGACGCTAGGACTTGCAAAAGAACTCGGCGAGGACGGTATTAGAATAAACGCGGTTATTCCGGGCTTTGTCAACAAAGAGAATGATGAAAATTTTTCAAAAAAATATTCTTCTATCGCAGACCAGACATTTTTAAAAAAATTACCAACATCTGTTGATATTGCGAACGCTTGTTTGTTTCTAGCTTCGGATCTGGCAACCGCCGTTTCAGGAGAGAGTATTATTGTCGGAGGATATTAAAATTTTTTGCGTAATATTTTTATAAAAAAAGCAACCCCTACTTTCGCAAGGGTTGTCGAGTTTTGCCACGGTGGCGGGAGAATTTTCTGATTAGAACGCGTTATAGCGGTGCGGGATGCATCCGTATTTCTCACAGAGCAATTTCCACGCAAGACGGGATTTCTTCACTGCCGTGTCCCATCCCGGATTCTCTGGCATGAAATATTCTGACGGACTGGGTGGCGCACCGCCAAACAGATCCGCTTCGTAACTCCGAATTTCATCGGAGAAGAACCAGAACCTCACGTTGAGACCTCCTTCACGCTCTTCGTATTCTTCGAGCATCCACATGAATATACCTTCAAACGCAATTGGGGATATGAAGAAGTACGCAACCGAGCCCTCAGTGCGGGGGGTGCCGGCGGTGAGCGTCAGGATCACCCTGTGCGTGCCCTCTCCCGCGTCGGTTCCACGCACGTGAAGGTTGTCTACCATCGCCTCGAACGCTTCCGCGTTCGGATAGTAGGCGCTTCTTTTTTCTTGAGGAATGGTCCATGTTTTGGAGACCGAAAGTGGTGTAACGTTTTCCGGACGAGCGTTTTCCTGCGGCGACGGGAGAGCCGCCTCTGCGCTATTTTGTAATGTCAAGGCAAAAATGAGCGCAAAGATGGAAAACAAGAATCCAAAGTATCTCATTTGTTTCATCCTTTCATGAAGGTGGAATCGAATTGTAAAGATCTTTATCGTTAATTATAACAAATAAATACATATCTGTCAATATTTAAAAAAATCCTTATTTTATAGTGTTTTTGGTATAATAGAGAAATAATGCAAATCTCGCTGAATAAAAAACTTATCTTTATTTTCGTAATCTTTGTGCTTGTAGTACTTGTGTTGACACGAACAAAAACGGGAGCAGTTGTTTTTGATATGTTTTCTTTGCGGGGGAATGACGCGAACGTATTCGTGCAAAAGGGAAATTATTATTTCAATGTTGGCGGAAGCGGGAAGTATGACTTAGACAGGGCGGCAGAATATTTTAATAAAGCGCTCGGAGTCGATCCGAACGTGTCTGATGCGTGGCACCAGCTTGCGCGGATTGATTTTTTGCGCGGGGATTTTGATGGGGCACTCGAGAAGATAAATACACAAATTGAGCTGCATGGCGACTCGCTTATGTCTTCATATTATATCCGCGGGCTCATTTATGGATATACGAAAGAATATGAAAAAGCGGAGAAAAATTTTTTGAAATTTTTTGAATGGGATAGAAATAACTGGGCTGTGTACAACGACCTGGCGTGGATTTATTTTCAACAGGGGAACTATGAAAAAACACGGCAAACTGCGGAGGGCGGACTCGCGCATTTTCCGAATAACCCGTGGCTTTTAAATATGACAGCGCTTGCGCATATGAACCTAGGCAATAATGAAAAAGCCAAGATTTACTTTCAAAAGGCGCTTTTTTGGGCGGAAACTCTTACAGAATCAGATTGGCATAGGGCATACCCCGGAAACGATCCAAACGTTGCGGGACAAGGGGTTTATGAAATGAAAGAAGCCATACGATTTAATATTAATTTAACCGCCGGCAAATAATTGTTTTTGTTTTTGGCTCTATTTGATATAATTATTAGCATGAAAAACATTCCTCAACTTATTGTCGCTGTGCTCGCGCTACTTCTTATCGGGTGGATATTTTGGGGCGCCGGCCTTACTATGTTGCCGCAAAAATCTGTGGAGGTTGGCGTTACATCTCTTTCTCCTAAAGGGATAAGCGGCGGGTTTGCGATTCCCGCGTCGTGTCCCTCATACGAGCATACCCCGGGAGAATGTGCTCCGCCCGCACTTAATTTATTTGGAGAAAATAATGAAACTGGTGAAAGCGGGGGGGCTATCACCATAAACCAAGGGGGTAGCGTAACAATTGAATGGAATGCCACCGGAGCGACGAGTTGCGATGGTCTTAATTTTTCAACGGGGGGAGCCATTTCTGGTTCGGTTGTTGTTTCTCCCACAACAGACACGACGTACACTGTTGTATGCTTTTATAATCCTGGCACATACTCTCCGTCGTCGCTTCAATCATCAGTTGGAGTAACGGTGCTTAACCCTGATGTTGGCATTTCTGCAAGTCCGGTTTCGGTAAAGTCTGGCAATCAGTCAACAGTTACATGGTCCGCGACAAACGTTGACAGCTGTACGGTGACCGGCCCTAATGGATTTTCACAAACCGGCATTTCGGGCTCTGCGCCCTCTGGCCCGATTACTGTGCAAAGCACATTTATACTAACGTGCCAAAACGAAGGAGGCGAGCTTTCAGATAGCGCTGTAGTGACGCTTATTCCGGAATTTGAGGAATTCTAACAATTTCAAATTTTAGATTGCAATATACAAAAAAGAAAATCGCCCCGATATTAATCGGGGCGATTTTCTTTATAATCCTAAAAATTCAAGAAGGCGATGCGATATCGGAACTTCAAGTTTTTCTTCTTTGAGATACTTGAGAAGCACACCCCGTGCGTCTTTTTCCAGTCCCGCCTTGAGCGGAACAATAATTCGTGGGGTTAAAATTCTTTTTGATTTTAAAATAATAAAGGAGTCGTGCTCGTTATTTTCAACATTAAATGACTCAAGCTGTTCATATGAGAAAAGAGCATTGTGAATTAAAATACCATCCGCGCTGACACGCACCTCTATATTCTGGGGTATTTTTATTGCGTGCAGGAAAAGTGTAACTGCTCCAATAACGATTAAAACGGCAAACAGCGGATTTCCGCCAATGATGGATATAATCGCGATTGATGTGGCAATAATGCCAATACCCCAAAACCAGTCAGGGTCTTTGTGGGCATGTTTATGTTCAAGTGTTTTCCAGGTGATATTTTTTTGTTCTTCTTCCATGAATAACGTGCATTACTTGTCTTTATTATATCATCAGAAACTATCTTGTTGAAAAATGAGCTGTGCAAAACGTCCCTTTCCGATATCTATCGGAAAGGGACGTAAAAACGGAGGAGGTGAGATTCGAACTCACGAGGCCGATAAAGACCTAGCGGTTTTCAAGACCGCCGCACTAGACCACTATGCGACTCCTCCCTTAAAATACTTTTTCGTCTTAAATAAAGAATGTTTATGGAAGCAAATTTTACGAAGTAAAATTATTCTTTATTCTACACAAAAAATACTTCTCTTTGAGAATATGACAAAAAGGAGAATAAAGCAATTAATTTGTTACTCGTTTTGAGATGAAACTCTATCTTTCTTTCCAAAAAGCGCGCTACCTTTTTTGGCGATAGCAAAGATGTAGATAATGTCCAAAATTGCAAGTGTGTTTACCACGAGCAAAATAATGAACCACCATTTGTGGCGCAGTTGCGCGGCGCTCCAGAGGGCATAGCCTTTCCACGGCAAAACCCAGAGCATTGCAACTACCAGCACCCACAAATTTTGCTCAAAAAATAATTCTAATGAAGGCATATTATCAAGTATAAAGCCCGAGCACATAATTTGCAAATTATGTGCTCGGTCGAGCACTAAAAGCACAAAAAGAGTGTTTAGTGCTCTGATATCAAGTATAAAGTATCAAACAACCCTGTATCTTTAAGGGTTCATTATTGTTATATATACAAAACTACCCCAGTACCAGAGCAAGGCTCGCTACCGGGCAAGGCAAGATGCGATATACTACATACTATGCGTTTTCTCGGCATTGATTATGGGGAAAAACGAATTGGCATAGCCCTCTCCGATGAGAATGGAATGCTAGCTTTTCCTCACAGTATTTTAAACAACGATGCACGTCTTATAAAAAGCATTCACGACATATGCAAACAAGAAAGTGTTTCTCAAATTGTTATCGGGGAATCACGCATGTATGGAGGGACAGAGAATCCGGTCATGAAAAAAATAGCTGATTTTAAAGAGAGGCTCCAAAAAACTACAAGCCTTCCAATTGCGTTTGAATCAGAGGTGCTTACTTCGCAGGAAGCTCGGCGTAGCAGAGAAAAAGAGAGCAATGTCCCCGTAGATGATTCTGCGGCTGCGATTATTTTACAGAGTTTTTTAGATAAGAGAAAATACAATAATGGAAAATGATATCAACAAAACACTGCTTAAGATTAGGATACGCGACTGGTTTGTGCGTCACGCTGAAGGTCCACACATGAAAGCATGGCTTTCTTTTTTTTCATTTGCGGAAGCAACGTTTTTTCCCATTCCTCCGGATATTTTACTTATCGCTATTTTAATTGCGCGGAAAGAGCGATGGATATATTATGCAACACTTACCACTATTACCTCAGTGCTGGGCGGAGTTGCCGGCTATTTTATTGGCAGTTTTTTGTTTGATGTAATTGGAAAACAAATCATAGAGGCATATCATTTTGGAGATGAAATGCAGAAAGTCGGAGTTCTCTTTGCCGATAACGCGTTTCTTGCCATTTTTGTATCTGCGTTTAGTCCAATCCCGTATAAAGTGTTTACACTAAGTGCTGGCTTTTTTCATATCTCTCTTATGATTTTTATTATTGCGTCAATTATTGGGCGCGCCTTACGATTTTTTATTGTTGCGTTCTGTGCTCAAAAATTCGGCGACCGGTTGGGAAATCTCATTTTTACTTATTTCAACACTATTTCTATTATTGTGGCTATTATAATTATTGCGTTCGTACTCTTTGTTCGTTGAATCTCTGCGTCCGTAAGGGTGTCACACATTGTTATTTCAAACTGTGTTTGTATTGTAGGCATATAAGGAGTATACGGCGGGATGGGGCTAAAAACATATACGTCTGCGGGATTATTGCTTATACCCCCACATCAATTTCAAAATATATTAGTGTGGGGGTATACTTAAAATAATGCTGTATAATAATCGTTTTTTCCGTTTTTTTCCTCCACCGCAGTTTTTGGAAATGCCAGCGGTTGGCCTTGATATCTCAGATCAGTCTATTCGTTTTGCCGAGTTGAAACGCGCTTCTCACGGCCTTGTGTTGGGAAAATTTGGCGAACAATCAATTTCTCCCGGCATTGTCGTTGAGGGGCTTATTCGCAAACACGATGAAATGCGCAAAATACTTGTGGGTATGAAAAAAAAACATGGTTTTTCTTTTGTTCGGACGTCGCTTCCCGAAGAGCAGGGATATTCGCTCAAAATTGAAATACCACGCGTTAAGCCGGAAGAAATATATGAGAGTTTGGAATTGCAACTCGCAGACCATGTTCCGCTCTCTCCCCACGAGGCTGTTTTTGATTATCAGCTGGTAACCTGCGGAGTCTCACGGAGTGAGGGAAATTACAAGGTCGGTTTGTCGGTTATGCCGCATAGAGTTGTAGAGGGTTATCTTAAAATTTTTGAAAATACCGGATTAACGCCGCTTTCTTTTGAATTTGAGGCGCACTCTATTGCGAGGGCAATCGTACAGAGAGGCGATTGCGGCACGTTTCTCTTGCTTGACATTGGGGGCACAAGAACTGGGGTCGCGGTCCAGTCAGGGGGAGTTATAACATTTACCTCTACGATAAAAGTTGGAGGGCACTCTTTAACGGAAGCGGTAGCGCGCTCCCTCAATATTTCTTTTGGAGAAGCACAGCGGCGCAAAGAAAGCGAAGGCTTACTTCACGGAAAAGAGGACCCGCTCTATCGGGCGCTTGTCGCGCGGCTAGCTATTTTACGTGATGAAATCAGTAAGCATTATGAATACGCCCGCTCTCACGAAAATATTATTGAAAAAGGTGGTGATGCGATTGACCGTATTATAATCTGCGGCGGAGAGGCTAACGTTCCGGGGCTCCCCAATTATTTAGCAACAACACTCAACATAGACATAGAAATTGCGAACCCGTGGATTAATATTAATTCACTCGCACAGTATGTTCCCGAGATCCCTAGTAATCACGCGCTCCGATACGCAACTGCGCTTGGGCTTGCGTTAGGAACTCTATCGTAGAATTTTAAAATCATGGTTAATTTATTACCAGTTTCAGAGAAAGTAAAAATACAAAATACATACAAATCCCGTCTTTTAATTGTTGGGCTCATATTTTTCGTGATAACCGTAGGGTTTGGGGTTGTGGCACTCTCACCTGCTCTGTTGTGGGGCTTTGTAAAAGAGAAAGTGGCGCTTGATCGTCTTACTGTTGTCTCAGAAATTGTTTCTGTTGAAGAGCGCAAAAATTTAAAGAAAAGCGTATCGGACACAAACAAAAAAATCTCCCTGCTTCAGGAAGAAAAGAGCGGATATATTTTTATATACGAAGCAATAGAAAAAACCATGGCACGGAAAAATTTTAATGTTACACTCACCGCGTTTTTTTACGAAAATATCCCAGGAAGCTCACAAGGAGTACGGATGACGGTCTCAGGCGTCGCAAAAGACCGACAAACGCTTCTTGCGTTTGTGAACGCGCTTGAGAAAGAACCTGTTTTTACAAATGTAGAGCTTCCTGTTTCAAATTTTGTAAAAAGTTCTGACATTCCTTTTTCTGTTTCATTACAATTTAACAACGATGAAGATGGAAAATAATTCCAAAGAAATTTCTTTTAAACCGCGGTCTTCCCCGATTTCAATTGTTGAGTCGGATCGAAAAAAAATGTCGGTTCGTTACAGTATTATTCTGCTCATGGCGCTGACCACGCTGGCACTTTTAGGGTATGCGTTTTTGTTTGGATTTGTACTGAACAAAAAAGATGCGATTACCGAGGCGACAAGTATGCTCGACACCGAGCAACTTAAAGAACAACAGCTCTACGCGCTCCGCGATAGTTTTCGCGACACAGAAACGGAGCGGGAAGCACTTAATAGGTATTTTATAAACGAGGAAAAATTAGTTGCATTTATTGAGGACATAGAGCAGGCGGGTAGGCACGCAAACGTTCTTTTGCGATTTAATTTTGTAAATATTCGAGAAACAGAAAATGTTCTTGCTATGGAATTTGAAACACTCGGGAGTTTCAGTGAAATATTTTATTTTCTGGAAATTGTGGAGCATATTCCTGTTAAAATTTCGCTTGAAAAATTTTTACTTGATAAAGAAACTCCCCGTGGTCTTGAAAAACGGAAGGCGACAGATACATGGCACGCCGTGTTTACGCTTACGGTTCTTAGCTTTGATCCAAAATAATAACTCAATTTTTAATTCTTATGTTCCAAAATATAATTAGTACAATAAAAAAAGGGTTTTCGTTTCTAAAACTTTCTCACAAGGGAAGTTTTGACATTAATCCGTATAGAGACTGGCTTATTCTTATCATCCTCATGCTCGTTGTCGGTGTTTTACTCGTAACGATCGCAGTGTATCTTTTTGTTATCATCAATACTGACGAAGGAGCCAATATAGAAACTGTCGGAGCCTTGCGCTCTGAGGTCGTGCATGTGGATGCGCTTAAGGAGGTACTCAAATTGTTTAAAGAAAAAGAAATTTTGTTTCAAGAGCTTTTCAGCAATCGACCGGAAATAATTGACCCATCATTGTAAATCGGTTATAAAGTTATCAAGTTTATAAAGTTATAAAGACCAATTATGCTTTAAAACTTTTTAACTGAACAACATTATTATTGCCCTTGTAGCTCAATGGATAGAGCAGCGCTCTTCTAAGGCGTTGATGCGGGTTCGATTCCTGCCGAGGGCACCAGAAAGGAAATTGCAAGTCAGAGCTCGCCGCCTCGCGTTGCTCGGCGGCTCGCGCGTATTGTATTTTCGGCTCAAAACGGAATTCGCGATTTCGTTTGAGGGGAAGAAAAATTTTTAATCCAATACGAAACCACAGAAAAAGCCCTAAAATATGGGCTTTTTCTGTTTTCCCACTTGCCCTTGACTTTAAGCAAGGAATATGCTATATTAGTTGTGTCATCGGAATTCCAAAAACCCGCTGACTTCTGCGGTAAAGTGCCGCCGAAAACAGCACCTTGAAGGAGGTTCGCGAAATGGAACGAGTGAAAGTCTTCTACGGCTGCAACGATGCGGAGGGCTTGGAACAGCGGATCAATGCGTGGCTCGACAAGATGGGCGACAAGATCGAGATCACGCGAACCATGCAGGACGCCTCCGGACGCCTGGACCACGACGTCACGATCACGATCTTCTACAAGACGAAGTAGTCGTGGCCTGGCACGCACAAACATCGCCCTCAACCCGAGCCCCTCGCGGACCAAAAATCTGCTCGGGGCTCTCACTTTTTCTAAAATTGAAATTATTGTCATAATTTTCTATATTTAGTTCATTCAAGGTATTCGCTTCGCGAATTCTTGGATTTATTCGCCGTCAAAAAAAACTTGAAATTGTCAGCGGTGCGGCTTCGCCGCCTGCATTTTTGGCGGGGGTTCTGCCGCGCCGAAGGCGCGGTGGGTTCGCCCTAATTCAAGTATCCTGCGTAAAAAACAAACGAGTCTCAATACAAATCGGGATGACTTTATTTTTATCCCAAGAGGATTAAAAACTACCTCCTTAGTGAAAACTTGACAAAATTTTATATTTGTGTATAATAGGAGTTAAGAATTAGAATATGGTTCATAGAGGCGAGAGAATGCGCATGAGGCCTCCCTTAACACATATGTTTTTACATTATAAATAGCGGCGAGGCCTCATGTGCGTTCTTTCCACCACTTTTCACAGGAGGTTTCGATGTGGATGGACTCACGAGGGTGCGTATATCGTACCCTGAAGGCTTATCTCGAAGCCAAGGTTGGCTACCAGTAAGCCTAACAAAGACGGACCCTGGGAAGAAAAAACCCGCCGACTGCTTATTGGGCAGCTCAGGCGAGAATAATGAAAAACAGATTGTTCAAACTCGGGTCGGGCGCATTGCGCCCGCCTTTTTTATTTGTATTTTTAGTATAGTTAAGTATAGTATGGACAAATGTGGGGGACGCTTAGCCCCGACGCGCAAAGCGGTCGGGGTCCCGACAAAAACGTCGGGACTCAGTTTTGTCTCCACACTCAAATGGACGCTTAGCTCAGTTGGTAGAGCATCTCGTTTACACCGAGAGGGTCAGAGGTTCGAGTCCTCTAGCGTCCATAAAATTAATGTATTAATTTTATGGAATATGAGAAGGTCCTAGCGCGCATTGTTTGATTATGATAAAAGAAATACGATGTAAAATAAGCGGGAAGGTCCAGCTTGTTATGTACAGGGATTTTGTTCAGCGCAAAGCGCGCGGACTTAACATTTCAGGGACCGTTGAAAACCAGGAAGACGGCTCAGTTTTAGTTTTTGCGCAAGGAACCGAAGAGAGTTTGGAAAAGCTTTTAGAATATCTTCACAAAGGTCCGTTTCTTGCACGAGTCGCGAATGTTAAAGTAGAGTGGCATGAGCCGGTAGAGAAGTTTCAAGGCTTTAAAATCCTCTATTAATACTAAATCCTAAACGCTAACTACTAACCCCTAAGTATATGATTCCAAAATGTATCGGTATTATTATGGACGGCAATCGTAGGTGGGCAATGGCTCACAGTTTTCCTACATATGAAGGGCACAAAAAGGGATATGAAAAATTGAAAGAAGTTGTCGGGTGGGCCAAAGAGGTTGGCGTCAAGGTCCTTGTTGTATACGCATTTTCAACGGAGAATTGGAATAGAACGGAGGAAGAAGTGTCGTATCTTATGGATTTATTCCGCGAGGTTCTTAAAAACGAGATTGAAACTCTCTCAGGAGAAGACACAAAAATTCGTTTTTTGGGAACACGGAATCGTTTTCCAGAAGATATGCAAGCACTGATGCATGAGGCGGAGGAAAAAACGAAGGATAAAAAAGAATTCACGCTTGGTATTGCGCTCTCATATGGCGGACGTGCGGAAATTATCTCTGCCGCTCAGGCGCTTTGCTCTTTCGCAAGTTCTCAAAAGGAAATTGCGGAGGCAGATTTTGCGAATCATCTCTTTACTGTTGGAATTGCCGATCCGGATATTATTATTCGCACGGGAGGCGAAAAAAGACTTTCTAATTTTTTACCGTGGCAATCAGTGTATAGTGAACTTTTTTTTATTGATACATTTTGGCCTGATTTTTCAAAAAAAGAATTTGAGATGATTCTTGCAGAATTTGGTGAGCGTGAGAGAAGGAGGGGAAAATAATTTATATAGCACATGGAACCAAGCATTGTTTTTGAAGATGATGATATTGTGGCCGTGAATAAACCCGCAGGTCTTACTGTTCATTCAGATGGGAAAACTCAAGCTCAAACGCTTGTTGATTTTGTTGTAAAAAAATATCCTAAATTGGAAACAATCGGAGAGCCGCTCAAACTCTCATCGGGGGAAATAATACATAGGGCGGGCATTGTGCATAGGCTTGATAAAGAAACTTCGGGGCTTGTGCTGTTCGCAAAAAATCAAAACGCTTTTTTATTTTTTAAAAAACAATTTCAAGAACGAAGCGTTAAAAAAGAGTACCGCGCCATTGTCTACGGTTTGCTCAAAGTAAAAAGAGGCGTTATTGATAAACCAATCGGCAGAAGCTCAAAAGATTTTAGGGCTCGTTCGGCAGAGCCGAGTGCTCGCGGACTGAAGCGTCCCGCACAGACTGGATATTCGGTTATTTCAGAAACTTCCGCCTTCTCGTATCTTTCGGTTCTGCCGCAGACGGGCAGAACCCACCAAATAAGAGTACACCTTAAATCAATTGGTCACCCGATACTCTGTGACACGCTCTATGCTCCCAAACGCTCATGTCCGAAAGAGATGGGTCGGCTCGCGCTTCACGCATATAGCATTGAAATCAAAACTCCGAGCGGGGCAGCGCTTCGTCTTGAGGCACCGATACCTCCTGATTTCAAAGCGGCGCTCACGACATTGAATATAAAATTATAATATGATACAGTAACTTTCATATTTTATGATTACACTTTCACCGGTTAATATAAACGAACGACGCGCGCTTCTCATACGGGCGGGGGACACTGTACGCGTGTGGCAGAAAATAAAGGATGAAAAAGGCAAAATACGCCTTCAGGCGTTTGAGGGGCTCGTCATTGCTCGTAAGCATGGCAGAGAGCCAGGAGCTACTTTTACTGTAAGGAAAATTGCCTCCGGAGTTGGGGTTGAGAAAATTTTTCCGCTCTACTCACCGGTTATAGATAAAATTGAAGTCATTCGTCGCTCTAAAGTTCGTCGGAGCAAGCTCTATTACATTCGCGAAAAAACAGCTCGGGAAATCAGGAGAAAAATGAAAGGACTCGCTGACTTTGTTCCCGTTGAGCCGAAAGAAGAGAAGAAAGAGTTGCCCACAGTACTTGCGGCCGAGAATAGTGAAGCGGTCGAAGCAGAGAGTACAAGCAAAGGACCCGTTGTCCTTGCGGCAGAGGCAAAATCAGAAAAAGAAAACTAAAAACCTTTCGACAGCATCGAAAGGTTTTTAGTTTTCTTGAAACTTCATACTAAATACTCTATACTAAATACTGATTTTTGCGCAGGTGGCGAAACTGGTAGACGCACTAGCTTGAGGGGCTAGTGGCCGCAAGGTCGTGGAGGTTCAAATCCTCTCCTGCGCACCAAAACAAAAAAACCGTACTCACAAACAGTACGGTTTTTTTGTTGTGATGTTTTTGAGCACGGTGAGGATTTGAACACGAAAGGGGCCGGGAAAACTGTAGTTTTCCCGTGGAGGATTCTTCAAACCGAGTGGTTTGAAAGCGCAGGAGCTCCGCCAACTGGCGGAGCGACGAGTAGTGAAATTCCTCTCCTGCGCACCAAAAGAAAAAACCGCTCTGATGTATACCAGAGCGGTTTTGCGTATTTATTTAGGTACAATCTTGTGTTTTGTTCCATCAAAAGAACATACAACAACATCTTTGCCGATTTGTGTCTCCAGAAAAACCGGGCGTTTCCAACATGCATAAACATATTCAAGAGCTCCTTTTCGGTATGTTTGATCAAGCTCCCCATCCCCGAAGGGTTTGTGGGCAAGATACAAAAATCCTTTGTCTTTATAATTGCCGTCAATGACACATATTTGAGGCGTGCCGTAGAGAGCATATATTCTTTTGAAGATTTTTTGAACTTCTGCGGGTCTCTTTTCCACAACGACAGACACAATGTTTCCTAAGCCATCTTGACGATCTTCATAAATATATAACTCACATGCTCGTATAAAATCTGGAGTAAAAAACTCTTCTGCTGCCATGCGGTCAGTATATGAAGAACGAACTTCAAATATTTTTTCTGTTCCCCTGTTTACTTTTGTGTCCCATCGATTTCGTTCAAAAGGGTTCCTACATTCCTCATACTCTTTTCCGAACTGCCCTCTGTCCCAACGCTCTTTTATGTACTCAAAGAGTGCGGGACCGATATTGTATACATTGAATTGTCGCTTACTCGCTTGAGTTACTTTTGCGTGATAGTCAAGGAAGACTCCATGTTCTTCAGCACTCAAAAGTCCTTTTTCAAATAGTCGGCGCATGATACGGGTGTGCCAGTATGTCGCCCATCCTTCATCGAGCAGTTTCGTTCTGCGATTTGGAGCCAGTGCTCGCGCTTGATTTCTGATAACCGTTAAAATATCACGCTCCTCTTCCTTAAGGCGTGGGGCGTGTTTAATAATGTATTGGAGTATATCATATACTGGTTCAGGTGGAGTTTTGTGCGCGAGTATTTTAAGCTGTGCTTCCAGTCTCCGTAACTCTTGTTCAGTCTTCTTTTTATTTGACGAGACCGCGTGTGTCTGAACGTACCGCATTTTCTCTTTTTCCAATTTCATGAGATATGCACGAGCATCTTCTTCACGCGGCTCTTCCAGGAAGGGATCAAGCGGCTGGTGCCATTGTAGCGCCATACCTGCCTCAATTACTTTTTCAACCCACTCTATTCCAAATCGGACTTCATATTCTTTAAACCGTGTCGCCGCATACCGTGCTTCTTCGGCGATATCGGAAAAAGAACGACCGTGTTGTAAGTAGCGATTTCCTAAAAAGTAATCAACGTGTCCGTATACATGGGCTATTACCAACACATTTAACGGAAGTGGATTGGTATCAACGAGAAGTGCCTTAGGAATTTCAAAGTTCCACACTTGTTCATATGGTATTCCAACTCCGGTGTGTTCGTAAATGGTGCGATGCCTGTCATAATCGCGTCCAAAGGACCAGTGTGAAAAGTTGACCGGAAACTGATACGCCATTGCCTCAATCATTTTTCTTGCGGGGACAACCTCAAATACGATATCGGTCGTTAAGAGGCCGCACTCTTCAACCGCGATCTTTTTTATTTCTTTCTCAATTTGTATAAGACGCTTTAGTTCGTGCTTTTTCATGACGACCACCTATCTCGCTTGAGAAACGCCTTAAGGGCTTGCCAGATATGTTTTTTTTCCTGCATCGCGACACCCAAGAACGGATATTTTTCGTCAAAACTTACATGAACCGTGAAATCTTTTTCTTCTTTAACTTCTTTGAGATCAAAGGTCTTAATAAATTGTTTTAGAAGTTCAGGTGGCCAATATTCTTTTTCAGGACATATTTCCCCATAGCCGAACATATTAATCTTTCGCTCAAAAAGCCTCCGTGCCTCTTCCATAGAACGTGCTGTGTTTCCATCTTCTCCGTCAGAGAAGTGCCATACATACACATTCCATTGGCTTATCGGATAATCAGTCTCTATGAGTGAGTTTGCGAGTTCATATCCGGCGTAACAGTGTGTTCCGCCGCTTTCTCCAACTCTGAAGAAATTTTCTTCATCGACGATTCGTGCCTCGGTATCATGGGCGATAAAACGGATGTCAACTCGTTTATATATTTGCCGTAGGAAATTTACAAGCCAGAAGATCATTGTGCGAGCGAAATATTTTTTGAGAGGAGTCATTGACGCGGAAACGTCCATAATCGCAATGACCACAGCCTGAGATTCTTTTGTAACATCTTCTTCTATTTTGTGATATCGATAATCTTCATGGTGAAGAATCGGGAATGGATCAACAGAAACGTGACTTTCGTCTGTCAGCACAATTTTTCCTGCGTTGAGCAATTCAAGCGCGTCGGCAAAACGGCCGTCTGTGCGCTTCAATGCTTCGTAACAGTGCAGTTCAGATTTTCCCGTTTCTTGTTTAAGTGCTTGGAGAAAGCTCCAAAACCGCTTCATTCCCTCTTGCGCTGTTTTTTTTGCGATTTAAAAGGACATGCGGCCCTGTGCGCTGGGTTCCTCTTACTTTAAATCCAAGCTCTACTTCAATTTCACGGACATTTTTTTTCTCAAGTCGGGGGAGACCCATATCTTCAAGGAATAATTCCGTCAATTCTTCAATGGTAAATTCTGCCTCAAGATAGTCTACCCCTGGTTCAGTTCCCGGTCCTCCAGGTTTTGTTCCTTTTCCTGGCCGACGACCAATAACATCCCCTGGCTTTCCCTTACCTTGACCAACTCCGGCGTCATTTTCGTCTTTGCCTCGCCCGTGTTTAAAATGCGGTATATCAAGACTCTTAATGGGGACTTTTATAATTTTCCCCGGCCTTCCAGTGATAATTGATTCTTCCGAAAGTATTTCAGGAAGATTTTTCTTTATAGCCTCTCGCTGCTTGTCGCGATGTCGTCGCGCATCTCCCTTGCCGCGTTCTTGAATATGTTCTGAGACAATAATTGGCATCTATATTCTCCGTCTTTCAAGGATACTCTATGTTAGAGTGTAGCAAAAAAGCCCACCTCATAAAAGAGGGGGCTTTGGGGTATGTTATTCTCTCAAAAACTCTTGTGCTTTTTCAACAACTTCTTTAGCGCACACTTCACAGAATCCACTTTCGCCGAGAGAGGCGAACAGGTTTTCAACTCGTTTCTTTTCCTCGGTTCCCTTCGGTTTGTCGCTCGCGAGCACAAGCGTCAGGCTGGACTTACTGTCTGCGAGAAGCTTTTTCTCAACCGCGCGCGCAAGGGGGGGATATGTTGAGTAAGAAAAGTCCTTCATGCTTGCCTTACACTCAAGAACTTCTCCGCGAAACACTTCTGCTTCTGCTTCCGTGAGCGGAATGTGCTGTTCAATAGAGCGGAGAAATTTGATATCAGGCTCCTTGGGTTTGTTCGTTACGATATCTCGTTTAATCTCAACTTGTTTTCCGCGAACATATTTTCTTTTTGTGTCGCGATAATGATCAACTTCCGCAATGTACTTTCTAAACAATTCTTCCGCAAGAGATCCGTATGCCCTAAGATACGCTTTGTTCACGACCGTCACGACAAACTCTTTGTACTCTGTCATGACACTCTCTCCCTCTGCGGCAGAGAGTAGCTCCAAGAATTTCTGTATTTGCTCAGGAGTGTATCCCATGCGGTGTTCACCTTGGAATATATCGCGCATAGCACGAATTGCGGTAAGCGGGGTTAAGCACTTGCCGCGCGTCGATTCGCGCACGAGTGCGTTGTTGAGCGCCGCGAGCACGTCTCTCGCACTTGCGCCGAACATTCCTTCGCGTTTTGCGATATCCGCATGTCCCTGGCCTTCATCAAGCAATTCTTGAATATCACGAGGCCTGCTTTCTGCGTTTTCGAGTTCTGTAAGCGCCTTTTCGTTATTGTAGATTTTTGCCTTTGTGATTGGTCCGACTTTGTCAGACTCTACATATCGTGTAATGACAGCAAACGTTGCCGCGAGCTCAAGCGAGCCGGGGGCAATGTGGCATTTCTTCAGACGGACAAAATCACTTTCTTGTTCAATGAGCTTTCTATATACACGGACTTCGTCCTGAATACGAAGCGGATATGGACACGGAATCACATAAAATCGTTGATGCAGTCCCTCGTGTTTCTTGTCCCCCGCAAAGTTTTTATATGGCGTTAGATTCGTATGCCCGATAATGACAGCATCCACTGACAGGTGAGGGAAGTTAGAACCGGTAATTTTCAACTCTTGTTCCTCGGCAACGCTGAAGAACACATTAAGCACTTCCGGGTCGCTTGAAGTAAGCTCTCTTCCTTCGCAAATTCCACGCTCTGCCTTTGGAATTTCTCCAGAGAGTTCAAATGCGTGAGGGTCTTTGTATCCACGATTTGGATTTGAAGTAACACCGACATTTTCTCTTCCGGTCAAAGCCGTTATATCGGACGCCTTTTCATTGGAAGGTTCAAATGAAGTAATACCGCGAGCTCCTTGAATAGAAAATGTAAATGTCTCAACGGGGAATTCCCACCAACGAATAGTGCCGTCATCAGATTTAAATTCAGTTTTTAAGCGGTGCCGACATACATGGCACAGGTCTCCAGTAATACGTACTCCAAGGTCTTTTTCAATCTCTTCCCGCGTATTTCTCGGAAGTAGATGTAGGGGCTCTTCGTGCTTCGGACATCCAGAGATTGCAAAAATGGGCAAGAGATCATAGTGCTCCAAACCTTGTTTGAGCATTTTTACAATGCTTGATTTTCCGCTCGCCGGCGGACCAACCAAAAGGGGGATTTGTTTGCCCGTTGAGGCACGGTTTGCGCCTGCTTCCATGTGGTCGGTGAGTTGTACAACGCAAGAATCAATGCCAAATAGTTTTTGGGCAAAGAATAGAAGGCGCCGATCAACACCGAGCCAACGTTCATGTTCCGGAATTTCTTCAATGCCGGCATGCATTATCATTTGATGCACTCGTGCGAATGCGTTTTGGGCAATACGCGGGTTCTGCTTCACTAATTCAAGGTACTCTTTAAATGTGATATGCTGATGCTTGCTGTGACGCTTTTTCTTTCTTTCAATATCATTTTTAATGAGCTTATCAACATCGATCGGGGTCATTTCAAACTCCATGCTTCTAAACGCCTTAGTACATAATAATCAATTAATCTTAGAAAACATATCTTTACAACAGCAAGTTCGCGTATTATAATCCTTCTGCATGTTATATACAGGAAAGGGGGTTGAGGCACTACCAAATTTTTTGACACGAAAAAGCGGAAAGCGTGAGATTTTTGGGGACGCGCCTGCGATTTGGAACGGGATTCATCGCTCTTGTTTGCGCTCGCGTGATTTGTTAACTTCAAGAGAGGAATTAGAGAGAAAAATCCGCATTATAAATAGGATTCAGCGGTTAGTGTTTAGTTTTTAGAAATTTACTTTTGCAGAGCAAAAGTTTTATGGTGCTCATGGTGTAACGGTTAACACAGAGGCCTGTGGAGCCTTTAATCTGAGTTCAATTCTCAGTGAGCACCCATCTAAAAGAGTTTTATTTTGTAGGGTCTAAAAAACTACCTCATCGGGTCGCTGGAACTGATATAATAAAATTCATGGCAAAATGGCATTTTTGGGGAGAGAAGGAATTCTCTGATGTATATGAAAACATGTATATCCGTGCTCTCAATGAGGACTGGATTAATATTATTGCTGAAATAGTTAAAGAGGTTGATTCTGTTAAGGTTAAGGGAAGGAAACAAATCCTTGACGTGGGGTGCGGCGAAGGGCATACCACAAAACAAGTTCTTGACAGGATAAAAGGGAATTACACCTGTGACTTGCTGGAACCGAATGAAAATGCCCTTGCTTCAGCGGAAGCATTTCTTGAGCCCGAAAATAATGTTGGAGAACTATTTCCGCGCTCTCTCGCGTCGTTTAATCCCCAAAAGAAATATGACACAATTTTTACGTCACATACAAACTATTACTGGGCGCTTAATCAAAAGGATTACGACCGACAACTTAAAAAATTGGTCACTTTTTTGAAACCAAAAGGCAAACTTCTTATTTTAACCCTTCCAGAAAAAAGTGCTCACTATCAGATAATGCTTCATCAAATATATCCAACATTTAATTATGCAGAGTATATAATGAGTTTCTATAAAAAATTAAATCTTAAAGTTAAAGCTAAAAAGCTCAAAATGAGAATGTTTGTTGGAGATATCTTAAACACAACAAAAACCTTTGACCTGAAAATTTTCTACCGTTTCATTCATAACACAGATTCATTCCCCAAAGACTCAGAAGCGAAAACGTTTCTTAATAAAATCAAAAAATACCAAAGGAGCAATTATTTGGACTTCAAAGATTATTTAATTGTTATTTCAAATAGATAAGAGAGGAATATAAAAATTCTTACTCGTTTGGTGTATTACAGTTCTAACCCTCCTTCGCTAAAGCTACGGATGGGCAAGCATCCTCTACGACGCTTGCCCGTCAAAGCCTTGGCGTAGGTGGGGCGCCCCAAATATATTTCTTTTTAAATAATGAAAAAATTTTTTGTTGGCGTTAGATAAATCAATACGTCCTTATTATAAATCTCTACGCCCTTACAGGCGCGGAGATTTATTTCTAGAATGGAGGGTTTTGGGTCGCAATGCTTCGCCCCGCTCGCATTGCTTAACTTCTCCACGGGCTTACGCCCATGGAATTCTGCGATAATATTAAAGATTATTCACTGAACTCATCATAAAAATTGTCTGATGCGGCGTCTCCGAGAGTGCTATACTTATGCATATCTATGAAATCTCGCGGCACAACTCCGGGTACAACATCGGTCATTTTTGCCTTGAGCGGCAATTTTTGCATCGCCATTCTTAAGTTTATTGGGTATTTTCTCTCCGGCTCAAGCTCTCTTTTTAGTGAGGCGGTGCATAGCTTGGCAGACACCATGAACCAAGGGCTTCTTCTTATAGGGCTTCGCCGTTCAACTCGCGCGGCAGACGAGGACTATGTATACGGGTACGGAAGTGAGCGCTTTCTTTGGGCGCTTATATCCGCCTGCGGTATTTTTTTCTTGGGTGCGGGAGTTACCATCTATCACGGAATTATGACAATTATTGAGCATCATGAAGCGGAGATCAGCGGCACTATTTTTGCGATTCTCTCTATCTCGCTTCTCATTGAATCTTTTACGTTATACAAGGCTGTCCAAGAACTGCGTTCGCACCATAAAAAAGATACTTTCTATAAAGCGCTACAGCATGGGGACCCTGTCACCATTGCGGTCGTCTATGAGGATGCGGCCGCGGTGCTCGGAGTTATTGTTGCTCTCTCTGCTGTTCTCATCTCATATCTCACTGGAAGTTTTATCTGGGATGCTGTTGGCTCTGTTATTGTCGGAATTATTTTAGCGGTTATCGCCATTTTTCTTATCAAAAAAAATCGCGAGTTTCTTATGGGTAAAAGTATTCCCGAAGATATCGCGGAGGAAATTTCCACGATGCTCCTTACGGAGCCTTACATTGAAAAAATAATTGATTTTAAATCAGAAGTTCTTGATATCGGGAAGTATCGCGTAAAGTGTGAGATTGAATTCAACGGTGCTGCTCTTATTGAAGAAATTATGGAGCAGGATGATATGGAGAGTGAATTTAAAGTTATCAAAAAAGATTTTGAAGAGTTTAAGAGATTCGTTGCGTATCAGACAAACCGTGTTCCGCGTCTTGTCGGCAGAAAAATTGACGAAGCGGAGAAAAAAATAATGGCGGCATTTCCTTCAGTGAAACACATAGACATTGAAATTAATTAATAGCCAACTTCTTATTTTCCTGTTAAGATAATTAAAGATTGTACCGGAGAGGGAAGCCAAACATGAGATTCCGTTTGGGAAAGGTGGCGAGGATTCAGTCTAATATTGTCTTTATTATTGAAGAGGGGAAAAATGGGAGAGAATATCCGTTTACGCTTGATAAGATTGAGAGTTATAGCGGGGAGCGTCTCCGCGAACTCACTCAATTTAGTAAAAAAGGACTACAGGCTGATGTTTTAGTAAAATTTTGCACCGACGATGAGGGTAGGGTTACTTTAGTCCGCCCGCTTGTCTTTCGGGAATAAAAAATTAAAAAAAGCGGCGCATTGCGCCGCTTTATTGTTTTTATACATATTGTCGTAGCAATTCCCAGATGAATTTCATGCCGAATCCGGGGCCCGCTCCGTAGTCTTGAGCATCGTCCTCAAAAATGACCGAATTATCAACGAAAAACCACGGCATATCTGTTTTGAAAAAGTTAAACAAAAATATGAACGGAGAGGAATGATACTGACTCACATCGTTTACAATATCAGAATGCTTACCCACATGTTCTTCGTCAACTTTGTTAAAGTCCTCAATTGCCGGCAGAAGCAACATTTTTTCTGCTGACAACCTCCGGGCTCTTCGAGCTTTTTTTACAGTGTCTTTTCCGTATGTACCAACTTTCAACATGTCGGGCGCAAAGTCAGTAATGTCTCCGAGCGTTCCGAGTGTAATCACAGCGTCAGGGTTTCCTTTTTCCGCGTATGCGATGGTATCTGCCAGCACGAGGCGGCCCTCGCAATCGGTGTTAACTATCTTAACGGTTATGTCGTTATACGCGCGAATAATTGAGCCGGGTAATATGGCGTTTTCCCCGATCATGTTTTCGGTTATGGGAACGAGTGCTACAATTTCAACCGGAAGATTGAATTCTTCTGCTAAAAATGGCATTGCGCAGACGGTCGCTCCCCCGCACATGTCATACGCCATATTGTCGTACCCCTCAGCACCCTTTAGGTCAATACCGCCCGTATCAAACAAAATACCCTTTCCTGTGAAAACAATTTTCCGTATCCGCTTTTTTCTCTCTGTTCGGGGTTTATAATGAAGTTTCAGGATACAAGGTTCATGCTTGCTTCCAGCATTTACCGCGTTAATGAGATTAAATCCGTAATGCGCGAGTGTTTTTTTGCCCCATAAAACGGAAGCTGTTATGGGGCCGGAAACAGAAATTTTTTTCCACCCCGCCTCGGGTTTATCTTTAAATCTTTTTTCTGAAATTTCTTTTTCCACAACCTCTGATATGAAACGAATCGGTGTTTTAACATTAGGGGGCATTTCCGTAAGTCGTCGCGTTTTAGCAAGATAGCGCCCCACGATTTCCCCGTCTGTGATGGCCTTGCTAAAGAACCCATCGTGCATTTTGTCTGATTCTCCAAAAAACAGAAAATCAACAGTTTTAATTTTTGCTTCTTTAACCGTCTTAAAGTCATTATACGGCTCATTGCCGTATACGATTGCCTCGGCAACGGTTTTTACAAACTGATACAGGGGCACTCGCTGTGCTTTGTCCTGAAGATTTCTCGGAGAGAATCTATCCGGCAATATAACTGTTATGTGTTCGTGTCCTTCAAGTTTTATTCTTTCAACCGCGAGCTTTACGTAATAGAAAACCTCGCGAAGGAAATTGATTCCCTCCACAATGATTTCCTTCTTTTTTCTCCAGGGATAATCTATATAGATGAATGCGACATGGTGGAATTTTCCATCTCGTTCAATAGACTGAATCGTTACGATTTCTTCTTCTTTTTCCGTTTTTATTTCCTGGATCTTGTCTATTCTTTTTCTTCGCTCCTCAAGCTCTCTAAAATGCCGTGTTATTTGTGGATCTTCTTGCTCTTGAAATCCAAACGCGAGAATAAGGCCAGCGGTCTTAAGGACCTCACTTTCATCAAAGGGCCCAAATTGAAATTGCACTGACGGCTTCATGTGAAAAATCATGTCATAGGACTCCGCGAGTCTCTAAATACAATTATAGATATAAAAAGAGCGTTGAGACAATAGAATTTTTTAATAAGAGTGTCTTAATGTGCGCCACACGTTTACTTCCTCTTTAACTTGAGGTTTGAATGTGCTAGAAATAAAACCAGAATACTTGACACAAAAGGGTGCTGCAGATGCGCGTGCTGAGTTGGAATATCTGGGATGAAAATCAAAAACCAGCTACCGAAATCGCGCAATTTATCTTTGCGCAGGACGCGGACATTGTATGTCTTCAGGAGGTGGCAGCTCCACTGCTCCATGATCTTGTCTCTCAATTAAGCGGTGTATATTCATGGTATGTTGCAAAAGACGCACAGTTTACTCAAAAAAATCCCCGGGCTCTTGGATTTTTTGCTCGGCTTGTGGAAAGTGTTGTGTATTTATTGAGTGATGCGTATGCGCACTATATTTCTAAGGACACGCAGCAGAGTCCGCGTGCGTTACTATTTCTTTCACGACTTCCCGTGGTTCGTGTGCGGGCAATACGAACTCGGACAAAAAGAGGGTGGAGGTCATTTTTTACCGCGTGGACAAAAATTGACGAGCACCTTGAATTTCAGCGCGCCGACGTTCAAGTTTCCAACGGATGCATTGAAATCATGAATACCCATCTTGAAGTTGGAACTAGCCCTCGCAATCGGCTTAATCAATTTAAATATGTACTGAAAAAACGCAAACGGCGTGGAGCTATTAAGCATGCTATTGTTGTGGGAGACCTGAATATTTTTGGAGAGGGGCTGTACCCAAGATTTGTTGGTTGGATGGGACATGGATTTGAACATAAATGGCTGTGGCTTAATGAGCGAGAGCAGTTTGAAAAGATTTGTAAAAAACATGGTCTCACAAACATTTTTAAAGGATGTTCAACGTTTAAAATTGGCGGTTCCGAATTTCAGCTTGACCACATTTTAGTTCCTGAACAAATAACGGTTGTCTCGCAAAAAGTGCTGGAAGACATGTGTGGCTCGGACCATAAACCCATTGTTGCCGATATTGATATATAAACCCCGTCGTTTGGAAACGACGGGGTTATTTCTATGCATTTAAAAATTTTCTGCAAAATTCATCAACTTGCGCCCGGAGATTCTTTAATTGAGGGTCTCGTTCCTCATTATCAATCGTGAAATCAGCTTTTTTTGCCAATTCCGGAATATGTTGCTCATTCGGCGCCGAATCTTGCTTTAAAAATTCCTCCCAGGTGAGATCGCCTTCTCCAGCCCTTTGTTTTCGTTCCTTGATTCGCTCAAATCGTTCTTTGGGCGAGACATCAACGAAAACCATGAAGCATCGCACCGAATCGGAAGCGTCTCTGGTCGTCTCAGAAATATGTTTCTTACTCGGAATAAAGAAATCATCTCCAAAGTGTTTGATAAGGAGGTCTGAAGTTGTTTCAATAAGCTCTGCGTCAATATTTCTTCCGGAACAGTCCATGTCCAAAAGAAATTCTCTTACCGAATCCTTCGTGCGTCTTTTGTAGAATTTTCTTACCAGCCTTTTCCATCCATCCGTGCCAGACTCCCTTTGAATAAAGTTAAGAGGATTTTTTAGCTCCGCGAAATCGCTCGGCCACCGAACTCCATCAACAACAATGATGGGCTCAAATGTCCTTTTTACGAGATGTAAAACTCCGCACGTCACCGCGTCCGGGCGGAAATGTTTCACAAGCATTTGACCGAGTCGCTGTAAGAGCGGTCGCTCTATCTCATCATCCCGGTGTCCCATATCAAGCAGAAATTGGGTTAGAGGGCCCGAAAATGTAATGTGGGTTGCATCGCTCCCATATCTTTTCACGACTTCTTTCGCAGCCGTTTCTTTTCCTGACCCAGGCTTTCCGATAACGCCTATGATTTTTTTCTGCGTCATTAAAGAACCTTTAAGCATCCTTATTACATCATAAATAAAAAAATCCGCGGCGCAACGCGGATTTTTTGTTTCATCACATTTTTATACTATGGTCAAAGTTACAGACGAATATGATTTAAGAAAATAAATTCCTGAAGCTGTGGCTGGCTTCCCACAAGGCGGATAATATCGTCCATCACAATAATAAGGAGTGGCACGGTCACTATAATAAGCGCGGTTACGAAAAGCCTTACGCTTTGCTCCCAGGTTGTTTCTTTCCATACCTCAAACAGAAGCAGAATGGCGTAGACACTTACGGAAAAGGGGATTATAAGACTGATAAGGAATACAACTCCTAAAAAAAGATAACTTAAACCTAAAAGCTCTGAAGAATTGCCAAACGTGTAAGTTATAAATTTAAACGCAAGCCAGATTTTTCCTGAATGAAATACGATAAAGTAAAAGAAAAAGAGCAGATAGAAAATGGTAAAAAACGATTGCCAAATAGGGGCAAAATAGAATTGCGTGACCTGTTTTAAATACGATTGTTTTACTTCGGCCATAATTCGTATACAATACTGCCGCAGGATGCTTTTGTCAATCAATTTTTTATACTATAATAAAAGCATGGAAAACTTAAAAAAATATTTTGATTCATATGCCGGATATGTGTTCTGGGCGTTTTTTGTATTATTGGCGGCGGGGGCGCTTTTTGTGCTCGCGCTTTTTTATAATGAAGTAAAGTCTGCTCGCTTTGTCGGCGAGGGTATTGAGTTTAGAAACACCATTTCTGTTTCAGGTGAAGGAGAGGTGTTTGCCGCTCCGGACACCGCGCAATTTTCCTTTGCGGTAATTGAAGAAGCGGATACGGTTTCGGAAGCGCAAACAGTGGTAACAAAAAAAATGAATGCCATTCTTGACGCACTCAAGAAAGACATGGATGTTCCTGAAAAAAATATTAAAACGACAAATTATAACATTGCCCCGCGTTATGAATATGAAGAGTCGCGCACGCAGGGCGGTTTTCCGATTTCCGGAGAGCGAATACTTGTTGGCTACGAAGTTTCCCACTGGGTTGAAGTAAAAATGAAAAACGATGACACCATAGGCAAGGCGCTTGCGCGCGTGGGTGAATTAGGCGCGACAAATATAAGTAGTGTTAATTTCGTGATTGAAGATGAAGAAAGGGTGTTGCGTGACGCGCGCAAAAAGGCAATTGCGGACGCAAAAGAAAAAGCAAAAATACTTGCAGACGATTTGGACGTAAAAATTATAAAAATCGTAAACTTTAGTGAGGGGGGAGGGCCAGTGTATTACGCGCGTGATTTTGCAGTTTCAGAGGCAGCGTTTGGGAAA
The DNA here is from genome assembly GCA_016180525.1 of Parcubacteria group bacterium. Classification (GTDB taxonomy): domain Bacteria; phylum Patescibacteriota; class Minisyncoccia; order Phycocordibacterales; family UBA2135; genus JACPBB01. Next base: position 44,057 of record JACPBB010000002.1, on the reverse strand, counting down.
GGAGGCGGTGCTCCCACCCCGGAAATTCCCGTGGGAGAAAATAAAATCACATCGTTTGTTACTATCATCTACGCGATTGAGTAAATATGTCCAAAATTGAACGAATACATCCTGAATTAAATCCAGAAGATATTCCAGAAAACGAGGTTTTATCCAAAGACTCTCAAGCAGTACCCAAAGAGGAAAATGTTCTTTCATTTAAAAAAGCGCAAAGAATATTCGGAAGAAAACAGCAAAACATTTTAAAAGAGGAAGAGTATATAAATCCCTTAGATCTTCACGAATATTTAATTAAAGAATATTCTTGCGATGTAGATGCGCACCCTCGATGGTGTGTATGGGGCAAAAACACTGTTGGTACATATAGTGTCTTATTTTGGATTAAACCCGTATATCAGGACGAGCGTGTGGCGATAAAAATTTCCGAATTAATGAACGGATTTGGTGGGGAGACCTATGCGGAAAAAACAGAATGGAATAAAACACTTGAAGGGGAGCCGATATACATTCGCGCGGAAAAAAGAGCAAATCCGAAAGAGAATTAAACGAAACAAAATTACCTAACTTTTTTATGGAAAATCACCCTGCCCCGTCGTTTACAAACGACGGGGCAGGGTGATTTCTTTCCGTGCTATACTTTTTAGTATGCACGCGCTCACAGATACTCTCCTTCAAAAACGAGGCATCACCGACGAATCCGAACGGGAGGTTTTTTTAAATCCCGATTATGAAAAAGGCCTGCACGACCCGTTTTTAATGAAGGGCATGGAAAGGGCGGCCTCTCGTTTTGTGCATGCGCTTAAAAACAACGAGCGAATTGTGATTTTTACTGATTATGACACCGACGGGCTTCCCGCCGCGGTTATGTTTCACGATTTTTTCAAAAAAGTGGGCTACGAGAATTTTGAAAATTATATTCCACACAGACACGCTGAAGGCTTTGGCTTAAGCAAAGAGGCAATTAGTAAATGTAAAGAACGAGGAGCCTCTCTTCTCATTACTGTTGACTGCGGTATTACAAATGTAGACGAAATCGCGCACGCGAATACTCTCGGAGTAGATATTATCGTAACCGACCACCACCTGCCTCGTGAGGGCGATAGCAAGGCGGGCGAGCCATCCGAAATACTTCCCGAAGCCCATGCAATTATAAATCCGCACCAAAAAGAAGATGAATATCCTTTTAAAGATTTATGCGGATGCGGCGTGGCGTTTAAATTCATTCAGGCGATAGTAGAAGAGGGGAAAAAACAAAGCGCGTTTGAAATTCATGACGGCTGGGAGAAGTGGCTTCTGGACATGGTGGCGATTGCCACGGTCTCGGACATGGTGCCACTTGTCGGAGAAAACAGGGCTCTTGCCTATTACGGATTAAAAGTGCTTCGCAAATCGCCTCGGCCGGGGCTTATGCATTTATTCAGGAGTCTTTATGTGGATCAGCGGTTTGTAACGGAAGACGATATCGGTTTTGTGATTGGCCCGCGGATAAACGCGGCAAGCAGAATGGATGACCCTATTTTAGGATTTCACTTTCTCTCCGAGCGCGATGAAATAAAGGCGCGCGAAACGCTTAAAAATTTAAATTCCCTTAACAATAAACGGAAAGGCGTTGTGGCGGGCATTATTAAAGAAGCGACTAAAAAAATAGAAAGTAATGGCGTCAAAGATGTGGTAGTGACGGGCAATCCCAACTGGCAGCCTGGTGTTTTGGGGCTTGCGGCAAACACGCTAAGTCAGAAATATGAACGCCCTGTTTTTTTGTGGGGACGGCTTGGCTCGGAGGTTATTCGCGGCTCATGCCGCTCAAACGGGAGCATTCACGTTGTTGAGTGTATGCGAGAGGTTACGGAAGGTATATTTATTGACTTTGGCGGGCACGCGAATTCCGGCGGATTTTCAATTCACAATGAAAAAATTCATTTATTTGAAGACGCGCTCCTTGAGGCGCACCAGAAAATTGAGAAACGCGACCCCAAAAGTAGAGATGTCATTGTTGACGCGGAGCTCTCACTTGATGAAGTGACGGAACAGACACTCTCCCTTATTGAACGGCTCTCTCCATTCGGCACGGGGAACCCCAAACCCGTTTTTATATTTCCAAACATAAAAATTGATGGTGTGCAGTTTTTTGGTAAAGAAAAAAATCATATGACGTTTATTTTTAAAAATATGAGTGGCAGAGAGGTGCCCGCGGTTTCATTTTTTGCAGACGAATTGGTTTCTCAGTTTAAAGAAGGGGACAGAGTCGCGCTTACCGCGCACATGGAGCGCAACGGCTTCCGTGGCTCCCGTGCTCCTCGCTTGCGTGTCATTTCAATGACACGCGAGGAATAATGAATTATGAATCAAGAATTAAGGAAAATTATAATTTATACAGACGGTGGGTCACGAAACAACCCTGGAATCGCGGGAGCCGGCGCGGTGATAGCCGACGAAAAAGGGAATGTGTTGAAAGAGATTTCGGAGTTTCTGGGTGTGCGGACGAATAACTGGGCAGAGTATCAGGCGATTATCCTCGGTCTTCAAGCCGTCAAAAAAATATTTGGAAAAGAAAAATTAAAAGAAATGGAAGTGGAGGTGAAGACAGACAGCGAGCTTGTGGCGAGACAGTTAAGCGGAAAATATCAAATAAAAGAAGAATCGCTTTTTCCGCAGTTTATAAAAGTATGGAACATGCGCGTCTCAGACATTCCGAATCTTACTCTCACGCACATTCCGCGTGAGAAAAACAAAAAAGCCGACGAGCTTGCGAATAAGGCGATGGACAAGGGGGAGAATAAACAAAAAACAACAGGAACGTTACTCTAATTTGGTGGGCCTTTGCGCAATGGCTGCAATGTATTGACAGAACAGATGAAAAAACTATGCTTGGTATAGGTTTGTTTCCAAAGACAAAGGATAAGGGATGCTTGTCTTTTTATGCTCCTTCTTTTCTTATTTAATGAGTAGTTTGTTATTCTTGATTATAGAATCGCAATACATATACGGTATAATTTATTCCGCGTGCATTTTCTTTGTTTTAATGTTTTTGGGTCGTGGCATGAATTTGCTTGTTATGTTTTGCAATAAGAACAAAATGCCCATTCGAGTTACCGCAATGCATAAAATTCAAATACGGATGTCTCAGTTGCACAACAAGCATGAGTATGTACCGATGTCGTCCGCTACTCATCTTAACTTGTTTGGAGATATTATTCCAATTCCCCACATTGGAGTAGCTAGTCTGGGCGACATATTTATTTTCGCGGCACCCGTCTTGGGATTTGCCATAAATATGATATTCTTTTCATATTATTTATTTTAAATTTATTTTTAAACGCTGGTATTTTCCAGCGTTTTTTGTAATTTAATATCTTAGGGGTAGTATTACTACAATATGAACAAATGGATGCTTGTTTCTTTTATTGCTTTCGCGGGCGGGATTGCGTTTCGCTCGTTTTTTGATTTCGGCATTTATTTTCCCGTTTTTCTCCTTTTTCTCGGTCTGATATTATTCATTCTATATTTCTTACAACATACCAACATACTTGAGAATGTTGGTATGTTGTTTTTGTTTGCGGGGATAACGCTCGTTTCGTTTGGGCTTGGTGTTTTGCGTTACGACATAAGCGATATTGCTCCGCCGCTTGCTGAATACGCGGGGAGAAATATTGAAATCGCGGGTGTTATTGTTGATGAGCCGGATGTGCGCGAGACACATACGAAACTAACGCTCAAAATTGAAAAAGTGAATGAGACGAATATTTCTCAATCAGTAAAAGCGTTGCTTGTAGCCGAGCAGTATCCGCAATTTAAATACGGAGACAAAGTGGGCGTGCGCGGAGAACTCCAAATTCCAAAAAATTTTTCTGGCTCTGATTCGGGAAGAGTGTTTGACTATGTTTCATGGCTCAAAAAAGACGGCATTTATTATCAAATGTTTTACCCGAAGATTGAACTTGTCGGACACGGCAACGGAAACAAAATAAAATCTGCGCTCTTTTCAATAAAACATGCGCTTACTGATTCAATATCCCGTGCTATTCCCGAGCCGCATGCATCGCTCGTCGGCGGCATCGTCTTTGGCGCGAAGCATTCGCTCGGAGAAGAATTGCTTGATGCGTTCCGCGCGACAGGCATCATCCATATCGTCGTTTTATCCGGATATAATGTGACGATTGTTGCCGAATGGATAGGCAAGGTTGCCTCATTTGCTCCGCGATATTTCGCGCTTTCACTCTCATCACTCGGCATTGTGGGGTTTGCTTTAATGACCGGAGCGGGGGCGACAATCGTGCGAGCATCTATCATGGCGCTTCTGGTCCTCTTCGCGCGGGCGACAGGAAGGGTGTACGAAATAACGATAGCGCTTATGATTGCCGCGACGGCGATGCTTATTCACAATCCGCACATTTTAATATTTGACGCGTCGTTTCAGCTTTCGTTTATGGCGACGGTCGGTCTTATATATCTTGCGCCACATTTGCAAAAATATTTTTCATTTATTACCGAGCGTCTTGGTTTGCGCGATGTTTTAACGGCAACAATCGCGACGCAATTATTCGTCTTGCCGCTTCTTTTATATATGACGGGGCAGTTGAGTATTGTTTCCGTGCCGGTCAACATGCTCATTCTCGCGTTTATTCCATTCACAATGCTGTTTGGGTTTCTAACCGGAGTTCTCGGTGTTATAAGTTTCTTGCTCTCGCTTCCGTTTGCGTGGGTGACATACGCGCTTTTATCGTATGAGCTTACGGTGGTTGATATTTTTAATTCACTTCCGTTTGCATCAGTTACTATCAAAAATTTTCCATTTGCCGCCGCACTCTTTCTATACGCACTTTATGGGGTTACTCTTTTCTACTTTTTTGGAAGGGTAAAAATGCAAAAGTAGATTCTTAACACAAAAACTTGCCTTTTTAATGTGAGGAGAATAAGGTGAAGAAAGAAACTTTTACGGGAGAACATGATGAATAAAGTTTTGCAGGCGGTGGCAGTGTTTGCGCTTTGTCTTTTGGGTGCAGCGTCTTTAGCGCAAGCTCACCACAACAGCACTCACAGTGACCTTATTCTTAACGAACAGAGCACGGTGTCTATCAGAATTCTGGTTTGTACCGAAAAGGCGGACGCAGATTCCATATTGATTGCAAACGAGCAAGGCGGGCGTGACGCGGCTCTTTCAAGGACACTTCTTCTGCTCAATTCAAATGACAAGGCGGGAAATTCGAAATGCGCTATTGTGAGCGGTTTTGTTACTCCACTTATTGTGTATCGGCGCACTGTTATTTCTGTCCAGAAAAATGGAAAGATAGTTAAAACTGAAGGAACTCTTATGCGGGCACGTGTGAATGTCAGTGGTGTTTCTAAAATATATTTTTCAGCCGTTTCTGTCCGCGTTGAAGATGGTGTTGGAATTTAAATATTTAAAAATCCCCTTGCGGGGATTTTTTTACTGTGCCTTTTTGAATCGTTCTTCGGGAATGCTCCAATTAAGATTTAGAAGAAACGCGTCAATATATTTTCCTTTCTCCGCGGGCGTGTAATCAACCATAAACGCGTGCTCCCACATATCAAGGGCAAGTATGACTGGCAACCCCGCAAGTGTGCCGAGTTCGTGGTCTCCAACCCATGCCGTATGTGGCTCGCCTCGCTTCGCGGGCGAAGCGGGTGTTTTACCGGTCGGGTCCCAATAGAGCACCGTCCAGCCGATGCCGCGGCTCATGCCAACTGTTTTAAAATGAGAAATAAAATTTTCCCACGAACCGTATTTTTCCGAAACAGCTTGGGCGAGTGCTGACGAACCCGTCAGTGTTTTAGGCCCTTTTTCCCACTGTTCAAAATAATATTCATGCATGCGCATGCCGTTAAACTCAAAACTAAATCGTCTTCGTAGTTCAGCAATCGTGTAGGCGTTTTTTTCTTTGTCTGCTGCCTCTAGCTCATGAATTTTCTCCCGCAGAAGATTTACATGTTTTACATACCCGGCGTAAAGCCCCAAATGTACTTCTAATTGTTTTGGAGATATTCCTTTTAATTCGGGAATAGTAAATTTTTTCTCTTGATATACATGCATGAGAATTATTGTAACATACAAAAAAATATTATCTAGTTACGTTTTCATGTTCGCCGTGTTTAACTTTTTTCAGAAATGAACAAAGGATCATTGCTATGAACCGAATTGCGACACTCTGTGATGGCGTGCGTTTGTCAAATATATTGCCGCTCATGATTCTTGTCGGAGTGTATTATTTTCTGCAGGGATTAGGCGGAAATCCAGGATTTCATGCTCAAGCCCTTGATCTGTTTTTGAAAAACAATTTGGGGCTCAATCCTGCGGGGCAGGCGAGCTTTATGTTTTTGGTTACGATACCCTGGATGATAAAACCTCTCTACGGGTTTTTATCGGACAGCGTTCCCATTTTTGGATATCGGCGTAAAAGCTATTTCTTTATCGCATCATTCTTGAGTCTCGGAGCATATATTCTTATATCATTTTTCGGATACTCATATACGACAGTATTGGCGTTGTATTTTATTGCAATGGTCGGATATGCTTGCTCGGACGTTCTCTGCGACGCGGTCATGGTTGAGCGAGGAAAGCCGCTACAGGCGACAGACCGATTGCAATCAGCACAATGGCTCTCTATTTCATGCGCTGGCGTTATTGTTACGTTTTTCGGCGGATATATAGCAGAATACCTTTCTTTCCAAAATGCTGTTCTTATTTCTGCTGTTGCTCCGTGTATCGTTATTTTTGTTACGGCTCGCTTTCTGAAAGAAGAAAAATCTGTTTCGGTCGCGGATGCTTCAAGGAAGGCATGGCTCGGTGTCAAAGAGGCGCTCAAGATGAAACCTATTTGGGGATGTGCCATCTTTCTTTTTCTCTTCAACATGCAGCCCGGCTTAGGGACGGTTCTCTATAATTATCAAATTGATGTTTTGAAGTTCACGCAGGTTCAGATCGGACACATTGGAACCATATCGCAAATTTGTTTTATTGTTGGAGCTCTCGTCTATGCGGCTTTTTGCAGCAAACTCTCTGAGCGGGTGCTTTTGAATGGCATCATTGCCGTGGGATGCCTTACGACGCTTGCATATTTGTTTTATGACAATCTGGCAACTGCGTTTATTGTGAGCGGCTCGACTTCGTTTATAGGAGTTATTACATTTCTTGGTGTTTTAACACTTGCCGCGCGAGTGTGTCCAGAAAACGCCGAGGGAACAGTATTTGCGCTCCTCATGTCAATGACCAACTTTGGCGCGCGCGTGGGAAATATTATTGGTGCAAATATCTACGAGATGTTTCACTATAAACCTCTTGTTATTCTCTCGGCGCTCTTTGTCGCGTGTATGTGGTTCTTTTTGCCACTTGTTCGCTCTAAGCCGATTACGAGGCGTCTTTCTTAACCACGCCCTTGTGTGTACAAGTATATATGGCCGTAATAATCAATAAATGAAAATGTTTCCACAAATTTGAAGCGAATCTGGACAAGCATACAGTTGTTAAAATATAAAAAATATAGAAAAAACCCATCTAAAACTAAGATGGGTTTATTTTTTTAATTACTATTTTAATTGCTTGTCTCGGGCTTTTCTTTGATGAGGATTGAAAGTTCCACATTTCTTCCGTTCCGCACCACGCGCACTTTCGCGTTGCTGCCAATTCGGGCAAACAGCAAGGCTGACTTTAAGTCATCAACTGTTTTTATTCGCTTCTCATTAAAAGAGACAACAATATCCGAGTTTTTGAGTCCCCCTCCATGCGCGGGGCTTCCGATAGTTACTTCGGTTATTAAAACCCCATTATCTTTATACGTTCTTATAGAAGGCGAATGTTCCTCGGTAATGTCAGCGGGTCTTACGCCGAACCACACTTGTCTCAATTTGCCGTGCGTACGCAGTTCGTCAACTACATGTCTTGTCTCATTTGAAGGAAGTGCGAATCCAATTCCAATACTTCCGCCTGTTAGTGAAAAGATTGCGGTGTTTATACCGATAACCTCTCCAGTGAGATTAAAAAGCGGTCCGCCTGAATTGCCCTGGTTAATTGATGTGTCCGTTTGGAGATAATGAGCAAGCATATCGGGTATTTTTCTGTGTTTTGCCGAAATAATTCCGACGCTTACCGTATTACGCAAATTAAACGGGTTTCCAACGGCAATAACCCAGTCCCCGACCTCAACTGATTCAGAATTACCAAACACAAGGTGGGCGAGAGGTTTGGGAGAGTCAATTTTTAAAACAGCGATATCAGTCTTTGCATCTTGCCCGATTATTTTTGCAGGAGTATGGGTATCATCAGAAAATATAATTTCTATACTATCCGCCCCCCGCACCACATGATTATTCGTAACGATATATCCATCAGGACTAATTACAGATCCAGCGCCGACTGACACTACTTTCCTTTTTTGCACCTCTTGCTTTTTTGGTTTAGGAAACAATTTTCTTAACGGAGAACCAGGGGGAAGCATGTCCTGTTGATTTTGCGGCTCCGGGTTTTCTTCCGTTACCGTCCTTGTTGTCTCAATGCTTATCACAGCAGAAGATACCCTTTTAACAACCGAAGAAAAACTAAGTGGCGGCTCTTTTGCCAATGTCGGACCTGCAAGAAGTATAAAGACAGCGAAAGACGCAACAACTAATCGGAAATGTTTCATACGAATACTCCGTTTTGTTTTCAAAACCCTCTTTTTATATAGAAGTATATTTTACCCCTGAAGTCAAGCGTTAGCCGAGCTTTGCGCGCAGGAAAAAGCAAAAAAGATTTTTTTATGGTGTCCTATTGACACACTATCAGTTTTTCTATAAGAATAGGTAAGAAGTCTGTTTTGATGAAAAGGACCGCAACAATGGCTCGTGCCGCGTTTGATGTTCTGGACAAGAAGGACTCGGAACGATATTCATACTTTCTCTGGCTGAAATTTATTATCTGTAATCTTCTTTTTATCACACTCTTTACCCTAGGAATATTTGAAGGGTGGGTAGATAAGCTCTTTGGAAAAAAGGCAGATGTTTCGTGGCTTAAGACACTCCTCACATTTGATGCCCTCACTACCTATATTTTGGTAATGACATTGGTGTTTGCTTTTGGTCTTTTTATCTCCATTAAAAAGGTGTTTGTAACAAGTCGCGAAATTAATTACCTGAAAGAAGAAAATCCTCCGCGGTTTTCTCGCGTCGCGGAATATTTAAACGCGATTCGTGGAGCGGACAGCGGAACCCGCGCGAATTTGCACCATATTCTTGAAGATAAATGGTTTAGCCGTCTTGCAATCATCGGGCGTTTAAGCGCGGTACTTGTGCTCCTTGGATTTTTGGGAACGGTTGTGGGGTTTGTCATGGTGCTCTCTGGAATAAATCCAGGTCTTGTGGGCGATACGAATTCTATTGGAACAATGGTCGCGACACTCGTAAACGGCATGGGCGTTGCGCTCTATACGACTCTTGCTGGCGGCATTTTTGGCGGCATTTGGCTTGAGACAAACCTCCATATATTGCGTGTTGGCGGGAGCGACTTTGTTAATTTGCTTGGAGAGTTTGGCGAAATTCAAGAAAAAACCCGCAGAGAGTTGGAGGAATAAACAATGTCAAGAATGAGAAACGATCGTTGGTTTGACAATGACGGTGGGACTGGCATGTTGATGCGGGACATGATTACCCTCGCACTTTTGGGGTTTGTGGCAATGGTCATTCTACTGTTGCCGCACATTAATCCACCCGCGAAGCAGGCCAAGGACGACATTGTTCCTCCGGGAAACGTTATTGTTGAAATCACATGGCCGGATAGTCTTGATATTGATGTTGATTTATGGGTTGAAGCTCCTGGTGACGTGCCCGTTGGGTATTCAAACCAGGGCGGAGTGCTCTTTAATCTTCTGCGAGATGATTTGGGACACCAAGGGGATGCAACGAATATTAATTATGAAACCGCGTATACCCGAGGGATTGTTCCCGGAGAGTATACGGTGAATGTGCACTTATTCAGAAACGGCGCGAACACGTATCCTGTTCCCGTCATTGTCGTTTTAAGCCTGAAGTCTTCTAAAGAGGCAAGGACCAAGCAAATTCTTAAAACAACCGTAGAGTTACATGAAACCGGTGAAGAAATTACCGCGTTTCGATTCTCGCTTACGCCCGAAGGCACATTAATTGACAGCAGTGTTCACAGTTTAACCAAAAAACTTCGCTCACCCATGATGGGAAATTCTCGTGGCGACGAGCCAAACTAACGAAAAAAAACGCATGCAACATGCCCTAACCGAAACCGAAACCGAAAGGAGGGTAGTGCCATGATGGAAGCGCTCACACAATATAGCCTTATCTTTATCGGCATTGCAGTTGGGCTTGCGGCTATTGCTGTCTGGTCTCCGCGAAGGTTTTGGGTAAAATCTGCCGCAATTATTTTGACTGTTTTGTTTGTGGCGTCTGGATACGCAGCTCTTATGGACTTGTTAAGCCGTCCAAAACCGGTTCACCTTGAATGGGTGCATCGTTCTGCGAAAGACGCCGCGGTTCTCGGAGTGGTTATAAAAGAAGGGAAGGGTATTTATCTCTGGCTGCAGTTGCGCGGAGTGCCGGAACCTCGGTACTATGTTCTACCGTGGAATAGGCCCATGGCAGAGCGATTGCAAGAGGCCATGCGGCAGGCGCAACGAAATAAGAGCGGTCTCATGATGAAAAGTCCGTTTGAATATAAACGAAGCCTGGATACCCTCGATCAGCTATTCTATCCGCTTCCTCAGCCGGCAGCTCCGCTCAAAGAGCCGCCCGCTCAAAGTCCGCGAACTTTTGAACGTTTAGGACCACCACCAGAAAAACTATAAAATATAAAAATTAACTCCATTACTATTGGAGTTGACCAAAGCTTGCACGCATGTCGCGCAGGCTTTTTTCTTATGCCGCCGTGGTACGCTATAAGAAGAAGTTGAAAAGGATGCTGTTATTATGAAAAAAACTGTCCAGTATGTCGCGCTTGTTTTGTTTTTTCTCATATGCGCCCCGACTCTTGTGTACGCGGATCCTGGTGCCGAGAAAGAGGTGCTTGAGCTCATTGAAAAGTACTCTCTTTTACAGCCCAATATTGAATTATGTAAGAGTACAATTCTTGAAGAATTCAAAGAAGCAAATGAATCTCTGCAATCCACAGGAGAGCCCATTGCAGATTGGGAAAAACGGCTTGCGTGCCTCGATGAACACTCGTCGTTTCTCTCTGAAATAGAGATGCACAGAATGGCAGAGGTAACTGAAGGGAACTTCGGTGGAATCGGAGTTACTGTTGCAGAAAATGACGGGAAAGTTATTGTTGATGGCGTTGTTGCCGGGAAGCCGGCAGACACGGCGGGCATTAAGGCAGGAGACATTATTCAAAGTGTTCGGCAAAATGAATCTTCGCCTGTTCTTGAAATAAAGAATTTTTCCGACGCACTTGACATATTACGAGGCGAGGCGGGAAGTTCAATATTGATTACCGTTATGCGAGGTGAAGCACAGCTTACTTTTTCTGTTACGAGGGAGAAAATTAAACTTTCAACAGTTGCTTTTAAAAAACTTTCCTCTGGCGTTGGTTATGTGCAAGTTACCGGACACAATGAAGAAACCGCGGATGATTTTGAAATCGCGTTGCGTGCGATCGGAAACGGGGAAGATGCTCCACGTGTAATCATTGATATGCGCGACAATCCTGGTGGTAATTTATTTTCACCGATTGAAATGCTTTTTTATTTCAGTGAAAAGCCCGAAGATATTATAGTGACGATACGCGACCGAACAGCAGAAGACGTTATAACGGTTGGGTCTATGAGGGATGGATTCGTATACCCAAAGACTCAAGAAAAGAAAAAGCCTGGAATGTTTAAAGATTATGTCGCAATAGTGCTTATAAATGAAGGGACCGCCTCAGCTGCTGAGATTTTTGCCGGCACAATGCGGGATTGGGGCAGTGCTCACGGAAGATTTATTATTTTAGGGGCTCATTCATATGGCAAGGGTGTCGGGCAAACTATTTATACGCTTTCAGGCGGAATGGGTCTCCAGCTTACGACATTTGAATTTTTGGTTGGAAATGAGAAAAAGGGTATTCACAAAATTGGCGTTATTCCAACAATTGAGGTAAAAGATTTAAGAGGCTCGCCCGAAGAGACTTTGACCGAGAAAGATATACAATTTTGGCTTGCAGAAGAAACGCTCCAATATTATGTTCCGCCTGCTGAAACTGCGAAATAAAGTGTAGAAAGACAAACGAGACGCACTGCGTCTCGTTTTTGACTTTCAGAATCCAATCTGATTTACTTTGGAAAGAAGATTTTTGGAATTAAAGCTCTGTAATGGTGCATAGTGATGGCGCGAGGGAAGCTTCAGAGTTTCCACACCACGGAAGACCATGGGGAATTTTTGCAACGACAGTCTTTGTGTTCTTCATATTTACATTTTCTTCAATTGCATACGGCATTACAAAAGCTTTTCTTTTTGATTCTGCACTATTTGCCTATGAGGTTGGGTTTATGTCTGATTTGGCGTTTATGCTAACAGGGATTGTTTTAATCTTGTTTTGTATGTCTCTGAAAAAGGACATATCTTTACGAGAGTACGCGTCTTTATATAACCCCAGTGGACGTACCTTGCTATTTTGGGTCTGTGTAACGGCATGCATTGCTCTCGGAATGTTTTTTTTCAATCTTATATTGATAAAGGACGTTCGCGCCACCTATCAAGAGGAAATGATCACAGCATCCTTTATTCCATCTTGGATTAGATTTTCGCAGGCTGTATTTATTGCTCCCCTTATTGAAGAATTTTTTATTCGTGGATTTTTATTGAAAGGATACCTAGGGATTGCGCCCTCACAAACGCGCATCACCATTGTGGTTGTGGTTACCTCCCTTATCTTTACAGTGGCTCACACGCAATACTTTTACTCAGTAATTTTGTTGTTAGAAGTATATGCCTTAGGAATTCTTTTTGGTATTGCCAGAATTAGAACAAACTCAATAGTTGTTCCAATTGTCATGCACAGCGTTGCCAATCTTGTTTTCTTTTTCCAAAGATATATCTATTTTTTAATTTTTTAATTATGCCACGAGCCGCTTCTAGGCGGCTTTTTCTTTTCCCAATTTCTCACGGTAAGTGAGGGGACCAGTTTAATGTGCATAAAAGTGAAGATGCGGAGTAGGAGGGGTGAAGGCAGAGCGAAGTTTTTAAACACACTTCAGGTCTATTGTGGTCAAAATATGGCGGCGTCTTCCTTTTTGAAAGGTATCGTGTTAGGCTTTTCAAAGAATAGTTAATTTGACACGGAGAGTCTCTTGAAGAGATTCGTCAAATACAGCATTCCGGTTTTTGCTCTTTTCTTTGTCTTTTTGGGTATATTACTCGTTTATACGAAAGACCCCCTAGAGCAAGCGTTTGAAATTTTTGAGCATGATTCTTTGTCGGGGGCCAGTCTTCTGCAGTGCAAGCCCATCATCACGAAAGAGTTTTTAAGGGCGAGCGGGAATATTTCCGTAGATCAGGAAATTGATTCTTTTTCAGACGAAGAACTAGAAGCGCTGGAACAAAAACGATTTGCGTGCCTTGACCAGCATTCCAGATTTCACTCGCAATGGGAAATGGCGAGACTCAATGAGCGCATGGAAGGGAATTTCGGTGGAATCGGCGCGTTGCTTAAAAACGACAGCGATGCGGTAATTATTGAGAGCGTCATGTCGGGGAACCCTGCTGAGCGTGCGGGACTGAAGAAGGGGGATGTTATTGTAAGCATTCAGAATGCCGAGTCGTCTCAAATAATTAAAATACAAAATATATCGCATGCGGTAAGCGTATTGCACGGAAAGGTCGGCTCGGTAGTATTTATACATATTGCGCGCGGCGTAGAGAATCTCACACTTACAGTCACGAGAGAAAAAATTAAACTTTCAACGGTCTCCTTTCAAAAGCTTAATTCTGGCGTTGGCTACGTGCAAGTTACCGGACACAACGAAGAAACTGCGGATGACTTTGAAGAAGCACTACGTTCATTTAGTAAAACCGAAAAAGAAACTCCGCGTGTCATTGTTGATATGCGCGACAATCCCGGGGGCACCTTATATTCTTCTCTTGAAATGCTTTTTTATTTTAGCGATAACCCGAAAGACATTGTGACGACCTTGCGTGAACGTAGAAAAGAGGATGAGAAGACGATAGAGTCTTTAACCGGAACATTTGAATATCCAAAAACACGCGAAAAGAAAAAACCTGGCGCGTTTAAGGATTATAAGGTAATCATACTCGTAAATAACAGAAGCGCGTCAGCCGCGGAGATGTTTTCAGGCACGATGCAGGACTGGGGAAATGCTCACGGTAAATTTACGGTTCTCGGCAGTCGCTCTTATGGAAAGGGGGTTGGTCAGACCGTTTACAAACTCTCAAACGGCGTCGGGCTCAAACTTACCACGTTTGAATTTTTGGTTGGAAACGGAAAGCAGAAAATTCAGGACATCGGAGTAATTCCTACAAAGGAGGTTAAGGATACAAGAAAGATTCCCGAAGACACGTTAACCGAGGAAGACGCACAATTTATTGCCGCCCTAGAAACTGTTCAGTCTATGAGCGTCAAGGAACAATAATTTTTTAAATATTTTTAAAAGAGGCGCACCCACACCTCTTTTTCTATATATTTACTACTTGTACTGAATAATAAGTTACAGTACACTCATTCAAAATGGGGTTTTTAAAGAAAAATGCGGTTCAATGTTTTCTCGGCGTGCTCTTTTTTGCTAACGCATTTATCTGGTACGCGGTTTTTAAGGAAGAGCGAGGCGATATTCTAACTGTTGCGTTTTTAGATGTGGGACAAGGGGACGCAATTTTTATTGAAGCGCCGAATGGTAATCAAATGCTCATAGACGGAGGCGGCGGAGCACAAGTTCTCCGCAGACTCGGAAGAATCATGCCGTTTTATGACAGGTCTATTGATGTGCTGCTCGCCACGCATCCTGACAAAGATCACGTCGGAGGATTGCCGGATGTTTTGAATCGGTATCACGTTGCTATGGTTATGGAGCCGGGCGTAGAGTCCGATACCGCAGTATATGCACAACTCGAACAATTAATTGAAAATAAAAATATTACAAAAATTTTAGCGCGTCGCGGAATGAAATTAAAACTAAGCGAAGGAGTATATCTACATGTTCTTTTTCCCGACAGAGATCCTTCGGGAATGGACACAAATGACGCTTCGATTGTTGCGCGACTTATGTATGGAGACACCTCTTTTCTTCTTACCGGAGATTCTCCTCAAAAAATTGAACAATACCTCGTATCTCTTGATGGAAGCAACTTAAATGCGGATGTTTTAAAAGCAGGACACCACGGTTCTAAAACATCATCGTCGGAAACGTTTATAGGACACACGAGTCCTGAATACGTCATCATATCCGCCGGAGCAAACAACTCGTATGGCCATCCGCACCAGGAGGTATTGGACCGATTTGAAGTGTTTGGAAGCGTCATTATGCGAACGGATGAGCTTGGCACAATTGTTTTTGAAAGTGACGGCAATACACTGCATATACAGTAAGCCCTATGTGGCGCTGTGTTATACTATATTAAATGCCAATGAGTAATAATTCTGAAGGAAGAATTGAGCGTCTCAAAAAAATCCTCTATAGACGTGACAAAAACACCCTGCAAAAAAAACGGTTTGAACTTCATTCTCACGGAGAAGAACAGTCTGACTCATGGAATGAGGAGCCTGCCCTAAGTGAGACTGCTCAAGTTAGAACAGTGCCTAATCCACCCATGCCTTTTTGGAAAAAATTTTTTCTGTTCTCTGTTTTATTTTTCACACTTGCGCTTGTCATAGCGGCATTTGTTTTTTTGCGTGATTCAAATATTGTTTCAACACGGAATGTGGATATTTTAGTTTCCGGCCCCGTCGCGGTTCCGGCAGGAGAAGAGGTGCAATTACAGGTGATTATAGAAAATAACAATAGCGTATCTCTTGAGTCTGCTGATTTGCTCATAGAATATCCGGAAGGAACGAGGGGCGCTGATAATCTGGAAAGGGAGCTTACTCGTTTCAGGAAAGCAATTCCAAATATAAAACCGGGAGAAGTTGTAAAGGAACCGATACGAGTCGTGCTCTTTGGGCAAGAGGGCGACGAAAAAAAGTTTAAAATTACACTGGAATATCGGGTTGCCGATTCAAACGCCATTTTTGCGAAAGAAAAAGAATATATAGCGCACGTAAGTTCTTCGGCGACAAGTCTTTCCGTGGAAACACTTGCTGAGGTTGTTTCCGGCCAAGAATTTAAAGTGGACATTACGATTACTTCAAATACGGATACCGTAACGAGAGATCTTTTACTTTCCGTGGAATATCCGTTCGGGTTTTCATTTATAAGCGCGGAGCCGAGGCCTGTCTCTGATAATACTGTCTGGACTGTGGGAGATCTTGCGCCCGGGGGAAAGCGGACGATTACAATACGGGGAGTTATGGAAGGGCAAGATGGCGAAGAAAAAGTGTTTCGTGTTTCTTTGGGTGGAAGGTCCGGTATTGGAGAAAACAGACTCGGGGTTGTCTACAACAGCTCTCTTGCTGCCGTTAAAATCGCGCGTCCGTTTGTTTCGGTTTTGCTGTTTGTGAACGGTGACGCGACGGCAGAGTATGTTGCGGGAAGTAGAGAGTTGCTTGATGTAAGCATTGTCTGGACCAACAATCTTCCGACCAAAATCGTTGACGCGAAGCTAGAAGCGAAACTAAACGGGGCCGTTATTGATAAAAGCTCCGTTGACCCAAGAAATGGTTTTTATAATTCGGCGAACGATACGATTCTCTGGGACAAAAATTCACTTCCTGAACTTGCCGAAATTGAGTCAGGCGCGCAGGGCAGAACAAGTTTCAGATTTACCCCGCAGCCGCTGTTTACCCAAAACGGGACATTGTTTAGAAATCCGGAAGTTTCAATTGTAATTACTACAAGCGGAAAAAGGCTTTCTGAACGGGGTGTTCAGGAAAGCATAGAGGGTAGAGTGGAGCAAAAAATAAAAATAAGTTCCGAGGCTGTGTTTTCCGCAAATGCTGTATACTTTATTGGCCCGTTTCAAAATATCGGCCCATTGCCTCCAGAGGTTGAAAAAGAGACGACATATACTATAGTATGGACTGCCGTTAATTCTTCAAATCACATATCTCGCGGAACGGTAAGGACAGTGCTTCCTCCGTATGTGGCGTGGCGTGGCGTTAAAGCTCCCGGAGGAGAAGATGTGACGTACAATGAAGCGTCACGGGAAATTACATGGAATCTCGGACGGCTTGAAGCGGGAGCAGGGGTAACACTTCCTCCGCGCACGGCCGCGTTTCAAATTGGTTTTATTCCAAGCATTTCTCAGCTAAATCAGTCGCCGACTATTTCGGGGGAGTCTGTGTTTTCCGGAGTTGACGAGTTTACCGGCGCCGCGATTCGGCTGACCGGAAAGGCGCTTACGATTTCCCTGAACTCAGACCCGAACTTCGTCTTTACTCAAGGGAAAGTTGTGGAGTCTCCTGCGGCGCAATAAAAACAATATATATGACTCATCAAAAAACACACGAAGACACGCTTTCAAAAATAGTATCCTTATGTAAAAGGCGCGGCTTTGTATTTCAGGGCTCTGAAATTTATGGCGGGCTTGCTGGTGTTTATGATTATGGTCCGCTCGGAGTTGAGCTTCGCCACAATATTAAAGAATATTTTTGGAAATCATTTATTGCTGACCGCGATGATGTATATGGGATGAGCGCGGCAATTCTTATGCCTGCTCGTGTTTGGGAAGCGTCGGGACATACGGAGCTTTTTACTGACCCGGTTGTCGAATGCGAGATTTGTCACGAGAAAATTCGTGAAGATCAATCTGATGAGCATGCTTTCAAACACAAATCCGAATCAGGGTCAGCTGGATATAAATTTACTAAGGCGAAAAAATTTAATCTTTTAGTTGGAGCAAGACTTGGTTCATCAGAAAAGACCGCAACAGATGTATATTTACGCGGAGAAATTACTCAGGGCGTACACGTTAATTTCAAAAATATTGTTGATTCTATGCATCCAAAACTTCCGTTCGGTATTGGGCAAATCGGGAAAGCGTTTCGTAACGAGATTGCGCCAAGAGAATTTCTTTTTAGGCAGCGCGAGTTTGAACAAATGGAACTTCAATATTATGTTTTCCCCGAAAAAAAAGAAGGTGAAAAATGGTTTGAATATTGGAAAAATTTTTCTTTTGAATGGTATACGGCGCTAGGAATCAAAAAAGAAAATCTTCGGCTGCGCGAGCATGCAAAAGATGAACGAGCTCATTACGCCAAGAACGCATGGGATATAGAATATAATACCCCGTTTGCCGGGTGGAAAGAGGCGTTTGGTATTCATCATCGGGGAGACTGGGATTTGCAACGGCACGGCGAATATAGTGGAGCAGATCTTGTTTATACAGACAGTGAAACGGGAAACAAGATTACTCCATGGGATATTGAATGCTCGGGAGGAGTTGATCGCGCCGTTCTCTTCGTGCTTCTTGAAGCGTATACGGAAGATACTCTAGGTGGTGAGACGCGGGTGTTTTTAAAATTAAAACCAGAACTTGCCCCGATTAGAGCGGCAGTATTTCCACTTTTGAGAAATAAGCCAGAATTAGTTGCGAAAGCCCGTGAAGTGTATACAATGCTCAAAAAAGAATCCGCCAATTGGCGGACCGGAGGAGTTATGTGGGATGACAACGGCAACATTGGCAAGCGTTACAGAAGGCAAGATGAAATCGGCACGCCCCACTGCATTACGATTGACTTTGAAACTCTGGAAAATGACTCTGTTACCGTTCGTGACAGAGACACGGGGAAACAGGGGCGCGTAAAAATCAGCGAGTTGACAAAAATACTCAAAAATATATGCTAATCAGCAGTTTCTTTGTAGGGAGAAAGACGAATGAGACGACCTCTGGCAGGTTTGTCCGCGGGCATTTTTGCTCTTTTCTTGTCTCAAACAGGCCATGCGCATAATACTGGTACCGAGACAGACTATTCTGATAGCAACATAAGTGAGTATTGCCAGTTAGACAGCGACAAGGTGCGTTTTAATGTAGGAGTAGCGGAAAGAGAGGAAGATGGGTCTCTCATGAGAGATGGAATTAACAGAAATGAGTGCAGAGGTGCTGTGAGTTTAAAAAGGGGGATGTTACCGAACTACGGTGAAAAGAGATGGTGGGGAGTTGATAAAAATACAATTAGTGTTGGCTGCGTTCGCTGTGGCGGATACAAGGACCACAAAATCATTTACCCGGTTACTTCAAAAAACGGATACATTTTGAACGTTGACCCCAATGAACACCTGCGAAAACTATTTGCGGAAAAAGGAGTTGTAATTCCCGAACTTCCTCAAACAGCTGTTTCTGTTGTTGTTTCAAATGGAACTGATACCCCGTATGATCGGCGTCATTTACGCGTGCGAGGCGCGTATCCGCATAATCTGGATAAACAGTTGAATGGAAAAAAATTCTCACATCTGCAGTCGGGAGAAATTATAGATAATGTGATAAGCGGACAACGTGTTTGGATTACGGACGTCAAGATTTTTGTAGTAAAAGAGGATTGGCGACCTGTAATAAATTATTATTCCATACGCACACATGTTTGGGCAAAAATATATTCTTTACACCCGCATGGCGCATTCATTAAATTGGGACAAGTAAGTTTTGTAGGTTATGACAATTATGACAAAGAGTATCGGGATTTGAATGTTGGTCGCGAAGGTTGGGAAGCATTGCTTGCCAACTTTCCAGAAATTAAAGAAAAACTAGAGGGAGCGAGGATGGAAAGAGAAAATGCAACAAAAAAACAACTCAATTACAGCGCTCCATAATAGTTTTCACTAGCCGCCCTTCCGTGAGCGGCTTTTTTCTATACAAAAATTAAAAAACCTGTAGAATTAAACATATCAATTTTTTATGAAATTTAAAAAGAAAACATTAAAAAATGGCGTGCGGCTTATTACTGTGCCTATGCCGAACAGTTTAACGACGACTGTTTTGGTGCTTACTGAAACCGGCTCAAAATATGAATCAAAACGGATTAATGGTGTTTCGCATTTTTTGGAACATCTCTGCTTTAAAGGCACTGAAAAACGCCCGACTTCAAAAGCTATTTCAGAAGAATTAGATGGGCTTGGTGCCTCGTATAACGCATTTACAGGATACGAATATACCGGATATTACGCGAAGGCAGAAACTCGACACTTTAAAAAAGTGCTTGATGTTGTTTCTGATATTTATCTCAACGGCACATTTCCCAAAGAAGAAATTGAAAAAGAACGAGGCGTTATCATTGGGGAGATTGAAATGTATGAGGATTCTCCGCAGAGGGATGTGTGGGATCTGTTCACCGACTTGCTCTACGGCAATCAGCCGGCAGGTTGGCCAATCGCGGGTACCCGAAAGACAATACGGAATATGACGCGGAAAGATATTGTAGATTATAAACGAAGAAATTATGTCGCCTCTTCAACCGTTGTCATTATTGCAGGAAATTGTGATGAAAACGAAGTGGCGAAAGAAGTATCTGTAATGTTTGCGAAAATTCCAAACTCAAAAAAAGCTTCTAAAAAGAAAACAAGCGATACTCAAAAAAAGCCCAGTATTTTAATTAAACATAAAAAAACAAGCCAAACACACGTGATAGTAGGCTTCAGGGCATATCGGGCAAATCATAAAGACGGCGCGGCGCTCTCGGTACTTGCTGGAGTTCTGGGTGGGGGAATGAGTTCACGCTTGTTTCACCGCATTCGCGACCAGCTTGGCGCGGGGTATTATATAAGTGCCGAAGCAGAGTTTCTTACCGACCATGGATTTTTTGCAGTAAGCACCGGCATTGACAACAAGCGGGTCGCCGAAATTTTACACGCGATTATTGATGAAATAAAAATTATTAAAAATAATCCGGTTTCTGAAGTCGAATTGCAGAAAGTTAAAAATTATCTCATTGGCAATTTATTTTCCGGACTTGAAACATCTCACGCGCGCGCTCAATTTTACGGTCTTACCGAAGTTTTAGAAAAAAAATTAAAAACCCCCCAAGAACGAGCGGTTTTGATTCAAAAAGTTTCAGCCAATGACATACGGCGCGTTGCAAATAATATTTTAAAAACAAAAAAAGGGAATATCGCTCTTATCGGGCCGTATGCAAAAAAAGACGGGAAAAAGCTCCTGTCTTTACTTGCGGTATAACGGTTTTACGGATAACGTGATAGAATAAAAACATGTCAAATATTATCGTAAACATAAACGCCGCCTCATTTTTTAAGGCGATTTTGGTCGTTTTGTTTTTTGTCGCTCTGTACGTATTACGAGATCTCGTCCTTGTTTTACTTACTTCGGTTGTTATTGCTTCCGCCATTGAGCCGATGACAAAATGGTTTGTGAATCACAAACTACCAAGAGTAATTGCCGTTATTTTTATATACCTGGCGTTTGCAATCGTATTAGTTGGTATTTTCTACTTATTTCTTCCGCCACTTTTGAATGAAACATCCGGGCTAGTTTCTTCTCTGCCGGAGTACATTACCTCGCTCCCCATTTTTGATCCGGGGAATGTGCAAAGCGGATTTTCAGCAGGCCAGCAATTTGTTGAAGGGCTTTCTGGTGATTTTTCGCTCGGGCAAGCTGTTTCCCAGATACAAAATGTTGCCTCTCGCATATCGGATGGGTTATTTCAATCGCTGAGCACCATTTTCGGAGGTCTTTTGAGTTTTATTTTAATTATTGTCATCTCATTTTATCTTTCGGTTCAGGAAAAAGGAATTGAAAACTTTCTACGCCTCGTGACTCCGTTGAGCCAGGAAAAATATATTATTGGCCTCTGGCAGCGCTCGCAAATGAAAATCGGACGATGGATGCAAGGACAACTATTACTCGGACTTATTGTCGGCGTTCTTGTCTATCTTGGACTTACCATTCTTGGTGTTCCGTATGCCCTTTTGCTGGCTGTACTCGCCGCCCTTTTTGAAATTATTCCGCTCTTTGGGCCTATTTTGGCTTCCATTCCGGCGATTGCTCTCGGATTTACAAATGGTGCCTCTCTTGGACTTATGGTTATCGGGTTGTATGTCATTATCCAGCAATTTGAAAATCACCTCATTTACCCACTTGTTGTGCGGAAGGTGGTAGGGGTTTCTCCAATTCTTGTCATTATTGCTCTTGTTGTCGGAGCACAACTTGCTGGCTTTCTGGGAATTTTACTCGCGGTACCGGTTGCGGCGGCTATTGTAGAATTTGTGGATGACATTCAGCGCAAGAAAATAGAAGAAGAAAAACGACTTTCTGAAAAAGAAAAATAGCGCGCGCCTCAATGAAACACATATATATCACCACAACGCTTCCGTATGTAAATGCGGAGCCGCATATTGGTTTTGCGCTTGAAGCGGTACATGCCGACATTCTCGCGCGCTACCACATCTTAAAAGGGGATGCGGTTTTTTTTAATACCGGTACTGATGAACATGGCATTAAAATTTATCGGAAAGCGAAAGAGAGAGGCGTAAGTCCGCAAAAGTATGTTGACGAATACGCGGAGAAATTCAGAAGTCTGCAAAAAACCCTTAATTTATGGGACGGAATTAACTTTGTGAGAACCACGGATAAACATCATAAAAACGCAGCACAGGAATTTTGGAAACTTTGTGATAAGAATGGAGATATTTACAAGAAAAATTACAAAATAAAATATTGTGTCGGATGCGAATTGGAAAAAACGGACTCTGATTTAAACGAAAAAGGATGCTGCCCGCTTCACCCTGACCAGGAACTTGAAACAATAGACGAGGAAAATTATTTTTTCAGATTTTCAAAATACCAAAAACAACTGTTAGAATTTTACGGCAAAAATCCACAGTTTGTAATTCCTAATTTTAGGTTTAATGAAATAAAAAAATTTATAGAACGCGGGCTTGAGAATTTTAGTATTTCTCGAAGAAAAGAAAAAATGCCCTGGGGTGTTCCTGTGCCAGGGGACGAAGAGCAGGTTATGTATGTTTGGTTTGATGCGCTGGTCAATTATATTTCTGCAATTGGCTGGCCGGATGATTTAAAAAAATTTAATACCTGGTGGCCGGTTATTCAATTTGCGGGAAAAGACAATATCAGACAGCAGGCGGCCATGTGGACAGCAATGCTTTTCTCCGCAGGGCTCTCTCCCTCAAAACAAATTGTAATTCATGGGTTTATTACTGTTGGCGGGCAGAAAATGAGTAAAAGTCTCGGCAATGTCATTGATCCTGTCGCTATTGTTAATGAATATGGCACGGACGCGCTTAGATATTATTTGGCGCGGCATATTCATTCATTTGAAGATTCTGATTTTACAATGGAAAAATTCAAAGAGGCATATAACGCGAATCTTGCGAACGGTTTAGGAAATCTAGTTTCTCGCATTATGAAACTTGCCGAAGACAACCTCAAAAATCCGATTGAGTCTCCAGCGCCCGCGCCATTTCCAAAAGAATATACAGATGCGATTGAATCGTATGAATTTAATAGAGCAATGGATTTTATATGGAGTCGCGTGCAAAAACTTGATGAGCGAATAACGACAGAAGAGCCGTTTAAGCTTGTTAAAAAAAATCCTATGGCAGGGAAAAAGATTATTTTTGAACTTGCGGTAGAATTATACTGGATAGGACGGATGCTCTTTCCATTTATGCCTGAGGCAAACATAAAAATTAAAGAAACAATAAAAGAAAACAAAATGCCGCAGCCATTATTTATAAGAAAATAGTTCAGAAGTTATGCAAAAAATAAAAACATCACGAAATTCATCCAAAACAAAAAATCTTTCACCGTTTCCACAAGAGACATACCACAGAAACGCGATTATCTATAAAATTTTAGCAAACCATAAACGCCTTGAGATTTTAAATATTCTCAAAAAAAGAGAATTAACGGTTGACACACTGGGGCGCGCGCTTAACATCAGAAAAGCAAATCTTTCCCAACATTTGGCCATTTTGCGTGCCCATCATTTGGTAAAAATACGGCGAGAGGGGAGAAATATCTTTTACACGGTTAGGGATCCGCGCATTATAGAGCCGTGTAAAATATTGCACACCTTTTGGAAGCAACATTTCTAAAATATGTTCTACAGGCTTGAAGAATAAATACTATTTAAAAGGCGTCAATTTGGACGCCTTTTAATCAACAGTTATATTTGCCGAATCTTGCGTTGAAGCGGTATAATATATTCAGATATTCGCAACTATGAAACTATAGAGACCGGCAGTATGGTATTATAAACGCTATGAGTCTTGTTGGCGAATTGAAAACAATGGCCACTGAATTGCTGAAATGGCTTTTTCTCGTGCTGGTAAGCACAATAATACTTTTTTCCATTGGAATAGAGAAAGTGAATATTGGGAAATACTCAATACCACTTCCGGTTCCCGAGAAACATTCGGCGGCGCTTTATTTTTTTGAGACAATAAGAAATGATTTAATGCCTGAGGGCGTAGATTTAATTGTTACTAATCCGGCAAGCGCGTTTGTTTCACAGATATTAATTGCGTTTCTGCTATCGGTTATAATTACTGTTCCGTACGCGTTGTATATCTTCACGCGGTATTTTTCTCCGGCCTTTTATATTAGTGAAAAAAGAGCAATTTTGAAGGTTCTTATTCCGTCAGCCATTTTGTTTATCGGGGGTTCGCTATTCGCGTATTTTTTCATTATACCCCCTATTTTTTCATTTTTGTATGAATATGCCGCCCTGATTGGAGCGACTTCGTTCTTTTCCGTCAATGAATTTATTGCCTTGGTTTTTTCACTCGTTATAGTTGTGGGCATATTGTTTTTACTTCCTGTTTTTATGTTTCTGATGAATTATATGGGTATAATTTCCGAGCAGTTCTGGAGAGAAAAATGGAGATACGCATTTTTGGGATTTCTGATTCTTTCCGCGGTGGTTACTCCTGACGGAAGCGGAGTGAGTATGGTTCTCTTATCGGTTCCATTGATTGTTCTATACGGGGTCGGAATAATTATTAGTCATAATAGTAGGTTGCAGGTTAAAGGTTTTAGGTTATAGGTTTTTTAATCTATCACCTAGCATCTATTACCTAACACCTATCACCTAAAATATGTTTGGACTTGGAATACCTGAAATTTTAATAATAATACTCGTAGTCGGAATTTTATTTTTCGGGAGCAAAAAAATAACTGAATTTGCTCACGGACTTGGAAGGGCAACGGGTGAATTTAAAAAAGGGAAAAAAGAGATTGAAAAAGAACTCCGCGAGGGAGAAGACGCGGCATAAAAATATGGAGCAAATTGATGAAAAACGAAGGAATTTTTTAAAATGGTCATTAATCGGCGGCGGCGGTTTTTTGTTGGGTAAAATATTTGGCCCGTACCTTACTTTTTCGCGCTCGGAGCCTTTCAATGAGGCATTTTTGAAGGATTTTCGTGTTGTTGAGACTGGGCGAGAATTGAAATTGTTTAATAAAAAGGGAGAAGAGGTTCTTGTGATTGATAAGGAAACGTTATAATTTTCTAAACTCTATAACCTTATGAACTTTTTAACTGCACTACATGGCTATTAAATTCACAACACCAATTACTGTACGATCCGAAACAGTAAACGCCATTGGTTCTATCGGGGGAGGCACCCAAGATATTGATTTAGGTCTTGGAAATGTTGTGACCGCGACGGTTGATACTTCAGCAACTACTTTTACATTTTCAAAAGCTCCCGCGAGTGGAACAAGTGGATATTTCACGCTTGTACTTACAAATGGCGGTAGTCAGACAGTTACCTGGCCCGCGTCGGTTGATTGGGCGGGGGCAACAGCACCAACACTTACCGCTTCCGGAGTAGATGTTCTGACTTTTTTTACAGTTGACGGCGGTACGATTTGGTATGGCTTTGCGGCCGGTCTTAATATGAGTTAGTTATGTCTCCACTTGGAACGTCGTTTAGATCTCTTTTAGGCGCTGCCGGAAGCAATGGCTACACAATTTCGCAATCTTTGAGATTCAACGACGATGACAGCGCGCACCTGACACGATCTCCTTCGGCAGACGGCAATTTAAAACTTTTTTCATTTAGTATTTGGTACAAGAGAGCAAGTTTGGCGCCGAGTTCAGGAGATTATATTATAACTGCGCCAGCAAACTCTACTCAAAATACTGTTTCTGAGATAGGTATAAATACATCTCATAAATTAGACATTGGATTAAGGGATACTGGTATTACAACAGTCGGCAGGTTAGTTACGACACAAGTTTTTAGAGATCCTGGTGCCTGGGGGCATCTTCTTTTTGTTTGGGATTCCGCAAACGCGACGGAAGGAGACAGAATGAGGGTGTATCACAACGGTACAAGAATAACCGTCTTCGACACCGAGACTTATCCAAGCCAAAACACAGAAATCGGAGGGTTTAATAGGTCAGGGAAAACGCAATCTATTGGACGATGGAGAAATGAACCAAGCGGCTCAACTTTTTTCTGTGATATGTATATGGCCGAGTTTATTTTTACAGATGGTATTGCCTTAAGCCCGACTGACATCGGTGAGTTTGACGGTAATGGAGTCTGGAGACCAAAGCAGTACACAGGATCATACGGCACGAACGGCTTTTATCTTGACTTTGCCAACAGCGCGGACCTCGGCAACGACGTCAGCGGAAACAACAATGACTTCACGCCGAGCGGTCTTGCGGCAAACGACAAGATGCTTGATAGTCCGACTGACGACGCGGCGAACAATGTAGGAAACTACATGGTATTTGATTCTTTGCAGAGGGGTGGAGACGCAGACAACACGGCTACAATTTCTGATGGAGGGCTGGTAGTGACTCATGCGCCAGCCGCAGCTCATGCGGGACCTATGACCTCAAGGGCAATCGGCCCTGGTGGAAAGTGGTATTGCGAGACAACTTTTACGACAACGGGTTCAAGTGGAGCCATAGGTGTTGTCCAGGAAAACAGTAGCCATTTATGGGACACGACTGAGAACAGTGTGGGTTTTCGCTCGACAGATTTTGCGCTTACATGGGCTGACGGGAACAAACTCAACAATAATTCAAGCGCTTCTTATGGCAGTTCTTTTACCACCAACGACGTGATGATGATTGCTGTTGATTTGGACAATGGAAAAATTTGGTGGGGGAAAAATGGCACATGGTTCAATAGTGGTGATCCAGCAGTAGGCACAAATGCCGCATATACGACTCTTTCAACCACATTGTCTTATTTTTTCTGCATGTTTCTTGAAAGTGGCGCTAAGTGGACATGGAATTTCGGTCAAAGCGCTTTTGTCCATACAATCCCAACAGGCTTTAAACGCATTAATACGGCAAATCTCCCAGCGCCTACAGTCACAGACCCAAGTAAACATTTCCAGGCGCAAATATTCACGGGAACCGGCGCTGAAAACGCAATTACGCTCTCGGGGAATTCAACATTCCAGCCAGACATTGTATGGATTAAAGACAGAGACACAATAGTTGAGCATGTTTTGGTTGATAGTGTAAGAGGCGCAACCCTTGAACTTAATTCAGACAGTGCAAACAATGAATCAACGGTAGCAGAGGGCCTTAAAAGTTTTGACTCTTCTGGATTCACATTGGGAACAGACAGCAATTACAATGCTGCGAACAGCCCTAACGTTGCATGGTGTTGGAGGGGTAATGGGAGTGGTTCAAGCAACACAAGCGGCTCAATTACTTCAACAGTTAGCGCAAACACAACTTCGGGATTTTCAATTGTTACTTATACAGGTACTGGCGCTAACGGAACTGTTGGACACGGGATTGGTGCGGCCCCTAAATTCGTATTAGTGAAGCAGCGTGCTGATGCGCTTGAAGGATGGTTTGTCTTTCACACGAACATGACAAATAATACCTATAATTTACATCTTCATAGCAATTCTGCAGAAGTTTCCGCAGCATCAGATGTCTGGAATAGCACAGACCCTTCCTCTAGTGTGGTATCGCTTGGAACTAGGGCGGGCGTGAACCAAAGTACAAAGAATTATGTGATGTATTGCTTCGCAGAAGTTTCTGGGTTTTCAAAAATAGGAAAATATACTGGAAATGGCTCGGCTGACGGCCCTTTCGTTTGGTGCGGATTCAGGCCTGCTATAATCATCACCAAACGCACTGGCGCACTTGGTTCTTGGGGTCTGTTAGACGTAGCGCGAGATACTTATAATCCTTTGGACACAATATTGTGGCCTGACCTAGACAATGCAGAGGCAACCAGCACGAATTACCACGTTGATTTTCTGTCCAACGGCTTCAAGATAAGGTCTTCTGACACACAGTTTAACGCTTCAGACACCTTTATTTTTGCTGCCTTCGCGGAAAATCCTTTTGGCGGCTCCGGCGTCACGCAGGCCCGTGCCCGCTAAACTGTTCAATTGTTGGACATCCGATATCCAACATATGGGGTTGACTTTATTTTAAAATAGTATATACTATTTTCTAGTTTTTACGACAAACGGGAGATTGCGATATGTCTACGAGATTACAGAGAAGGCGAGTACCCACTCATCCTGGCGAGATTCTTCGTGAAGAGTTTATGAAGCCCTACAAATTATCCGTAATAAAGTTGGCACGCATTCTCGGAATTTCCAGAAAACACCTAAGCACCATTGTGAATGAGCGGGCTCGTATCACCGCCCCCCTTGCTGTTCGTTTGAGCAGGTTTTTTGGCACTACTGCAGAGCTTTGGATGAATTTGCAGAGTGGTCGAGATCTCATCATTGCTTCGCGGCACTTGGAAAAACAGATTGCAAAAATTAAGCCAATAAGGCGCATAGTATAGTTTTGAAGCCCTCCTCGTGAGGGCTTTTTTGATATAGTATTAAGAACATGACTCAAAAATATTTTGATATACATTCGCATATTCAATTTCCGCAATTTAGTAAAGACAAAAAAGAAGTTTTGGGGCGGATGGAAGACGAAGGCGTAGGTGTGCTTGTTGTAGGCGTTGATGCGAAAAGTTCAGAATTGGCGATACGGGAAGTTGTGGAAAAAGATTATTTATTTGCAACAGTCGGACTTCATCCGAACGATGTATTTAAAGAATCGTTTGATATTTCTTATTACCGAGAATTGGCAAAAAATAAAAAAGTAGTCGCGATAGGGGAATGCGGACTTGATTTCTTTCGCACGAAACCGGAAAAAGAAAAAATACAAAAACAAAAAGAAGTACTTGAGGCACATATTGCTCTTGCCGTAGAGCTTAATAAGCCGCTCATGATTCATTGTCGCGACCCACTTCGCCGAGGCGGAGGCGAGGCGAGCGCGCACGATGATTTAATTGATATTTTAAAATCAAAAAAGAAAGAACACGGAGACATGCTTCTTGGCAACATTCATTTTTTTACTGGCACAAAAGAGATTGCAAAAAAATATTTTGAACTTGATTTTACTATTTCATTCACCGGCGTTTTAACTTTTACGCACGACTATGACGAAGTCGTGAAATATGCGCCACTTGACATGATTATGTCTGAAACTGACTGCCCGTTCGCCGCCCCCGTACCGCACAGAGGAGAGCGCAACGAGCCGGTGTATGTCATAGAAGTGGTTAAAAAAATTGCAGAAATCCGTGGGGAAGATTTTGGAATAGTGCGCGGGGCGCTTGTTGAAAACGCTCGTCGTGTTTTCGCTCTTTAGCGTGCCCATGCTTTTAGTTGACGTTTAAAATTGCTTTTGCTACCATTGCTTGAATATGACAGAAGCAGATAAAGAACTAGAGGCAAACATCACAAACGATGGAACAGATCCGCAACTCTACGAGTTGGGGTATCATTTTTTGCCGACCTTAACGGAAGAGTCTCTTCCAGAAGAAGTTGGCAAACTTAAAGATTTTGTTGAAAAAAGGAAAGGGATGGTTGTCTCCGATCAAATGCCACGCCCCATAACGCTTGCGTATTCTATTCCAAAAATGATTGAGGAGAAGCGGAAATATTTTGACACCGCGCTTTTTGGTTGGATTAAATTTAAAATGCCGTCAATAGATGCCGTTGCGCTTGAAAAGGAGTTGCGGCACAATAAAAATATACTTCGATTTATTTTAATTAAAACAACGGAAGAAAAGGCGGTGCCCTTAAAGAAAATGATATTTCTTAAAGATAAACGACCGATTCGCACTAAAAAGCCCTCAGAAAAAAAGAAAGAGCCAGAAAAAGTACTTTCAGAGGCGGAATTAGACAAGACGATTGAGGAGTTAATGGTAGAATAATTTAAAGCGTTTAGCGGATAGCGTAAGGCGTTTAGACAAAATTAAACCCCAAACATATGTATCTAAACAAAGCATTTATTTACGGAAATTTAACAAAAGATCCCGAATTAAAATCTCTACCCTCAGGTACGCCGGTTACAAATTTTGCGATTGCGACGAATCGTGTGTGGAAAGACAAGGAGGGTAAAACCCAAGAAGGTGTTGATTTTCACAACGTTGTTGTTTTTGGCAGGCAGGCGGAGACGGTATCACAATACCTGCGTAAAGGGAGCTCTGCGCTCATTGAAGGAAGAATTCAAACGAGAAGTTGGGATGGACCCGATGGCGTAAAGAAATATAGAACCGAGATTGTTGCGGATCGCGTGCAATTTGGACCTCGCGGAGGAGGAGGGGGTGCGCTGGCTAAAAAAGATAGTGGTGAAAATGCCGGGAAGAAGGAAGAATTAGACACTATTGAATATCCCGAAGAAGATATTAATCCGGAGGATATACCGTTTTAACAGGGTTTGTAAAAAATATATTCATTATTCATTTCACATAATTCATTATTTTTTGGCATGGACACATACAACAATAATTTTAGCGGAGCATATGTAAAACGTGTGGATTACAAAGACACGGAGATACTAAAAAAGTTTTTAAACACGCATGGCCGCATGCTCTCAAAGAGAAAAACAAACACAAGCTCCCGTAATCAGAGAAAAATAGCGGAAGCGATTAAACGTGCCCGATACATGGGGCTGTTGCCGTATATTTCACGATAAATATAAGCAGTATGGTAAAAAATTATAAAAAATGAGCCCACTTAATGCGGGCTCGTTTTTTACTTGATTAAAATCCGAACAAAGAAAGAATTCCTATTTTATCTATCAAAGATTTTCGAGCATCTGATCCTTTTTCCACATTCGCTATTTGGGGTTTTTCGTCGTGGAGGTAGGCCGCAACCACTACTTCCTCTTTTTCGCGTTTCTCAACCGCAAATAATGCTGTAAATTTCCATCCGGTAATCTCTGTTTCCTCTTTGCTTGTAATTCTTTCAAGCAAACTTTCTTTTCCTTGATGTTTTTCATTAGAAATTTCTTTCAGAAGTCCATAACAATCTCCCTTTTTTGCAGTGCAGCGCGCTACGTCATCTGGTATACGGGAACGGTCGTTAGTGGTGCCCATGAATAAATCTTCCAGTTTCGTGTAAATGAACGCGTTTGCGTTTTTAGTATTTGGACCAAATCCGCGATAGTCCAAGTCCTGAACCGTAACAGTTTTACCGGAATCAATATGTGATTTAATGTCTCCAAATGAAATCTTTGCATCCTCAAAGTCAATCCACTTCTCATCGCTTGTTTTAGTCTTTTCTCGCTGGAGAAAATCTCCACCGGGGAGTGACATACTACTGCATGCTCCCGTGAGCAAAACGGCGCTTATCATAACAGCACACAGAGTTCCCATACGCATTGCTACGCCTCATTTTTTATGGCTTAATTTCTAATGTGAATATTAGTCTCATTTTTCAAAAAAACAAGATAAAGATTTTCTTTGAAATACTTTTATAATAATGTCAAATTCGTGTACACCTCATTTTTTAAAAGAAAAAACACGACCTCTAAACTGAGTCGTGTTAAATGTTTGTGCTTAGTTATCGTATGAGACGATACGCCACATATCGTTTTTATTTTTTTGGCACGCTGTGCCCGTGGCGACGGTCTCCTTTCCTTCAATTGTTACCGTTTGAATAAAGGTGCGGCATCGCTTTTCGTCAATCATCTTAGGATTACTCGTCGGTTTAAAGGTACCAGAACTTTCAGTTTTGAGATTCTGCCATGGAGTTGCCGCCCCAGTATCATTTCTCTCTAGTGCCGTTTGTGCTGCGCGCTCTGCGTGCATTTTGTCGCTGTGATCAAGCTTGTTGGCAATTTCAGTGCCGACCCATGCGCCAGCGAGTGTACCGATGGCCATTGCTACAAGATTACCCTTACCGCTTCCGATTTGCGAGCCAATGGCCGCGCCTGCTCCGGCGCCAAAGAGCGTACCCATGTTAAGATTCTTCATTGACTCGCAGCCAGCGGCTGTAAATGCGAACACCACGACTGTTGCCCGTAGAATGTTTCCCGCAAAGCCTGGCATCATGAGGTTTCTCCCTTCTTGTGGTAGCACGTAATACTGTCTTGGATTTTAATCGGATTCATACAAAATACAAGAGTATTTTGTTTTCTGAAACATGTTTAAAATTTTGTCAAATTTTTTCATATTGAATGTGGAAAGAGTCTGATATACTATACAATGCTATCTGTGAGTTATAATTGACAGCGAGGAGCAAAATGAAAATTTATTTTCATTTTGTCTGAGCGAACCAATTATATTTACGATATAATAATATATATTCATGCTTGATGATGTTCTAGAAAAAAAAGGAGCGCTTCACGACAAAAAAGATGAAGAGATTCTCTTTTTGTCAGTTAAAAAACCAGCTGTTTTTGAGATACTGATACAGAGATATCAAACCCCATTTCTTAACAAAGTAAGGGGTATTTTGGGCAATAGGGAAGAAGTTGAGGATATTGTTCAGGAGACATTCGTTAAAATATACTTAAATGCTGCTCGTTTTAAGGTCCAAGAAGGGGCTTCGTTTAAGTCGTGGGGGTATAAAATACTTTTAAATACAACCTTTTCCCACTATCAGAAGTTAAAGAAAGATGATGGCGCTCTGTTGCGCGTTGAAAAAGAGATATATGAAGCATTTCCGGAAAAGATAGATGATACTGAAACATACGATTATGTCGCCTCTATCATATCGCGGATGCCCGAACAGCTCGGGCGAGCACTCAAACTTCATTTTCTTGACGGTATGCCACAGAAAGAAATTGCCGCGCTTGAAAGAATTTCCATATCAGCTGTGAAAACAAGAATTTATCGCGCCAAAAGAGAGTTTAAAAAGGTCAATAAAGATTTAACTAACAACTAATGACCCTCAACTATTTATTGTTTGTTGTCGGTTGTGTGTTGTAAGTTTTAAAAATATGGCAGATTTAACAAAAAGAATAATGCGCCGCGTATACTTTATTTGGTTTGTGCGTCAGGTATTTAACGCAGTAACCATAAAATTTGCGCTTATCTTCTTTTTCGTATGGCAGTTTGCCGCACATGTTTCGGTACGCGATGTGTTTGTAAACTGGCATCCTGACTGGGGCCTCTCTGGAAGTTACGCGTTTTTTGAATCAGCGCTTCGTAATACTGAATTTACGGTGCAGATGTTAATGCTCGGTATGATTGTTGTCGTAGCCCTTCTTGCGCGAGATATTATAGGACGCAGATCAACAGGACTATTTGCTGGTATCTAAAGAATACAAAACAAAAATTCCTCCGATGAATATCGGAGGAATTTTTGTTTTGCTCTTTTTAACTCGTTTCTTTCAATTTATTTTTAATTTCTTCCAAAATCTCATTTCGTATTTTTGCGTTTTCCTTTAATAGTTGCCGCGAAGCGTCATATCCTCTGCCCAGTTTTTCTTTTCCAAAACTGTATGAAGCGCCTGATTTTGAAATAATGCCGTATTTTTCTCCAAGCGCGAGTATTTCACCCTCCCTTGAAATTCCTTCGTTATAAATAAGGTCAAATTCAGCAAACCTAAACGGAGCCGCAACTTTATTTTTTACCACCTTTGCTCGCGTGCGCGAGCCGATGACCTCATCTCCTTTTTTTATTTGAGCGATACGGCGTACATCAATGCGGACCGAAGTGTAAAATTTAAGCGCCTTTCCGCCGGGAGTTGTCTCTGGATTCCCAAACATGACCCCAATCTGCATTCTAATTTGGTTTATAAAAATAACGATAGTTTTGCTCTTCGCGACTATTGCGGTCAATTTTCGAAGCGCTTGTGACATGAGTCGCGCTTGTTTGCCGACATGGTGTGCTCCCATTTCTCCCTCAATTTCATCTTTTGGCGTAAGCGCGGCGACAGAATCAACGACAATAACATCAATTTTTCCTGAGCGGACAAGGCTCTCAGTAATCTCAAGCGCCTGCTCTCCAGTATCCGGTTGTGAAATGAGCAAATCTTGTATATTAACTCCCAATTTTTTTGTATAATCCGGATCCATCGCATGTTCCGCGTCTATAAAAGCGCACACGCCACCTTTTTTCTGAGCTTCCGCGACGACATGCAGAGCGAGTGTTGTTTTTCCCGAGGATTCCGGACCAAAAATTTCAACAATTCTGCCACGGGGAAGTCCGCCGACGCCGAGTGCCGCGTCAAGTCCGATTGAGCCCGTCGGGATAGCATCAATGTTAACCTTGGGGCGGTCTCCAAGTTTCATAATCGCACCCTCGCCAAATTTTGTTTTTATCGCGGAGAGCGCATCGTCAAGTGCTCCGCTTATTTCTACTTTTTCCTTTTTTATTTTTGCCATATTTTTAGGCTTTAGGAAATTAGGCCTTAGGCATTAGGAGAAGAATTTATTTTCCTAATGCCTAACGCCTAGTGCCTTTAGTTATTTATTTATAAATCACTGTTAAAACTTTTTTTGTTATTCTCCCAAAACGATCTTTTGCTGCAAGTTCAAAAACATTTAAACCCTCTGCAAAAAATACTTCTTCGCGCAACTCTCCGGACTCATCGGTGTAGACTTGCCGCCCATTTAGTGTAATGTGCGCGGCTCTTTCTATCTCTGCGGTAATAAAATAAGACGAAAGGGGAATAGCCTCTCCGTCCTGTGGACTCGTCACTATTATCCGAGGTCCGCGAAGAAATGATTCTACTCTTGCATAAGCATAACCAAGTATTAAAAGCAGCACAATTGTCGCGACGACTAATTTAATGCCTGATGTAATTTTTTGACGAGGCATGCTTATGTTCTCTCTTTAGTCTCCCCGGTTTCTTCTTCGTAATCGTCCTCCTCTGTCTCCTCTGTCGGCATCTCTCCGAAACCTTCTGCTGAAACGAGAATTTCGCGGGGTTTTGCGCCTTCTCCGGGACCAATTACCCCGCGCTCTTCCAGTATATCCATAATACGGGCGGCTCTCGCGTAGCCAATTTTTAATTTTCGTTGCAGAAATGTGGTTGACGCCTTTTTACTCCGCACAACAATATCACGCGCCTCTTCGTAGAGGTCATCATCGTCTCCGTTTTGGAGATCATCATCAATAGTTGCTTCAAATAAGGCGTCTTTATTCGGAGAGCTTAAGTTTAAATCAATGCCGAATTCATCTTCTGAGTATTGGGAAGAGAGGAATTTTACGACCTTTTTAATTTCTGGCTCGCCAATATAAGCAGACTGGAGTCTGGCGGGCTTTCCCATATCTCCCGAAAGAAACAACATATCTCCGGCTCCGAGGAGTTTCTCTGCACCACCCATATCAAGAATGGTTCTTGAATCTGTCTGTGACGATACCTGGAGCGCAATGCGCGCCGGAATATTTGCTTTGATAAGACCCGTTATGATGTTTACTTGCGGTCGCTGCGTGGAAAGAACAAGGTGAATGCCGACAGCGCGGGACATCTGTGCGATACGCACGATTGCCGACTCCAATTCTCTAGGATAGGTGCTCATAATATCCGCAAGCTCGTCAATGACGATTACTATGTAAGGCAATAATTCAGGGGAAGGCACATTTTCTTTCATCGCCGTTTCGCTACTATTTTTATACGCGGGCTCCACGATATTTTTATGATATGACTCAATATCGCGCACTGCTTCAGTTTCTAAAATATCATAGCGCCGGTCCATTTCTTTTGCCGCCCACTTTAAGGCAAGAATTGCCTTTTTGGGCTCTGTGATAACGGGCGTCAAAAGATGAGGAATGCTATTATACAACGTTAATTCAACTCGCTTCGGGTCAACCATAATAAGTCGGAGATGTGCCGGAGAATTGCGATATAAGAGAGAAGTAATGATTGTGTGAATGGTAACCGATTTTCCTGAGCCAGTTGCGCCCGCGATAAGAAGGTGCGGCATTTTATTCAAGTTACCGACGACCGCGTCTCCCGCGATGTTTCTTCCGACCGGAAATGCA
The DNA here is from genome assembly GCA_016180525.1 of Parcubacteria group bacterium. Classification (GTDB taxonomy): domain Bacteria; phylum Patescibacteriota; class Minisyncoccia; order Phycocordibacterales; family UBA2135; genus JACPBB01. The sequence goes on along the minus strand of JACPBB010000002.1, from coordinate 7,826 downwards.
AGAGGAACTTCCGCAGCCTTCATTTGCGGAGCGAGAAGCAAAGAGCCAAGGCCAACTGTTGTTTTTTTGCTGTTTGGTATTTCTACTCCGACAAGAGAGCGTCCGGGGATAGGGGCTTCAATACGCAGGGGATGCGCGGCAAGTGCAAGCGAGAGGTCGTTTTGAAGTCCCACAATACGGGCAAGCTTTATACCCTGGGCCGGCTTTAAGGCGTAGCGAGTAAATGACGGCCCGACAGAAACTTCGTCCATTTCAACGCTGATACCAAAATTTTGAAGCGTTCTTTTGATGATATTCGCGTTCGCTTTTATGTCGCCCACTCCGGGCTTTCCTTTATCCTCTTCAAGCAGCGACAGAGGCGGGGGATTATATTTTTTTGAATTAAAAAAATTCAAGGGTTTGAATGCGTTTTTATTTTTGTCCGCACCTTTTATTTTTTGAGCAATACGGGACGCAATGGTTACCTCCGCGTCTTCTGTCTTGCTTTCTGTCGCAGGCTCCTCGTCAACTTCTTTCGGTGTTTCAGTCTCCGCACTTGTCTCATCAATGTCATCTTGAGAATAAACATCGGTATCGGATTTTTTTCTGCCGAATTTCCCTTTTAGTTTTACAAAAAATGAGGAGATAAGCGCTATTGTTTTTGCGGGAGTCGCGTCAAAAAAAATAAGAAGGGAAACAAGCATAATTCCAAATAAAATAATTTTTGCGGCGAACACGTCAAACAAAACAATAAAAGGAGACGCCAAATATAATCCGACTGTCCCGCCCCAAAGAGTGTTTATGATACTGAGAAGCGCAAGTACCGAAACGGCAGAAAGTCCGCCCCCAATAAGTGTTGTTGCCACAAATCGCGGCCTCTCTGTCATAAGGAGCATTGCGCCGAATCCTGCCAAAAGAAAGGGAAACAAAAAATATCCAAATCCGAATAAATTAGTAAATATTTTTTTTATAAAAACTCCTACTACCCCGGCGGCATCAGCGTACGCGATAAGGAAGAAGAGTGTTAGAAGGAATGAAAGTATGGATACTATCCATCGTTTCGTTTCGTCTTTTAATTCTGATAAAAAAAAGAGATTCTGAAGGCGTCCGCGCCCGCCATTTTTAATCTTTTTTCCCATGATTATGTAATAATAACATACCGTTCCTATTTTTTATTAGGTTTCCATGTGTTAGCTCTTAGGTATGAGAAATGCCCATGATTCACAACCTATAACCTATAACCTCGTTGCTGTAAAGTATGCATAAAAAAAACTTTATATATAATTGATCTATTCGACATTTTAAAAATTAAAAGACCTGTTTTATTTTCATAAAAATCCATATGTTTTTAGATGAAGGACACAAAAAGGACACTAGTATTGGAGCGAATGGCAGCGAAAAGTCGTTGTCAAGGTTTGAAATGGAAACAACAGACCAGCACGCTTTATTTGTAAGCCAAAAAACTGAAAAAATCACAACGGCCCTGTATTTAATTACCGATTTCATAAAGGACAAAGAGCCATATAAGTGGGAAATGCGTCATAGCGCAATGAAATTTTTGTCCTTTATAAATTCCTTTAAGGGAATCAAGATCGCTCTCCACAAGGAGGAAGCTGTCGGTGTTGCCCTACCCCTGTTGTCGGAAATTTTATCGTTATTGCGCTTTGGAGTTTCTGTAAAATTTATTTCTCAAATGAATTATGCGATTTTAAGAGATGAATATACAAGCTTGTATGAAACACTTGAAGACCGTCTTAAAATGCGGCAGTCAGTTGATGGAATCATGCTTCCGCAAGATTTTTTTGAATTAAAAACGAATCTGTCATCAAGGGAAAAACGGTTACCGACGTATCTTCAAGGACAAAATAAAAATAATACAGGGGAAGTTAAAAAGACAGAAAATAGTGTCATACAAAATGGACAAGAAAAAATACCTGCGGAAACAACAGAACGCAGTAATCAAAATATTGTTGACCCATTCGATAAACTCAGGGTTAATCCTGAGCAAGGTCGAAGGATTGAAAGCAAACCCGGTTTGATGATAGGCAAAAAAGGAATGCGGCAAGACGTTATATTTAAACTTTTAAAATCGCGTGGCGAAGTGAGCATAAAAGACATATCAGAAGTTGTCTCTGGTTGCAGTGAAAAAACCATTCAGCGTGAACTTCTCTCTCTCGTTGAGCAAGGCATTGTACGCAAAACAGGCGAGCGGCGTTGGAGTAAATATGCGCTCTCCATAAATTAACACTAAACTCTAGACATTCGATGTTCGCAACTTTGAAACACCGATTGGTGATGTGGGAGAAACGATAATGCTCTCTTACCCGATATTTAATACCCTGTGTTTTTTGTGTAGGGTGTATGTATTCATCAAGATCGACAGGTTTAACGTCTTGCGGCATTGAAAAGTGTTTAGCTTAATGTCTTTCCTTTAGTGGATTGAATATTTCAAACAATCTCGGGTGTCTGACATCCTGTGTTTGGTGTCTCTGATGTCTCAATATTGAAGGTGTGGCAACTCTAAAAACTAACGCCAATGAATGAAGAAACGTGGGTTATCTAAGCACACCACACCACAAATGGTGCACTTTTCAAGTAACTTTTTGCTCTTTTTGGTGTAGGATGTTTCACTAGTTGTATCCGAATTTTCTGAAATACGGTTTTTGTTGACAAGCTATATAAGATAATGTTTTATCCTATATTCTTGACACACCCCTTAAAATACTGAAGTTATCCACAATTTCATTTACAGTACTCTCGCATACATATTATAATAGTATGCAGGAGAGAAATGGGTGAAATTATGCGTGCTTTTTCTGTATCTGTATAAGGATATGGAGAATTATAAAGCGCGTCACGGAAGAATTTTCTGAATGAATGCGGGCCCTTTGACAATATAATATTGATACTGAAGTGAAAGAAATTATTGAAACGAATATTTTAATTTGATTTCTACACAGAATAATTAGGTCGAGGTGCTGTAAAAAGCACCCACAACATTAGATTGTGAAACGAAGGTCGAGTAACTTAGATTTACTAGATGCAATGCGCGCCGGAATATTTTCGGTCGCACTGCAAAATCTACAGATCAAAAATTAAATATAGTACAAGCGTATTATTCACCCAACAATACACCTTGTTAACAAAATGCCGCGAGCGCTGAAATTGCTCGTCGGCACAAAAAATTATCAGTTAATTTTAATCAGTAACATAACTAACAAAAAATGTTTCGCCAATTGACGAAACATTTACAACTTAAACTATGAGTAACATTATTACTTCTAAAACTGTCAAAATCGTCGGTTTTGTTGTTGCGCTCATGCTCTTGGGAATGGTCTTCGCGACCGCTCTTCCGAGCACGGCAGCGGCACAAACCGTTGAATCTCTCACGGCACAAATCCAGAGCCTCTTGCAGACAATCTCTGCTCTTCAGGCACAGCTCGCAACTCTCTCGGGAGGCGCGGCGACTGGCTCAAGCGCGTGTCCATACACATGGTCTCGCAACTTGACGACCGGCTCAACAGGAGATGATGTCATGAAGCTTCAAAAATTCTTGAACTCTGATTCAGCAACTCTTGTTGCATCAAGTGGAGCAGGTTCTCCAGGAAATGAGACCTCAACATTTGGTCCGGCAACAAAAGCGGCTGTCGCAAAGTTCCAGAACAAATACGCATCTGAAGTTCTCACCCCTGTCGGACTTTCCGCGGGAACGGGATATTTCGGCGCGTCATCCCGAGTGAAAGCAAACGCACTCTGCTCAACTGGGGCGGTAGCAACAACTCCGGCAACTCCGGGAGCTCCAGCACCTGTTGTTGTCACGCCGATCGGTAGCGGTCTTACGGTAAGCAAACACTCGGTACAGCCATCAAATTCATTGGCTCCAGGAGGAGCTTCGCGGGTTCCGTTTACGAAAGTAAACTTAACCGCGAGCGCTGATGGTGCAGTCACCGTAAACAGTCTTGTCGTAGAACGACAGGGACTTGCGGCTGACACTTCATTCGTCGGCATTGTGCTTATGAATGAAGATGGCACACTTATCGGTATTGAAAAGACTTTAAATTCAAACCACCAAGTTACTATTGGAACTGACTTTGTAATTCCAGCCGGAACGACAAAAACAGTTATCGTTGGCGCGAACATGGATACCGCCGCAAACCTTGGCGGTGAATCAGGCGAAGTCCCATCACTTGCGGTTATGTCGGTAAACACTTCGGCAACGGTTCATGGTACATTCCCGATTACTGGCGCTACGCACACTGTGAACAACTCTCTTGCGATTGGTTCAATTTCAACTGTCGCGCGGGGCTCTCTTGACCCTGGCGCAGACCAGACCAAAGAAGTTGGCACAACCGGATACTACTTCTCTGGCACGAAATTTACGGCAGGTTCTGCTGAAGACCTTACTTTGAAGTCAATTAGATGGTATCAGTCTGGCTCAGCAACGGCAGATGACCTTGCAAAAGTCAAAACAATCGTTGATGGCGTTGAATATGACGCTGTCGCAAACGGCAGATATTACACAACCATCTTCCCGAGCAATGGAATTGAAATTAAGAAAGGATTCTCAAAAGACATCAGTATTCGCGGAGATGTCATCGGCGGCTCAAACAGAACCGTTGACTTTGACATTGAGCGAAGAACAGATGTTCACATTGTGGGGAATCTCTATGGATTTGGCCTTACACCCCCATTTGGGACCAACACGACCGCTGATTCTGCTGCATTCAAAACAACAAACAACCCGTATTATGATGCGGCACAAGTTACCGTCTCAAATGGTACGATGAACGTCTCATCGTGGACGGCAGGAGTACCTGCGCAAAACATTGCGATCAACCTTTCAGACCAGCCGATTGCAGGATTTACCTTTGATGTAAAGGGTGAACCCGTTTCGGTTTCACAGTTGGCGTTTAACTTTACATTAACCGACAACGCAGGAACGACAATCGGTCTTGCTGACCTTACCAATCTCATTGTTGTTGATTCAAACGGTACCGTTCTTGCAGGACCTGCAGACGGCTCCGGCGCAACGGATAAATCAGGCTCGATTACACTCACTGACTCAATTACATTTCCGATTGGTATCACGAATGTCATTCTCAAAGCGAAACTTGGAACTGATTTCGCGAACAACGACACGGTCGTTGCTTCAACGACGCCAAGCTCTGACTTTGGAACGGTGACAGGACAGGTAACTGGTAACACCATTACACCCGCTCCAGCTTCAGCGGTAACCGGTTCAACGCAGACGGTAAAAGCCGGTGCGTTTACGGTTTCTGTCTCAGCACAGCCGACAGCGCGAACGGTCATTGCCGGAGCAAGCCAGTTTGAATTCGCTCGGTACATCTTTGATGTATCACAATCTGGTGAAGACATTAGGGTTACATCAATTCCACTCTACTTTGACACGACTGGAACGCGAACTGACCTTACGAACTGTCAGCTCTATGACGGCGCGGTATCTTTGACGACTGGCTCAAATGTTAAAAACCCCGCAACAGCTGACACGGCTTCCTCAACAAGTCTCATCTTTGATGGAACAGGCATTACGCTTGCAAAAGGAACTTCAAAGACACTATCACTTAAATGTGATATTAAGAGTAGCGTAACAGCACTCTACTGGTGGGGTCTTGATGGCGCCGCTACATTTACTGCCGCAACAGGACTTACTTCAGGCGAAACAATCGTTGAAACATTCAATGACGCAAACGGTCAAGTGATGACCGCCGCAGCAAACGGTGCTTACACGGTTACAAATGACACGTCAGTCTTATTCAAAGCTGTGCAAGCGGGAACGTCGGATGTTACACTTGCAAAATATCGCTTTGAAGCGTCAGCTGATGAATCTGTTGATATCAAGCAAATCGCGCTTGCACTTGGAAACACGGCTTCAAACACGCCAAATGACTTTCTAAACCAAAAGGTGTCAATCTGGAACGGCTCCACTAAAGTTGGTGAAGCACAGTTCGGACTTGGCGCGGGAGACAACCAAGACCTTGCGACTTCAACCTTGAGTACTCCAGTGCGAATAAATGCTGGTGATTCAGTTACCCTTACCGTAAAAGGGGACCTTACCGGACATGATGTAAACAGCGCGGTTGGTTCATTTGGCGCCGTTGTCTCAGTTGATTACGATGGAGACAACAATGGTCTTAATGGTAACTACGCGACCGGTGTTGGCTCAGGTGTAACGATTAGCGGCTCAAGTGGTGATACAGCCGCAAATGCAGTAAAAGTGTACCGTGGCCTTATTACCGTCTCTGACGTAACAACCGCAACGGCTCTTGCCGCAGGAAGCGACCTCTACAAAATTCGTCTTACTGCCGCCTCAGGACGCGATGTTACGCTCCGAGCGCTCTCATTCAATGTGAGCATAACTGGTCTTGCTGAAATTTCTGGAATTCAGTTGTTCGGTCCAGGTGGGGCGGTAAACGCAACCGGTGTTTCAACCTCAACTTCAGCTACGGGAGATGCTGGCGCTGAAAAATTGAGAATTACATTTGATGACGCTGCGGTAGACCGTATAATTCAGGCAGGTAACTCAAAGGACTATGTTTTGCGCGCAAGCACTATTGCAACGCTTACCGCGAACAACACTGAAACCGTTGCGATTAAGCTCTTTTCTGACTCTGCTGAACCTTCAGGTGTACAAGCGGGCTGCTTCTACGATGCGACTGCGCACATGGGTTGTGTTAGCGCTCTTGAAAACAGTGCTTCAACAACTGACCGATTCATCTGGTCTCCAAACTCAACGACCACGCTTACGGCAGCAGCTGCATCTAACAATGCGACTGACTGGACGAACAGCTATGGTCTTCCTGGATTCCCGACTGTCGGCCAAGACATGCAGACTCGAGTATTCACTCACTAATAAATTAGCCGCCTTGTGCTCCGACGTGTTGTCGGAGGGCTAACAAAAAATCCCCTATTTTTAGGGGATTTTTTGTTTAATAAATTAACCAAAGGTCTTTCCTTAGCAGAGCTTTCTCCAAGGAAAGACACTTGGCACGGATATTGAATCTTCTTAGCAGATTGCAAAAACTAAAAAATTATACTACAATTAGTTTTATCATGACGGAAAAACAGCACGTGTATATCGCTTTTTTGGTTCTTATTTTAGCATCTTTTGTTGGCTACATTATATATACCGATGTAGCTGTTAAAAACAATATCGCTAAATCGCCTACACTGAACGAAGTTGAAGGGTCCAATATGGATGAGGTGCAGGAAAAAAATATACCAGAAGGGGTGCTCGTAGAGGTACCTCAAAACACCACGGCGACAGAAGATGGGAAAATGGCCCTTACGACACCGGTGCCAGATTTAGATAGGCAAATTGTAATTCCCGATTCCACGCACCCATCACAAAAAGACGAAATCATAAGTAAAATAAGCGCCCTTGTGGTGCTTCTTAAGCAAGATGCTAGTTTGTTTAATGAATGGATTGATCTTGGATTAAGGCGTAAATCAATTGAGGACTACGAGGGCGCACGGCAGGCGTGGGAGTACGCAAGCGTTATACGGCCAAATAACTCTATATCGTTTGGTAACTTAGGCGCTTTATACGGCTATTACTTGGGAAATCCAATCTTAGCGGAAAAAAATTATCTTAAAGCCATAGAAAATGACTCAAAATTACCCTATCTCTATGTGCAAACGGCAGATTTTTACCTTGAAGTGCTTAAAGATGTTGAAAAAGCAAAAGAAATTCTAAAAAAAGGTCTTATTGCGGTGCCTGGAGATGAAGCGCTTAAATTAGCCCTTGATGCTATCGAATAAATCATGTAAAGACATACAAAAGTAAAGACATACAAAAACTACCCCGCCTAAGCGGGGTAGTTTTTGCT